>JBCBKQ010000074.1:0-22980 GCA_038521595.1 Cyanobacteria bacterium J06627_28 | reverse complement strand
CTAAATTTTGTTCTTCTTGGGCTTAACATGATGGATCACACTGAAAAAATGGCGATGGAAGGTGGCGGGGCGGGTTTAGCGCTTTCGCTTTGGCCTAACGACTCAGTCTTAGGAATCGTTAGAACGATCTTCAAACTG
This sequence comes from Cyanobacteria bacterium J06627_28, assembly GCA_038521595.1. Lineage (GTDB taxonomy): Bacteria > Cyanobacteriota > Cyanobacteriia > Phormidesmidales > Phormidesmidaceae > Phormidesmis. Next base: position 22,842 of record JBCBKQ010000074.1, on the reverse strand, counting down.
TTGGCGACGACGGGGCTGACGGCGACGGGGCTGCGCTTTAGTTTCTTCAGGCTGATTTTCCTGTCCAGGAATGACCTCGCCTTTAAATACCCAAGTCTTGACACCCAAAATGCCGTATGTGGTTTGAGCGGTACGGTAGGCGTAGTCAATGTTTGCCCGCAATGTATGCAGCGGTACGCGGCCCTCACGGGTCCACTCTGTCCGGGCAATTTCAGCCCCGTTGAGACGACCGCTAACCTGAATCTTGATGCCTTCGACGCCTGCTCGCTGGGCTCTTTGGATGGCCTGACGGACGACGCGGCGGAAAGAAACTCGGCGCTCTAGCTGCTGCGTGATGTACTCACAGATGAGGCCAGCGTCCGCATCAACCCGAGCAACTTCAACAACGTTGATGCGAATTTGACGGGTGTCGTCCTTAATCTTTTTCTGAAGGCCTGCGCGAAGGGCTTCGATACCTGCACCCCCTCGACCCACAACAACACCAGGGCGAGCCGTGCGAACTTCGAGGTCAATTTGATCGGCTTTGCGCTCGATGTGCACGTCGGAAATGCCTGCATTCGCCAGGTTTTTCTCAACGTACTTGCGGATCTCATGATCCTCTTTGAGAAGTTCTGGATAACGGTTTTTGTCGGCATACCAGCGGGAGCGATGCTCCTGAGTGATGCCAAGGCGAAGACCGATAGGGTGAATCTTCTGTCCCACTGATGTACTCCTTAGAAAGAACGGGTGAAAGGGCGGTTTGAAAAAAGCTAGTTGAAAGAAAGGGTTGTGCGTTAGCCCTTAAACTTCGGTGCCTGGGGCGACTGCGATCGCAATGTGACAGGTCGGCTTGCGAATCTGAAACGCACGGCCCTGGGCGCGGGGGCGAAAGCGCTTGAGCACTGGACCCTGATCCGCGTAAGCTTCACTGATGTAAAGGGTCACAGGATCTAGTCCGTTGTTGTGTTCGGCGTTTGCCACGGCAGAGCGCAAAACCTTGAGAATAGGCTCACAGGACTTGTAAGGCATAAACTCAAGCATGATCAGCGCTTCGCGGTAAGAGCGACCTCGAATCTGATCGAGTACGCGGCGTACCTTGCGAGGAGACATGCGGACAAACTTGGCCGTTGCCTTTACTTGAGAATCTGAATCAATATCAATCATGTCTACGGATCTCCTTTAGCGCCGTGCCTTCTTGTCGCTTTTTGCATGGCCCCGGAACGTTCTGGTGGGTGCAAACTCACCGAGCTTGTGGCCAACCATCTGTTCGTTGATAAAAACGGGCACGTGCTGACGGCCATTATGAACCGCAACCGTATGGCCGATGAACTGGGGAATGATTGTCGAAGCGCGAGACCAAGTCTTGACGACCTGCTTTTCATTCTTCGCGTTGAGCTTTTCAATTTTGGTGAGAAGGTGGTCTGCCACAAAGGGCCCCTTCTTCAGGGAACGGGACATGCTTTTTACCTGGGATCAATCGTTAAAGGACTAGCGTTAAAAAATAGTAAGGAAGCCTTATGCGTTTCTACCGCCACGACCACGCTTAGAAGACCGGCGACGACGACGCACGATGAGCGAGTCACTACCTTTCTTTTTCTTGCGTGTTTTGTAGCCTAGGGCTGGCTTACCCCAAGGTGTGACGGGTCCGCTGCGACCAATGGGGGCACGGCCCTCACCACCGCCATGGGGGTGGTCAACTGGGTTCATGACACTGCCGCGAACTTCGGGGCGACGACCAGACCAGCGCTTGCGGCCTGCCTTGCCCAAGGTGAGGTTCCGATGCTCCACGTTGCCGACTTGGCCGATTGTGGCGTAGCACTCACGGCGAACCATGCGAACTTCACTAGAAGGCAGCTTGAGGGTGACATAACCGCCCTCTTTTGCCACTAGCTGTGCGCCCGCACCCGCTGCGCGAACCATTTGGCCGCCTTTGCCAGCAACGAGTTCAACATTGTGAACCGTTGTACCTAGGGGAATGCGATGTAGGGGCAGCGCATTCCCCACTTCAAAAGGAGCCTCCTCACCAGAAATGATGGTAGTGCCGACTTCTAAACCCAAGGGATGAAGGATGTAGCGCTTTTCACCGTCTTCGTAGTGAACCAACGCAATGCGAGCATTACGGTTGGGGTCGTATTCAACGGTGGCAACTTTTGCAGTAATGTTGTGCTTGTCGCGCTTGAAGTCAATCTGACGATACAGACGCTTGTGGCCACCGCCACGGTGACGACAGGTAATAACGCCACGATTATTTCGCCCTTTTGGACGATGAACCGAGTAAGTAAGAGACTTTTCAGGCTTATCAGCCGTGATAGATGAGAAGTCTGAAACGGTACGCTCGCGCGTTCCTGGGGTTAATGGTCGGTAGGAGCGAATGCCCATGGCTTTAAGTGTGTCGCTGTTATCGTGTACTTTTCAACAAGTCTTTGGTCGGCTAGCTTGGTTTAGCCAGTCCGGCTTAGCCAATTTGATCTAGCCAAACTAATCGGCCTAAACGTCTGGGAAGAGCGTAATGGTGTCATCCGGGGCCAGGGTAACAACGGCTCGCTTGTAGGCTGCGCGATGACCGATAAACTGGCCGACCCGGCGCTTTTTGCGAGGCGGGTTTTGAGTGCTGATGCCTACGACCTTGACCTCAAAGAGCTTTTCAATGGCGTCTTTGATTTGAGGCTTGGTGGCTTTGGGCGCTACTTCAAAAGTGTATTGATTGTTTTCCAGGGCGATGGTCGCTTTCTCAGTGATGAGGGGCTTGCGAATAATGTCTGGAATCTCACGCTCGTCAAATCGTTTACTCACCGTATACCTCCTGAATCTTTTCGAGGGCAGATGCTGTTACTACCAGGTGCTCAGCGTGCAAAATGTCGTAAACGTTGAGGTTTGTGGCATCAATCATTCGAACATTTGGAACGTTCCGTAGCGAGAGATAGATGTTGTCATTTTTCTCGCTGAAGATCATGAGAATCTTTTCGTCAGTTTTGATGCCCCAGCGGCCAATCGCTGCCAACATATCTTTTGTCTTTGGCTGACTGAGCTCGTCGGCAAAATCCTTGACGACAACCATGCTCTCAGCACAGCCCTGAAATGCGGTGCGAAGCGCTAGGCGACGCTCTTTGCGATTCATTTTCGTGCTGTAGTCGCGAGGCTTAGGGCCAAAGATAACGCCGCCCCCTCTCCATAAAGGAGACCGGATAGAACCGGCGCGGGCACGGCCTGTTCCTTTTTGACGCCAAGGCTTGCGACCGCCCCCTCTGACCTCGGAGCGGGTTTTGCTAGAGGCATTGCCCTGACGGCCGTTATTGATTTGACGCACGAGTGCTCTGTGAACAATGTGCGAGGCATTTTCTTCTTTGGCGACTTTCAGGTCAAGGCTGGCAGTACCGGCCTTTTCCCCTTGCCAATCTTTAATTTCACAATCAACCATGGTGTATCCTTCGAACTTATTGCCAAGCCACCTTTAGGTAAGAGCAAGGTCTTTTTTGAGCTATTGTCGTCGCTGGTTGTGAATAAACCTGCTGTTAGCGATGTGGCATGAAGCAGGTTTATGTCGAACTGAGGTCGAGCTGATGTCAAGCGCTATTGCTGACCGACGATGGTTGCAGGGGTAATGTTTAAAAGCGAGCCGGCTTTACCAGGAACGCCCCCTTTAACTAGAAGAAGATTGCGATCGCTATCTACTCTCACGACGCTCAGCTTACGAACAGTAACCTTTTCACCACCCATGCGGCCTGCCATTTTCTTGCCGGGGTAAACGCGACCGGGCGTCGTACCTGCGCCGGTTGAGCCGGGGGCGCGGTGATTTTTAGAACCGTGGGACATGGGGCCTCGGCGGAAGTTGTTCCGCTTTTGGTTACCCGCGAAGCCTTTACCAATGCTGATGCCACTGACATCAATCAGCTGACCGGCTTCAAATCGGTCGGCGGCTAAGGCCTGTCCGAGTTCGAAGCTACCCGTGTCAGACACACGATATTCACGTAGGTGACGAACGGGCGACGCACCGGACTTTTTCAGATGGCCAAGCTTGGGCTGGTTGAGAGCCTTTTCCTTGACATCGCCGTAGCCAATTTGCACAGACGAGTAGCCGTCTGTCTGTTCTGTTTTAATCTGCGTAACTACGCAGGGGCCAGCCTGAATGACGGTTACTGGAATGGCATTTCCAGTTTCGTCAAACACCTGAGTCATACCAAGTTTGGTACCGAGAATACCGACAGACACTAATCCCGTCTCCGCTTCAAGACGCAAAAGCCTGACAAGGAATGTCCTTGTCTGAGCGCTTTTGACACAACATAACCAGCTAGCAGTCAAAGCACTGGCAAATGTATTTCCTGATGACCGCCTCTTTGTAGGAAGCGCTCAGAAAAAACAGCCAGCGTCTAAGCTTTGCTAAACCACACTGGAAAACAATCGATAGGCTCTTTCTAAAAGACTCAACCTGAGGGGAGTCTTGATTGCCCTATCTTTTCGCCTTGGACTGGGAGGATTGGAACAGCTTCATCGGCTCTCTCCATAGCTGATGATTTGAAATCAGCGTGTTGAGATTGCCTCTGACGAACTGATGCAATGGCCTAATGGCACAGGTGCTATCAGTACAAAAACTCTGTAAGCAGCAACTTTCCTCTAGTATCCATTTTTTCGGCGACAGTCTTTAACTATACACGGTTTTTGGCCTGTGTCTAGTTAGTTTTGGAAAATATCTCTGAAAAATACTCTCCATGGCCGTAACTCAAATTGGCCGCTTTGTATCATACCTCACGGACGCTTGTCTCGTACTGGTTTGGGTAAAGGATTTGGAATCGATTGATGATGTTCGGCAAGCGGTTGGTATTGATTGCTAGTTTGGGAATTGCTCTGGTTGGCTGCCGTGAACCGAAGAACTATTCTTCAGAGCACGAATTTCTAAAGCGCGAAATTGACGGATTGATCGACTTGCCCGTGTCGGAGGTCGATTTGTCCGAGGTGACAGTGTCGGGATGGTCGAGGGTGTGCGTGATGGGGCCGTATTCTAACAACGAAGTGGCCGAAACGCTGCTGGGATTTCCTTGGGATATGGAGGCGGCATCTAGCGTGGAACGGTATGACAACGTCACGCTGTTGGCGTTTGTGACCGAAGACGAGGTCGTTACCCATGTGGACTATCCCAGAGTAAAAGGCGATTTTTCTCAGCTGGGCAATGTTTGTATAGATAGAGATCAAGCGCTTGTTTCTAAGCGCAGTTGGCAGGATGGGCCCTCTGGTTTCATGCTAGATGCGCCTTTGGGTCAGCCTTCGGATTGATAGTGCTTCGGTGAGTTATGAAGTAGGATGTTGTTGCTTAGTATTTTGTTCAATATCTTTGCTTTTCTATGCCACTGCTAGCCTTCAACAAATTTACCCGCGACCTTGAGAAAGCAGGTGCTTTGGCTGTGCGGATGCCATTGGAAGGTGGTCATGAAGGACGCTATCGCAGACGAGTGAGAACGGCTGGCTATGACTGTGCCCATATGAGTGCAAGGGGGCTAGGCGATTTGTCAGCGTTTTTGCTGGATGTGCATGGTGTGCGCCCGCCGCACCTGGGCAAAAAGAATATGGATGCTTCGGCAACGGGCGATCGCTACTACATTCCGCCTGTTGTCAGCTATCGGCTGCAAAGTCTAAGTCCGGATTCGAAGGGGCTTTTGCTCTGGTTGATTGAAGGTCACATTTTATCTAGCCAAGAAATAGAATTTCTAGTGTCTTTGCCGTCCATTGAGCCTCGAGTAAAGGTGGTGTTGGAAGTCGGTGGCGAACGCTCGTTCACTTGGTTTCCGCTGAAAGAAGCGGTCGCTGCCTAGATAAGCTGCGTAGATTAAGCTGCACAGATAAGAAGAATTTCGAAATAGTAGTAGAAGACATACGTGTTTGACATAAAGCCGCTGCAATCGCTGGCGGCGGGCCATTGGTTTAAGCTGATTTGCGGTGCCAGCTATCAGTCACTTCCGACTGTGCGAAATTTGGCGCTGGCCTATGCATTGGCGGGGGCTGACTGTATCGATATGGCTGCTGACTTGGCGGTGGTGGCAGCGGCTAAGGAAGGCTTGGCTGTGGCGCGTGCGCTGTCTGGAGAGTCTTACGCTCGACCACTGCTGATGGTGAGTATGAGCGCTGGGGAAGATCCGCACTTTAGAAAGGCCTGGTTTGATGCTGATTTGTGTCCGGCTGAGTGTCCGCGTCCTTGTGAGCGAGTGTGCCCGGCGGCGGCGATTGATGGGGCGGGTGTGGTGTGTGATCGCTGCTATGGCTGCGGGCGATGTTTGCCGGTATGTCCATTGGGGTTGATTGAGGCGCGATCGCACCCTACTTCTCTAGATGCGATCGCCCGCCAAGTCCTCACCCAGGTAGACGCCCTCGAAATCCACACTCAAGTCGGCCACTTCGACGCTTTCGCCGCTCTATGGAGCACCCTTCGTCCCTGGATAGACCATCTACGGCTCATCTCTATTAGCTGCCCAGATGGGGCTGGCTATATTGACTACCTAAAATCACTACAGCGTTTGATGGACTTATCCCAGTCCAAAACGGTCTTAATGTGGCAAACCGATGGCCGACCCATGAGCGGCGATATTGGCAAAGGGACAACCCATGCCGCTGTCAGACTGGCCCAGAAAGCGGTTGCCTCCGACTTAGATGGCCCCATTCAATTGGCTGGTGGGACCAATGAATATACCGTCGTAAAGCTTCGCGAGGCTGGGCTGTGGCAATCGGTACAGTCTTCATTTCAAGCAGATTCAGCAGGCCCTCGAAAAGTTGCTGGGATCGCCTACGGGAGCTTTGCTCGACACTTGTTAATGCCAGTTTTAATGCCAGTTCTTGAGCAAAACCATTATCTTGAAGAGGTACCCCAAGCATTGCAGCAAGCCGTTGCCTTAGCAGAGTCCCTGGTCAAGCCTCTAAAAGTGGCTGATTAACCTAAACTTTTCATAAAGCAGGCTGCTAGGTTTTGACGGATACATTGGATTGGCACATTTACTGATGCAATGGTCTTGAGAAGCGTACGTCCCTGACGCTGCATGTATCTCGTTGAATATCCTTTTTGTATGGCGAGTCTTAACGACGATCTGTTTGAAAATGCCCCTTTATCAGAGCCGCAGGCTTCTGCCAAAAGCGTCCCTCAGCAAAGCAGCTATCCAGGCGAGAAAAAGCCGTTTAGAAAGCTGGCAACTCCCGAAGTAACTGACGATTTGCCTCAGCTGCTGGCTGTCTTGCCAGCCTACATCCGCGATCAATTGGAAGGCCATCCCAAGCGTAATCAGCTGATCGAGGTCATCTTAGACTTAGGTCGTCAGCCCGAAGCGCGCTTTTCGGACGCCGTTGAGTATCTATCTGAAACGCCCGTTTCTAAAGAAGATTTGCAGCACTGCATCGAAAGAGTCGGCCATTTTGGCGGTGATAACCGGGCAGGACTCGAAAAAACGCTGCATCGCATCAGTGCCATGCGCAATCGTAAGGGCGACATTATCGGTTTAACCTGCCGGGTGGGTCGCGCCATTTTTGGCACCATCGGTATGATTCGCGATTTGGTTGAGACAGGCAATTCTATTTTGATGCTGGGGCGCCCTGGCGTGGGTAAGACGACAGCGCTACGAGAGATTGCGCGGGTACTGGCAGATGACTTGATGAAGCGAGTCGTGATTATTGACACCTCGAATGAGATTGCTGGAGATGGCGATATTCCTCATCCGGCCATTGGGCGAGCGCGTCGAATGCAGGTGGCTCGGCCTGAACAGCAGCATCAGGTGATGATTGAGGCGGTGGAAAATCACATGCCAGAGGTTATTGTGATTGATGAGATTGGCACGGAGCTGGAAGCCCTAGCCGCTCGTACGATTGCAGAGCGGGGTGTGCAGCTAGTCGGCACAGCTCACGGTAATCGGTTGGAGAATCTGATTAAAAACCCTACGCTCTCTGACTTAGTCGGTGGCATTCAGTCGGTCACTTTAGGCGACGATGAAGCGCGGCGGCGCGGCAGCCAAAAGAGTGTGCTAGAGCGTAAGGCACCGCCAACTTTTGACATCGCGGTGGAAATGCTAGAGCGGCAGCGGTGGGTGGTGCATGAGGATGTTTCCAACACTGTGGACTTTATTTTGCGCGGGCGGATTCCGGGGCAGCAGGTGCGATCGCTGGGCCCAGACAATCAGCTTGTCATCACTGACGAACTACCCAGCGATTCCTCATTGGCTACTGCCGCGCTGAAATCTGATCGGCGTGGTCGCCTCCGCTCTGGCAGCTTAAAAGCAGGCGCTGGCAATTTGAAGGCAGCCCCTTTTAGAGGGCAGGCCTCTCCCGGCGGCTGGCGAACATCCGGCACGATGAAACCGCCTGTTTCGCCCCTAGGTTCAGACTCCTTTGGTAAGCGAACGAGCCGTTCTGCCCCTGTACTGAATCCCTTGACGGGTGACCAACAGCGGTTTCAATCTTTGCTAGACGATTCGCTGCGTCAGCTGCCGATTCCCTCTGATCGAATGGCGCAGGTGGTGGGCGATGATTTTTATCCGAGTGATGACGACGTTACCCGCATCTATGCCTATGGCATTAGCCGTCAGCAGCTGGATCATGTGGTGAAGACGTTGGATTTGCCGGTGAAATTCACCAAGGAGCTATCGTCGGCTGATGCGGTTTTAGCGCTGCGATCGCACATTCGTAACCACTCGAAACTAAAGCAGGTTGCCAAAGCGAGGCAGCTGCCGGTGTACACGGTCAAGTCCAACAGCATTCCGCAAATTACGCGATCGCTCAGACGTCTTCTCGACCTAGACGATGATGGTGAACTCTCGGCAGGTGTCAATTTAGACCTGTTTGCTCAAAATGGTGCAGACGATGAGCTAGAGGCGCTCGAAGAAGCTCGCTTGGCGGTGGAGCAAATTGTGATTCCAAAGAGTCAGCCCGTGGAGCTGTTGCCGCGATCGCCCAAAATTCGAAAAATGCAGCATGAGCTAGCCGAACACTACCGGCTAAAGTCGCTCAGCTTTGGCGACGAGCCCAATAGGCGTCTGCGCATCTATCCGGCGTAGTCTTAAATGCTGGCATAGTCTTAAATGCTGGCGTAGTCCTAAATGCTGGCATAGTCCTAAAGGTCTGCGTAGACCCAAAGACACTATCGTCCTCTGCACCCATCGGATAAGATGTAACATATGTTCATCTTTTCAGCTGGGATCGCGCTCGACTTCAGATGTCTTGACTTTAGATGTCTCGACTTCAGATTAGTAGAGTCATAAAGCCTCGCCCCGCTGGGATTGCTCATCCAAAACCATTTTTATGAGAAACCTTTTGTCCCGCGTATTTGCCCTCCTGCTGGTTGCCGTAATCGGCTTAACGGGCTGTAGTGCGGTTGGCCCCAGCGACGGCCTCACCGGCAACTACACAGACGACACCATTGCTTTGATCGATACCCTCAGAGAGTCCATCGCCCTACCAAAAGATGCACCCAATAAGGCTCAGCTTCAAGACGAAGCAAAAGCTAAGATCAACGGATTTGCCTCCCGCTATCGCCGAAATGGCTCTGTGTCTAACCTCAGCTCCTTTGCCACGATGCGCACCGCGCTAAATGCATTGGCCGGTCACTACAGCTCCTATCCGAACCGCCCTGTTCCTCAAAAGTTGCAGGATCGTCTGGAGCAAGAATTTCGCCAGGTAGAGGCTGCTCTACGAAGAGGCGCATAGGGAAGAGGCGCACAGGGAAGAGGCGCACAGAGAAGAAGCGCATAGGCTTCTATGCAGCTGTCAGTTATTAGTCATTTACGTCTGATCAAAAAATACCGTTTGGGGCGCGCAGACGATTAAATCTTTGCGCGCCCCATTTTTGTCTATGCCCATCTTTGTCTAAGATATTTAATCGGGCTGCAGAAAAGATAAGCTTGTTCCTTGCTGGATGTCGCATCCTTCTGTTAGCATTGCAAACCTGTAGTAAATAAAAACTTTGGGACATGAAAGTCCGCGCGTCTGTTCGAAAAATGTGTGAAAAGTGCCGAGTGATTCGCCGTCGTGGCCGAGTCATGGTGATTTGTTCTAACCCTAAGCATAAGCAGCGTCAGGGATAGAGCGAACCGTTAGTGCATGGGTCTCAGCGTGATACTGTTCGCGAGCTGAGGCTTTGATTTAAGGATTTTAGTTTCGTTTGACCGATTTAGAGATTGCCGAAGGCAAAAGGGAGAAAACATAGGTGGCACGGATTGCGGGCGTTGACCTGCCAAGAGATAAGCGAATTGAAATTGGCTTGACCTACATCTACGGAATAGGGCTGAGTCGCTCTCATCAGATTTTAGAAAAAACAGGCGTCAACCCTGACACCCGTGTCAAAGATCTGGCTGATGCAGACGTTATCAAGCTGAGAGAAACTGTCGAAGGCGACTACCTGATTGAAGGTGACCTGCGCCGTCAGGTGAACATGAACATCAAGCGATTGATGGACATCGGTTGCTATCGTGGTCGTCGTCACCGCATGGGCTTGCCCGTTCGAGGTCAGCGTACACGCACAAACAGCCGCACCCGCCGCACTGGTAAGCGCACTATCGCTGGTAAGAAAAAGCCGCCTCGTAAGTAGTCCCGTGAGTGCCCTGAATTTTGGTTTGGGTACTCAAAATTTGGCTGCGGTACGCGCACTGATGATTTGTCAGTTCGCGTTTTTGTGTGAGTGAGTCATACTCCTTTCTGTGCTCTACACGGATGCGATAGCCAACTTAGACGAAAATTCAGGCGCAGTTAGTCAGAGCTGCCGATTTACATCTCTAGATAACATCTGGCTTTTCGCACCTTTTAATTTGTAATCAATTCACAAGGCAACTTGCATAAGTAGACATGGCAAAACCCATTCGCAAAACCGGCCCCCGTAAGCAAAAGAAAAATATTCCTAACGGGATTGCTCACATCCAGTCCACGTTTAACAACACCATCGTAACTATTACTGATGCGAGTGGTAACGCGGTTTCCTGGTCTTCTGCGGGTGCCAGTGGCTTTAAAGGTGCGAAAAAAGGCACACCGTTTGCGGCTCAAACGGCTGCCGACAGCGCGGCTCGTCGTGCGATTGACCAAGGGATGAGACAGTGTGAAGTCCAGGTAAGTGGCCCTGGTTCAGGCCGTGAGACTGCAATTCGCGCTCTGCAAGGTGCCGGTCTAGAAATCACGCTCATCCGTGACGTCACGCCAATTCCCCACAACGGCTGCCGTCCCCCTAAGCGTCGTCGCGTATAGGCTTGTGAAGCTTTATTGGTGTGAGTGCATGGGTGTGAGTGCTTTTTGGTGAGTCGCACTATCGTGAATCGCACTATAGTGAATCGCTCTATATCGCTGGCCTGATAGGCTGCTTGAGTAAAAATGCTGCAAAAATGCTACTTAAGCAGTCTTAGGTCAAGAAAATTAAAGCGAAATATTTAAGTTTATCCGTTTAGCAGCTATAGATATCAAGACAGATATATAAGATACAGAGCCTGTAGGTCGTTATGTTAGGCCAATGCTGGCTGTTTGAGTCCCTGGAGAGGTGAGTGAATGGTATTTCAAGTCGATTGTGTAGAGTCCATTGTTGAAGACGATCAAAGTCAGCTGAGCCGTTTTGTGATTGAGCCGCTTGGCCGTAGTCAAGGCACGACTGTGGGTAATGCGCTGCGCCGTGTCCTGCTGTCTAACTTAGAAGGCACTGCCGTAACCTCTGTGAGAATTGCGGGTGCAAGTCATGAATTTTCTACGATTCCAGGTGTCCGAGAAGATGTTCTCGACATTCTGTTGAACATGAAGGAAACCGTGCTGAAGAGCTATTCTTCTCAGCCCCAGATTGGTCGTTTAGTTGTTCAGGGACCCGCAAAGGTAACTGCGGCAAACTTTGACTTGCCTTCTGAGGTTGAGCTTATCAGCACCGACCAATACATCGCCTCTGTCTCTGCTGGTCACAAGCTAGAGATGGAATTTCGCATTGAGCGTGGCAAGGGCTATAGAGCCATTGACCGCAGCCGTGAGGAAACGGGTGGTGTTGAGTTCATGCAGATTGACGCGGTATTTATGCCGGTTAAGAAGGTGAACTACAGCGTTGAGAACTTTATCGATGCTGAGGGCGCGCCTAAGGATCGCCTCAATATGGAGATCTGGACGAATGGCAGTTTGACGGCTCAGCAGGCCATGAGTGAAGCCGCTGCTTTGCTGGTGGACATGTTCAATCCGTTGAAGGATGTCACCCTAGAGCCCAAGCGGGACGAAGATACGAAGGAAGAAGATCCGACGTATCAGATTCCTATCGAGGAGCTACAGCTTTCTGTCCGTGCATATAACTGTCTCAAGCGTGCTCAAATCAACGCGGTTTCTGACCTGCTGGACTATAGCCAAGAAGATCTCTTAGAGATCAAGAACTTTGGCCAAAAGTCTGCAGAGGAAGTTGTCGAGGCTTTGCAGATTCACCTGGGCATTATGCTGCCGCTAGAAAAACCGGCTAAGTCCGTTTAGAACCATTGCGGTTGAGTGCTGATACGTCAGTGCCTGACCGCTTTTTTGTCTCTTTCGAGCATTCTTCTAAAATAGTTCTTTGACTTATTAGAAGGTTTTCGAGAAGTCAATATTTTCAACTCTCAATTTTTCATTTCACACATTTAGGAAGGGGATAAAACAATGCGACACGGTCGTCGTGTACCAAAGTTGGGTAAGGCCGCTGACCAACGCAAAGCGCTTTTGCGATCGCTCACTACTGAGATCATTCGCAATGGCCGTATCAAAACTACCGAAGTGCGAGCCAAAGCCGTTCGTTCTGAAGTAGAGCGGATGGTCACCCTGGCGAAAGACGGCTCACTGTCTGCCCGTCGTAAGGCGTTGGGCTACATCTTTGACAAGCAGCTTGTCCATGCTTTGTTTGAGCAAGCACCTGATCGCTATGCGGATCGCAACGGTGGCTACACTCGCATCGTTCGCACGGTTAGCCGCCGTGGTGACAATGCACGCATGGCGATTATTGAGCTGACTTAATGTGCGGTTCTTAGTATGTGGCTCTAGAGTGTTTGACCTAAAGGTTTTGGACTTGAAGGTTTTTGGCTTGAAGGTTTTCGACTTTAGGTTGGTCTGATGGCTTCAAACTTGCCTTCTCGGCCTCAAGGCCGTAAGCAAAAAGTCTCTCAGCAGCTGAATAAAGTGTCTCTCAATGGACAAATTCCCCATCGAGTGGCCATCATTATCCAGTACAACGGTCAAGGATTTCATGGTTGGCAGCGTCAATCTGAGCAGCAAGCTGTTAAGACAGTACAAGCCGAAATTGAAGACGCCATTGCCAGCGTGCTGGGACGTCATGTTGCTGTTGTAGGTGCAGGCCGAACAGATGCAGGTGTACATGCAGCGGCCCAGGTTGCTCATTTTTACGCTCCAACGGTAATTCCTGCCGAGCGCTGGGCCACTATTCTCAATGGTCGGCTGGGTGAGGGCATTGTCATTCGAGCGTCGGCAGCGGTTGCAGATGATTGGCATGCGCAATACTCTGCTCAATGGCGACGGTACCGCTATACGTTTTATACAAGTCGATATCCCAATCTGTTTGTACGACCCTACGTGTGGCACTACTACCACCAGCCCCTAGACGAAGGGCAAATGCTGGCTGCACTGCGCCCCATGGTGGGTTATCATAATTTGGCCGCATTTCATCGGGCTGGCTCAGAGCGATCGCACTCATGGGTAGAGCTACAGGACGTGCAGTGTTGTCGCTCTGGCGACTTTGTTCAGGTCGAGCTACAGGCCACAGGTTTTTTGTACGGTATGGTGCGCCTGTTGATGGGCCTGATTGTTCAAGTGGGCAATCAGCAGCTATCGCCCCAGGATTTTGCAGATATCTGGCAAAATCAGCGCCGTGATTTGGTAAAATATTCAGCTCCCCCCCAAGGACTTTGCCTTTTACGGGTTGGATATCCAAATTTTCCTTTCTCACCCGAGGCATGGGTAGATACTCAGCCTCAGTTTTTACTGACAACTCTCAGTTTTTACTGACAACTCAATGATTCACGCTTACGGTACACGTTATGTCCACTAAAACGACCCTTACTCCTGTTAAAGAAATCGAACGCGATTGGTATGTGGTAGATGCCGCAGATCAGCGTTTGGGTCGGCTAGCGAGCGCGATCGCCCAGGTACTTCGGGGCAAAAATAAGCCCAACTACGCGCCTCACATGGACACTGGTGACTTCGTCGTCGTCGTCAACGCCGACAAAGTCGTAGTCACTGGCCGTAAGCCTGAGCAAAAGCTCTATCGCCGTCACTCTGGCCGCCCCGGCGGGATGAAGACCGAGACCTTTAATCAACTGCAGGCCCGCATTCCTGAACGCATCGTAGAGAAAGCCGTCAAAGGCATGTTGCCAAAGAACGCCCTTGGCCGTCAGCTCTTTACAAAGCTGAAAGTTTACGCTGGCCCCGAGCATCCCCACGCTGCTCAAGCCCCCAAAGATCTTACTGTTAACACTACTCCCGGAGCTAAATAATCCATGGCAGACCAATCTGATCGCGCTGTATATTGGGGCACTGGCCGCCGCAAGTCCTCAGTGGCAAGGGTTCGCCTGGTTCCTGGTAGCGGCTCTCTAACTATTAACAAAAAGGACGGCGAAGAATACCTTCAGCACAATCCTGCATACCTCACTGCTGCAAAGGCTCCCTTGGAAACTTTGGGATTAGAAGGCGAATACGACATTCTCGTCAATGTTCGTGGGGGTGGCCTCACGGGTCAAGCCGATTCCATCAAGTTGGGTGTTGCGCGCGCGCTGTGTGTGCTTGACCCTGACAATCGTATGCCTTTGAAGACAGAGGGCTACCTCACTCGTGACCCTCGTCAGAAGGAACGTAAAAAGTACGGCCTGAAGAAGGCACGTAAAGCGGGTCAGTTCTCCAAACGTTAAAGTCAATCTTTTACAACTACATCTTTCTAGAACAATGCCAAAAGCTGATATCCATCCCGAGTGGTACCCAGAAGCCAAAGTATTTTGCAATGGTGAGCAGGTCATGACCGTAGGCTCTACGAAGCCTGAGCTAAGTGTTGACGTGTGGTCTGGGAATCACCCTTTCTATACCGGCACGCAAAAAATTATTGATACCGAGGGTCGCGTTGAGCGCTTCTTGCGTAAGTACGGTATGTCTACAGAGTCTGACGACGCTGCAACGACTGACGACGCTAAGAAGTAGCCAACATAGCTTCACCACAAATCCGAGTAGCTCACCCGAATTGGGGTGGCTGCTCGGATGTTTTTTTGGATGTATTTTTTTAGCGCTGACGATTTATCGCAATCTTCCTTCCATGTAGCAATCTGCACTAAGCTCGTTGCACCTAGTACAGCTACAACCCTTATTCTATAAAGCTTAGTGCTTAGGAAGCTGCTCAATGCATTAACCAGCTTCCTATAGTTCACCTTCTCCCACAAACGCATTTTGGTAGCAAACGATGGCTGAGTCTTACTTACTACAAAAACTAGAGTCTGTAGAGCAAACGTTTGACGAATTAACCCGGCGAATGGCCGATCCAGATGTGGCTAAAGATCCAGGTGAGTTTCAGAAAATTGCCAAGCTGCGAGCCTCTCTAGAAGAAACCGTAACGACATATCACGATTGGAAGCAAACTGATGAAGAGCTAGAAGGTGCTCGCGAAGTTTATAAGGAATCGATGAGCGATCCTGAGCTAAAAGAAATGGCCGGGATGGAAGTTACTGAGCTAGAAGAGAAAATTGAGGCCTTAGAAAAGCGGCTAAAGATTCTGCTATTGCCCCGAGACCCCAATGATGAAAAAAACATCATGCTAGAAATTCGTGCGGGTACTGGCGGCGATGAGGCAGGCATTTGGGCAGGTGATTTGCTGCGTTTGTACAGTCGTTATGCGGAGGGTCAGGGCTGGAAAGCAAGCTTGCTGAGTGAGTCACGAGCGGATATGGGTGGTGTAAAAGAGGCCATTTTGGAAGTTCAAGGCGACCAGGTCTACAGCAAGCTGAAATTTGAATCGGGTGTTCATCGAGTACAGCGAGTCCCTATGACAGAATCTGGTGGGCGCGTTCATACGTCTACAGCAACTGTGGCAGTAATGCCAGAAGTAGACGATGTAGAAATTCATATCGACCCGAAAGAGATTGTTATGACGACAGCCAGGTCTGGCGGTGCAGGGGGGCAGAACGTGAACAAGGTTGAGACGGCGGTGGATTTGATTCATAAGCCGACTGGGATTCGAGTCTTTTGTACTGAGGAGCGATCGCAGCTACAAAACCGCGAGCGTGCCATGCAAATTCTAAGAGCCAAGCTCTACGAAGCTAAACTTCAGGAGCAAAAAGACGAAATTAGCGACATGCGTAAGTCCCAAGTTGGCTCCGGCTCTCGCTCAGAAAAAATTCGCACCTATAACTACAAAGATAATCGTGTAACCGATCATCGTCTCAACCAGAATTTTTCACTCCCTGGAATTTTGGAGGGAGATATCGAGACAGTGATTCAAACCTGTATTTCTCAAGACCAGCAGGAACGTTTAGAAGAGCTCGCTGCGTCTACTGGCGAAACGGTTTAGTGGGCTTTCAGACAACCTCCACTCTAAGCCGTTATGTTTGCCGTTATGTTTTTGGCCGCTCGGCGATTCTTGCCTTTTCAATTCCTAGGTAGCACACGCCTGCTCTGCTGGCTAACGGTCATAACTCATCTGTACCTCTTTACATACAATGAGCATTGTGGCTGACTGTCTTCATTCCTTTGAACATGGCAAAATTTCTCCATATTTCTGATATCCACCTTGGATTTGACCGTTACGATAGCAAGCCACGAACGTTGGATTTTTTCTTTGCGCTCAAAGATGTCTTAGAGAAATATGCTGTTGGCGAGCAGGTGGATTTTGTCATCATTGGCGGTGATATGTTTGAGCACCGCAACATTAAGCCCGCCATTCTCAATCAGGCACAGTATTGTCTAAGGCTCTTAAAAGAGGCGAATATTCCCGTTTTAGCTATTGAGGGCAACCACGATAATGCGCCCTACGGGACAAAATCTAGCTGGCTGCGGTTTTTATCAGATGAAAAGCTGTTGAAGCTTTTGGAGCCTGGAAACGTGAGTGTGGGCGATCCTTTTTACGCACCTTGGGATGAGGAAGAAAATAGAGGTGGCTATATCGATCTGGCTTGTGGTGTGCGCGTTTTGGGTTCTAACTGGTACGGTGCGGCCGCACCGAGGGCGATAGAGCAAATTGCTGAGGCCTTGGGTGAGCTGCCGCCTGCGCAAGGGCCGTCAATTTTATTATTTCACCATGGGTTAGAAGGGCAGATATCTCGTTACTCTGGTGCGTTGCGCTATCGGGAAGTGCTGCCGCTAAAGAAAGCAGGGATTGATTACTTGGCGCTAGGCCACATTCATAAGAGCTATGTAGAAGACGATTGGATTTTTAATCCGGGGTCAATAGAGGCCAATAACGTTGAGGAGAGCCAGTTCGCTCGGGGTGCTTTTTTAGTTGAGATCGACAAAAAAGGAAAGATAAAAGCTGAGCTGAAAACGGACTATCAGCAGCGGCCTATCGTGCGACTTCAGCAAAAAATGCGCACGAGTGATTTGATCGAATCTGTGGAAGAAGGCGCGATCGCACTTATCGAAAAAGCCATCAAATCTAAGCAAATCATCCCCGACCAGCGGCCCATCGTAGAACTACGCATCGCGGGCAACGTTGGCTTCGACCGCCTAGACCTAGACACCCGAGCCCTGCAAAAGACACTACAAGAGAAATGTCAGGCGCTGATTTTCTTACTGCGCTATGACGTAGAAGAAGCAGACTATGCGTCGCCAATTTCTGATGAGGCCAGTCGATTACAAGTCGAACAAGAAGTATTTACAGATTTGCTAGCTTCTAACGCTGTGTATCGACCAAAGGCTGCTCAGCTCGCCCACGGTCTAATCGATCTCAAAGATCGGCAAATAGAGGGTCAGAACGAAGAAAACCTGTATCAATTTGTAGAACAGCTTCTAGAAGTTAGTCCTGCTAGCGATGAATGACTTTTTCTAATAATGATTCTTTCTACTGTAGATACAGAATGCTAGTGAGTTAAGAATACTAGTGGGCTAAGAATGCTCTTTGCTGCCACAGCATCCATACGCCGCTGAGGCCAACGAAGCTAACAACGGCGATCTGGAACTGCGCTGCGCTCATTTTTTCTAAGACTTTTTGGCCGAGCCAGTTTGCGGGTAGCGCGGCGCAGCCAATGATGAGTCCGTAGCCAATTAGCGCGGGAGAGAGCACCCCTAAGGCTGCATACGCGATGATTTTGATGATATGTGTGAGGGTAAGGCTAGTGGCTCTCGTTGCGATCATTCGCTCTTTTTCAAGGCCGTAGCTAAGGTAGGCGGGATTGAGCACTGGCCCTGTGCTGCCGACGAGGCCCGAAGCGACTGCGTTTAGGAAGCCTAGGGGTAAAAAGTGCCAAGCTTTTATCTCAATGGTTGGAAGATTGATTCGGGTGCTGAGCAGAGAGTGAATCACCATATAGATGAGTGCGATCGCCACAAATACCTGCAGTCCTTCTGCCTGCACCTTTGTAAAAGCGTAAGCTCCCAATAAAGAACCTGCAATGACCCCAGGCAACTGCCAAAGTGTCACATCCCAATCGATATACTCGCGCAGCATTACCCCACGCTGGATATTGCCCAGCACGCTACCAATGGTTAGAACGGGTGCAACAGCCGGTGCACCTAGCAGTAACGTCACCGTAGGGATGAGAACAATCGGACTGCCGCCGCCCACTAGCATACTGACAAACCAAGCAGCAAAGCTCACAGAAGAGAGCAGCAGTAAGAGTGAAACGTCGGCCATTACTTAAAAGCGTTTAAAGAAAATCGTTTGGATAAAAGTGGTATGACAGGATACCCCTTAATAAAACGTTAATACCTTCTTAATGATAGAGGGTGGCGGAACGATTGTTCGAAAACACGCTTTTTGAGGTGAGAAAAATAGTAGGGACTTCTTCTCTTTTTGGGCAGGTTATATCTTTTGACGATTTGCGTACTCTAACAACGTGCCCACTACCCCTTTACGCTTATGTCGTCGGTAACGGACTTAGAACGGTTGTTTAGAGCTGGTATCAATGCCTATCAGCAGGGCGAATATCAGCGCGCAATCGTTGCCCTTTCACGGGTGAGTCGGGGTGGAGACAGTGCTTATCGCATCAAGGCCAGCATGGGACTGGTGAAGGTGTACATGGGTCAGCAAAATTGGTCAGAAGCAAAGGCGCTATGCGAAAAAATTAGCACTAGCTCAAAGCCTGCTTTACAGCAGTGGTCAAAAACAACGTTGGAAAAGATTGAGGCGCAAGTGTCGGCGGAGCCTCAACGTCCTATGGCTTATCAAAATACGGCCCATCAGACAGTGGCTGTCTTGAATAGTCCGGCAGCTTCTGGTTTCGTTCCCTTAACACCGTCTAAAAAACAGCTGGGTTCTGGCTTTACGCCTTTATCAGCTGAGGCCGAGCCTGCCAGTGCCCAGTCTGCCAGTGCCCAGTCTGCCAGTGCCCAGTCTGCCAGTGCCCAGTCTGCTGATGCTCAGTCTGCTGATGCTCAGTCTGCTGATGGTCAGTCTGCTGATGGTCAGCCAGAGACTGGATTCCAACCTCTCAAGTCAGAAGCTCAGGACAAAAAAGCTGTTAATGCCGCAACGCCTTCTACCGCAGCGCGACGGCAGATATCTGCTGCTCAAGCGACGGATTCTCAAACAGCAAATTCTCAAACAACAAATTCTCAGACAACGGATGGGACTGTTCTCAAGGCCTCGGCGTTATCGACAAATCATTCTCCTCAGCCAGAGACAGATTGCGTATGGCAGTATGCGAATCGATTGGAGAAAGGGCGATCGCTCGGCAAAATTAAGCGATCGCAGCTATGGGCCGCTCAGATATTTAGTGCGCTCTCGTTCTACGCTTTGTCTCATTGGCTGATTCACATCCTGCCGCATTCGATTAATCGCTTTTTGCTTTTCTTAGATGCTGTTTTTACAGTGTGGATTAGAACACTGCCAAGTGCTTTGTTGGATTTGACTTGGCCATTGCTTATGTTGGCGGGGCTGGTGGCGTTGCTTTCCCCTTGGCTTTGGGATGTGTGGCTGCGTCTTGTGGTGAGTCGTAAACCGCTGCCGATGGCTCAGCTGCGATCGCACTCTACAGAAGCTGCCTCGCTCATAACTCGCCGTTGCAAACAAGAACGCTGGCCCCTACCCAAGCTGTGGCTCTTACCGACCAAGGTTCCCCTCATTTTTTCCTACGGCTGGCTACCTCGAAACGCCAGGCTCGTTTTGTCTCAGGGGCTGATAGACACCCTTGAGGAAGACGAACTTGCCGCTCTGACTGCCTATGAGCTGGCCCATTGGAAAAGCTGGCACTGGCTGCTTTTATCGGCGCAGGGTTTGATATTACAGGTCGCTTTGCAGCTGTACTGGGCGCTGGCCATATGGGGCAATGCTCGGGTGATGCCACTGCGGGTGGCTGTGGGTGCTCTCTCAACTGTGAGCTACATCGCGTTTTGGCTGTGTCGCCTGCCTGGCCTATGGGTGACTCGGCTGCGAACGTACTACAGCGATCGGGCTGCCGTTGTTGCCACGGGCAATCCCAATGGCTTGACCCGTGGCTTGGCAAAGCTATCTTTTGCAATGGCAAAGCACATTGAGCAGAAAGGGCATACGCCTGTGTTGTTAGAAGGTTTAGCGCTGCTAGCTCCAGTTTCGCCTGATCTGGCGCGTCATTCTCTATATGGACAAGTGCCATTGCCTCAGCTATTTGGCTGGGATAGCCTCAATCCGCTGCGTGGGTGGATGAGCTGCCTAGAGCCGCATCCACCACTCGGTGATCGTCTGCGGCTGATTATGGCCTACGCCCAGCACTGGAAGCTGACGCCTGAGATTCAACTGTTGACGCCTGCCAATCGTCAAAAAAGGCTTTCTGCACAGGCGTGGGGCCAGCTCATTCGTCAAGGAATGCCTTTCTTTGGTATGGGGATAGGCTGCGCTGTGGGTTTAGCGCTGTGGGCCTGCGGTGCGATCGCCAGTGCCTTTGGCTGGCAGCCGCTGATATGGCTCTACAAAGATATGCCCTTACTCTGGAGCTTTGTCCTGCTGGGGTTTGCCGTTGGTACATTTCTGCGAATTAATAGCCTCTTTCCTGACTTGGCTTTTTCAATGCCTGTCGCTGAGACATTGGCTGCGCCCCTCAGTGATGACGCGCTGCTGCCAATCAGCAGTCTGCCGATTAAGCTATCGGGCCAGATAATGGGTCGTCCTGGTATTGCCAACTGGCTAGGTCAAGACCTGCTGCTCAAGTCTCCTGCAGGGTTACTAAAGCTGCGCTTTTTCTCCGGGCTTGGACCCTTAGGCAACGTGTTGACATTGGGCAAGACACCTATGTCGTTTCGGGATAGACAAGTTCAAGTGCTGGGTTGGTTTCGTCGGGGGGCACATCCTTGGCTAGATATTGACAGGCTGCGAGGGGCCAATGGCCAATGGCTGCAAGGGGCACATCCTATTCATTCGCTGGTGGTCGCGATGACTTTAAGCGGATATGCCTTTTGGCAGCTGATGTTTGCCTATTAGGTATCCGTTAGGCCTCTGTTAGGCCTCCGACATCTGTCCCAATCGTGAAGAAATGTTGCGAGCCAAGACCAAAGAGTGCTACATTCTTCGCAAGAACTTGCGCCTGTCTACATGGCGAGTCTCCGGTTTGATTACCATTTCTCCCAGTTCAGTTAGGCACGGGTTCTCCTACTCTCAACACAGCATCTGAGCCGGTCGATTTATTCGACCGGCTTTTTTATGGCCCGTTAGTGATCGATTTGCCAGGAGCTTTGCTGTCTTTTTGCGCTACCTTTTTGTGCCGTCTTTTTGAGCTGGACAGATGGCTCATTTGATAGGCGCAGGGCTATTCAAATGGGCGAAGGTATGTATGCGCTCAGCTTGGATTTGTGAGGGGTCAGCTGTGTTTGTAAGTTCGGTGTGATTGCTTGGTTGGGCACCTGACATCGTGATATTTTAAGAGTAGCTGCTAGGGAGAAATGTCCTACAGCTCACCCGTTGGATCAGATACTAGCGACGACGATAATTCCGCTAATAGTAGGGCTTTGTAAGTTCTATTTTTATCACGCTCGGAACTATCAGGCCGGTCAGAGACATTTGCTTGTTTAAGCACTTTTGGCTGCGCTATGGCTTCCTTCGTAGACTTATCACAATAGATAGAAAGCACTGCGAAGCAGCGGTTTTCTAGATAGAAGGTTTTTGTAACTCTTCAGATACCCTTGTGATACAAAGTTTTTCATATACCCACTGCTAAAGCCTCGTGGGCGTTTCTATTCTCATGTGTGAGTTTTGTTCTTTGAATTTTGTTCTTTGAGTTTTGTTCTTTATAGAACGGATTTTGAAACGTGAGATAGACGCTGATGGTGCTTGTTGTTGAATTTAAAAGTTAGAGGTTACTCTCGATGTCTGTTCGTTTATACTTTGGCAATTTGCCTCGGAGCTTAGAGCGCGAAGAATTTGAAGCTATCTTTACTGAAGATGCCAAAAACTTGGTCTCTATAAAGCTAATTGCAGATCGTAAAACGGGCAAGTGTCGTGGCTTTGGCTTTGTGACTGCCAAAGATGATGCGATCGCAACCACCCTCGTCGAAAAATACAACGGCTTTACCCTACAAGATGCCACTATCAAAGTAGAAAAAGCCATGCCCCGAACCGAAAAAGAAGATGCACCTGCGGCTTCTTCGGGCGGCGGTCAACAGCGCCGCTCAAAGAAAGGCGGCAGCCGTCGTGGTAGCAACAGCGTTGTTGTTGAAGAATCAAAAACGGCCACTGGGCCAGATCCTCGCTGGGCCCAAGACCTTGCTAAGCTCAAAGAAATGCTGGCTGCTCAAACAACACCTTCTTAATTAATT
>JBCBKQ010000073.1:0-23441 GCA_038521595.1 Cyanobacteria bacterium J06627_28 | reverse complement strand
TCAAATATACGGAATTTGTAGACTTTTCTTGATTTAAGCTACAGTTTTTGGATCATTTGTGCTACTACTTTAAGGAACTATTTTTTAGATTTCCTTAGAATTTACCTCAACGCCTGACGCTTTCAGGCTTTTGGCTGACTTTCATCGGGAATCATTCTCCTCGCGAATCCTCTTTTTTGCAACCTATCAGCTATGAGCGAAAATCAGTCACCTCAGCCGTCCGATTCTCTGTATGACGACACGACGACCGAGGATGTTTTAAGAGATATTTGGAACGATATCGTTCAGAAAGATGACGATGCCCACGGCGAAACGGTGCAGCCGGAAAATAGTACGCAAACTGAGCGCTCTTTAGACGCCTTAGACAGCAGTGAAGAACGCAGCGAAGAACGCAGCGAAGAACCAGTCCCAGAGCAAATGACATTGTCTTCTGTGATGTCTGAGCCAATTCCTACTATCGGTCAGCCTGAATTATCTGGACCTGCTGAGGCCATAGATGCCGTAGATGAAGCCTGGGATGACGCTGAGCTGCCTGGGACGGTTTCTTTAAGTAATGCAGGCCCAGCCAAAGAGATTACGCCTTCAGCGGCGGAGAAGACCGTTGGAAAGTCGGATGAGCAAGCGCAACCAATCGCCACTGGCCGTGAAGAAGAGCTGTTGACCCTCATTCACGACCTAAATGAATGCAATGACGCACTGCTGACGCGAGTATCACAGCTGGAAGGTGAGCTAGACGAAACCCAGCGCACCCGTCAAACCGAAGCAGAACAGGCGCAGATTGCCCAATACAAACTTTCGGAAAGGGTTTCTGTTGAGCAGGCCTCGGCCCAAGAAGTCTCTCTCAATGCACAGCAGCAGGTCGCTAAGCTAGTCGCTCAGCTAGAGAGCACGCAGCAAGCGCTTCAGCGTCAGCACCTAGTGACGCAAACCCTTCAAGCAGAGCTAGAAAATAACCAAGAGCGCATTACTCAGCTAGAGCATGAATGTGCCCTCACCACCCAGCAGCACGCCGCTGAAGCGCAGGCTCGCATTCAGGCAGAAACCAGCAATCGAGATTTGCGATCGCGTCTACAGCGTCAACAGCGCTACACCCTTCAGTTTAAAGCGGCCCTCGAAAAGTCTCTTACTGTCAGCGCCCGTTCGGCAACAGACTTTAACACTGCCGACTGTAAGACATCTAGCTTTAACACCAGAGCCGCCGCGCAGCCCACTGCCTTCACAGAAAAAAGCGCTGTTAGCATGCCAAAAGCCCAGCAAATTATGCCTTGGGCCTCCGCTTCAACAGTTCCCTTTGAAGGCATTGACCCCCACTTAGAGAATCTAATTAGATCGGCTAGTCAGCGTGGCTCATTGCAGCCATCGACACCATCGGCAAGTCGCCTTGACGCAACAGCATCCGGCGCAGCTGGCGATAGTAAAACAGAAAGTAATGTAGCACCTACTGCCGATCCGGAGGCAGAAAATCAGCTCTGGCAAGACTTAGAGCGCGTCATGGATATTACTGATACCCCTGATATTGAAAGTATCTTAAGTGAAAAAGCTAGCAATACAGCTGCCAGCAATACAGCTGCCAGCAATACAGCTGCCAGTAATATAGTAGAGCCTCAGTCTGCTAAGGTATCGGAGTCATCGCTCCTCGCACCTGAAGAAGAAGAAGCCAGCAAAGACGAAGCCCTTTCTTTGATAGATAGTGAAACTGCTGCCCAGCTAGAAGAGACCTCGGCAGCAGGCAGCTTGCAAGCAGATGTGTCAGAAGGCGACCCGCTAGAAACCGATGTGACGGAAGGAAAGTCTGCTTCAGGAAAGTCTCCAAAAGCAACAACCTTCAACTGGCAAAAAGACGCTGAAAATCAGTTCACTACTGCTCCAGCTGATTCTGAGCCAGTGACTAAATCATTATCTAACGATTTAGCTAATGATTTAGGTGGGCTGCCTGCTGCTACAACAAATCTTCCTTCGCTCGTGATTGAGCCTTACAGTCCTCCTGCTGGTGAGCCTTTGCCTGCGTCTGCAGTTGCTTTTACAGAACCTTCTCCCTGGGGACGGCCATTGCCTGCGCCAGGTGGTAAATCAGCTGACCAAGACGACGAGCGTGAGAGCCAATACCTACCTGCTGTAGAAGACGAAACCTCTGATATTGCGCCTGTGGTTAACAGACTCCGTGCGCAGAAAAAAATTAGCTCTTTATCTGCCGTGCAGCTCCCCACCTTTGAAACGGCCAAATCTGGTAGCTTCAAACGCTAGGCATATCGCTAAACTTGTGCTCGATGCATTGAGTCTGAGTCCAAGCTTGGCTAGAGCGCTACTTATGTAGCGCTTTTCTCTCTTTTAACCACTGTTAAAGCGGGAGCTGAATACAAAATTCAGTGCCTTTTCCTAGCTCTGATTGGACGTTGATTGTACCATCGTGCTTCTCGGTGATGATTTGCTGTGCGATCGCCAGGCCCAATCCCGTGCCTTTTCCCACCTCTTTGGTGGTAAACAAATGGTCAAATATCCGCGCTTTCACCTCCTCTGACATGCCCTTGCCATTGTCACAAATCCGGATAGTCGCTGCCTTTTTTTCACTACATAGTTCGGTCTTAACCGTAATGATTTGAGGCTTCTCTTTGAGTTCTGCAAAAGATAACTGCTCAGCCGCTTCATCAAAGATATCAATCGCATTGGCCAACAGATTCATAAATACCTGATTGAGCTGACCGGGAAAGCAGTCGATAGTAGGCATCTCACCGTAGTCTTTGACTACTTCAATCGCAGGGCGATTTTCGTTGCCTTTGAGCCGATATTTTAGAATTAATAGGGTGTTATCTAGCCCATCATGGAGGTTCGCACTGACTTTGTATTCCGTATCGGCGCGGGAGAAGGTACGCAGGCTGGTGCTAATAGATTTGATTCGTTGGTTAGCTGCGTTCATTGAATCGAGTAACTTGGGAAAGTCATCTAAGAGAAAGTCTAGGTCAATGTCTTCTGCATTTTCTTGAACAGGTGCTGCCGCCTGTGGATGGTGCTGCTGGTAAAGCGCTAAATGCTCGGAGAGATCCTGAAGATAGCCTTTTGCGTTTTTGACGCTGCCATTGAGGAAGCCGATAGGATTGTTGATCTCGTGAGCCACGCCTGCAACTAAGTTACCTAGAGAGGCCATTTTCTCAGATTGAACGGTTTGTAGTTGGGACTGTTCTAGCTGCTGGGCATAGTCTTGAGCTTGTTGAGCATAGGTTTGAGCCTGTTGGTAGAGTCGCGCATTCTCTAAAGAAATGGCAGCTTGGGTGCAGAGAAATTCAAGCACATGAATACGCTCTTGGGTAAAGGCCCTACGGGTGGTGCGATTGCGCAGGTATAGAACGCCGAGGAGCTTGCCCTGATTCAGCAACGGCAGGCACAACAAGCTTTGGGGCCTAACTTTTTCTAGGTAGGTATCTATCACGGGTAGATCAGTTTCTAGCTCGTCAATAACAACAGCTGTTTGAGTGTTTTTGACATAGTGAATCAGTTTGAGAGGGATCCCAGGATAGTTGGTCAAGGGCGTTGAGAGCAGGTCTGTGTTGTTGTGGGTGGCGAGGGCCTTTAGCTCCCATGTACCCTCACTATTTGCCAGGATGAGCGCACAGCGATCGCCCCCAGAGTTTTGCAAAATAATTTGACTCAGCTGGCGCAGCAACTCTTCTATCTCAATAGTGCTAGAAAGCGCTTGCGAAGCTTTGAGAATGGCCGCAAAGTCCAGCGAGGTATTTACGTTAGTCGTTGAGGTTCGGCTAGCCTGGGTAGAAGGATGAACAGAAAAGTTAGGCGCGATAATCGTTTCTAACGGATTTAAGGTGTCAGAAGACTGCACCGGTGCCGCAGTCAAAATAGGTTCTAGAAATGTTGGATAATGTTGCTCTAGGGCATCGGTTTTAGCCTTTGCACCCCAGCGGGCGTAGCCATAGTAGGCTTCTTGCAGGTAGGTTGCCGCTGTTGCCTCTTCACCCATGCTCAAATAGCACTTGGCTGCTAGCTCGTTGGCTAAGGCCTCTTCGTAGCCATAGTTGTTCGCGTTGGCTTGTTCAATCGCCTGTTCATAGGCTTCAATCGCGGCTGAACGCTGGCTATTCAGTCGTGCTTTTTCAGCCTGTATGAGCAAACACTTATGACAAATGTTTTCTGGGCAATCTTTTCCCCAGAGATTTAGACGCGCTTCTAAAGGATCTAGCGCCTCCCAATGGGACTGACGACTGGTTTCATCTTCAGCAGTCTCAATCAGTGCTAAATGCATTAAGGCCACGTAAAAGACACTGGAAGGCAGTTTGGCATGGGTGGGGATTGTGTCTTCGATGATGCTCAGTTTTGAGATGAGGGCCGGATAGTCAGCGAGTTGCTCAAATAAATAAGCATGGCGAATTTTGACAGAATAGTACCAGGCTAAGTGGTAAGGGGTTTCGCCGTATTTCTGCAAATACTCGGCTTCACTGAAACTGTCGTCATCGAAACTAAAAGAACTATGGGTGAGGCCCAGCAATTGACGCACCGGTTGCAGCACGCCGACGGTAAAGGCGTCTAGATTCTCTAAACTTTTGACCTGATGGAGAAACTCAGCGTGGGTTTGGGCGATCGCATACAAATCCTGTAAGTTTTTTCCGTAGGTGAGCCGATCAGAGCCGCTTTGCATAATCGCAAAACTGACTGTCAGCCAGTTGCCTGCTTCCATCCCGTAGTTAAAGGCATTGTTGTAGTAAGTCTCTGATTCACACAAGGGGCGGCTCCAGCTATGCACATCAGCCGCAAAGAGAAAATTAGTCATGCTGCGCACATTGGCATTGTCAAACTGTTCGCACAGCTCTACCGCCATCGCCCCAAATTGATCTGCCATGGCAGCCTCTTTAAGGATGACATTGGCAATCAGGCCATAGCCCACATAGCCAAAGGGCGACATGTCACTGTTGCCGTAGTGCAAGGACAGCGTTGTCATTTTGGCTAGGGCCAACAGTGCAAGCACAGATTGACCGTCTAGCCAGGCGGTGTAAAACAGAATTTGCAAGATGCGCAGCATCTCAGCAACAAGCTCGTCCTCCATTTTGGGCAGCGCTAAAATAGACTTAATGCTTTGTTGTGTTAGAAACTGGCTAACCGTTTCAATTTGTTGATCTAAGCTGACTTGGGCATCGTCTGGCCCTTCCGGCATTTGCCAGCCTAACAGCTGTAAGCTTTGGCGCTGAATGGCGATCGCTTCTGAGTTGCGGCCCTGAAGCTGATACTGAGTGACCTGTACCCGATAGATCACAGCTTTGTCTAAGGGCGTTTGGGATTGAGCAATCGCGATCGCATACAGCGCTTCAGCACGATCAAAATCCCCGGCCAGATAGGCGACTTCTGCCCCATTTCTATAGAGCCCGTACATCAGCGCATAGTGCGTTTGCCAAGCAGGTTCTGACAACCCTTTTATCCCGGTCTCATAGTAGCGCTGAGCAGCTGTGTAAGCCGCAGAACGCTGGGCTTTTTGTCCGGCCTTGAGGTTTAGCTCAGCTAACGATTGCTTTTGTGCCACATCAAAGATTTGGGCCGCGCCTAGATTGAGCTGATTAACAATCTCAAAAATTTGTTCTGCTTGTTCTTGTGCTGACAATTCTTGCTGTAGCAGTTGACCAATTTTCCAGTGAGTGATCTGTTTTTGATCCTCTGGAATCAGAGAATACGCGGCTTGCTGAATGCGATCATGCAAAAAGCGGTAGCCAATCGTCACGGCCTGTAGCCCCGCCACTGGCTCTATCGCTTGCAGGCGATCGCCCTGGAAAAACTTGTACGTTTCATTCGCAGGTACAACAAACCCCTCTTGTAGGCTATCCCACAGGTGTGACGCAACCTCGTCCTGATCGATGTTACACACAATGGCCAAAGTCGCTAAGTCAAACTGATTGCCAATGCAGGCCGCTAGCTTAAGCACGGTTTGGGTCGCCTCAGGCAGCTTCTGTAAGCGCGTGACCATAAATTCAACCACGTCATCGGTCAGCGCCAGCTGTCGCACTTGGCTCAGGTCACACTGCCAATATCCCAGCTCAGCATCAAAGGCAATGTAGCCGTCCTCATAGAGGCCCGTTAAAAACTGAGTGGCAAAGAACGGGTTGCCCTGCGTCTTCTGGGCAATCAGCTGAGATAATGGCATAGCCATCTCTGCTTTGCACATCAGCGTATTGGCCACTAGCTGCGTCAAATCAGTTTCGCTCAGCGGCGCTAGCGTCAGGGTGTTAAGGGTAGATCCTTGGGCACGCACCTCATCGAGGGTGAGCGTCAACGGATGAGCCGGGAAGACCTCGTTATCGCGATAAGCCCCTAACGCCAGCAGCGCGCCAGAATCAGCGCCAGAACCAGCGCCAGATTCTGAACCTGATTCTGGGTTCGATTCCGTCCGATTCATCAACAGCTTCAGCAGGTTCAATGAGGCTGCATCCGCCCACTGCAAGTCATCGAGAAAGATCACCAGGGGATGGTCTTTGCGCGTAAATACCTGCACAAACTTATCGAACAATAGATTAAAGCGATTTTGGGCGGCACTCCCTGAGAGTTCGGCCACGGCGGGCTGAGGGCCAATAATGCGCTCTAATTCTGGAATCACGTTAATGATGACTTTCCCCTGGTCGCCGACGGCTGCCAGAATTTGGGTTTTCCACTGAGCCAGGGCCTGGTCAGATTCGCTCAGCAGCTGACCCATCAGGCTACGGAATGCCTGTACAAACGCCGAAAAAGGAATGTTGCGATTGAACTGGTCAAACTTCCCTTTGATAAAATAGCCGTGCTGGCGGGTAATCGGCTTGTGGACTTCGTTGATCACAGCCGTTTTACCGATGCCTGAAAAGCCTGCGACCAGCATCATTTCGGCCTGGCCTTGGCTGGCGCGCTCAAAGGCTGAGAGTAACTGTTGCACTTCAGCGTCTCGTCCGTAGAGTTTGTCGGGAATGAGGAAGCGATCGCACACATCTCGCTGACCCAACTCAAACTCAGCAATTTTGGCTGTCTCTTGTTTGGCTGTGTCCTTTTTGGCTGTATCCTTGAGCGCGTGCAAACAGTGGGTTACATCATGCTTTAGCCCGAGTGCGCTTTGATAGCGATCCTCCGCATTTTTCGCCATTAGTTTGAGTACAATTTGAGACACCATGCGTGGAATAGTCGCATTGATCTCGTCCGGGGAGACGGGTGTTTTGGCAATATGACAATGCATCAGCTCCAACGGCTCGATCGCAGAATAGGGCACTTGGCCGGTCAATAGCTTGTAGAGTGTCACGCCTAAGCCATAAAAATCCGTTCGATAGTCAATGCCTCGATTCATCCGTCCGGTTTGTTCTGGGGCGAGGTAGGCCAGGGTGCCTTCTAGGACGTTAGGATTTTTGATCTCTTGGGTTTCTTTAGGCAGCAGCGTGGCAATTGAAAAGTCAATCAGTTGAATTCGCTTAGACTCTGGCTGAATCAAAATGTTGGCAGGCTTGATGTCTTTATGGACGACATGGTGCTGGTTCAGTCCTTGCAGGATATCCGCCATTTGCAAGGCAATACCTAATATGTCTGTTAGCGAGAGCGTGTGCTCGGCGGTGTATTGCTGGAGGGCGCAGCCTCCAAAGTCTTTCATCACCAGCGCATAGCTATTTTGCCAAGGCTCTAGACTCAAGGGTCGCACCACCCCTGGAATAGGTAGATTTTTCGTGATGGCATACTGATTGCGGAAATGCACCAGCTCACTGAAGTCTGGATGCGACTGCCGCATCACTTTGATCACCACAGGTTGCTGATGGTCTGACACCGCTCGGTAAACCGCTGTTCGTGCGCCCTCATAGAGTTGCTCAGTAACGGTATAACCAAAGATTTCAGGAAAGACTTTGGTTGTACCGTTACTGAGCAATGGTGTCATGAGAAATTCTTGAGAGGCGATAGATTATCTATAGAATTCCCTGGCTTGGGGAAATGGCTTTAGTAGAAAAAGAATGTGTTTTTTAATACATTCAAGGGCCGTAGGATTAACCATAAATTCTTTTGCCGTTAGAACGGAAGCTGAATACAAAACTCAGTGCCCTGCCCTAGCTCAGACTGTACGGTCAACCTGCCACCATGCTTTTCAACGATGATTTGTCGTGCGATCGCTAATGTCCTAACAAACTCAACAGAAGCTATAAGTAGCAAACGATGTAACAGTCTGTAATAGAAAGCCCTGAGTCAATATATCGACTCAAGGCTTTTCATGTTTGTTTTTTCGGGATGATTTTTTTCGGGATGATTCCAGCCTTCATCTAGGCGTAACGTCAGCAAGCGATTAATTAATGCGGAGAATCGCTGTCGCCCATAGCCATTTGCACAACCGTCGGCTGACCTTTTTCGTCGTGGTATTTGTTGGCCCAGGCGCTGATGATTTGATCGAGTTCATCAAATGCGGCTTCGCGATTATCTTTGGGAATGTTTAATTCCTCCAAAATTCGGCGAGTGCCTGGCTGCGTGTCAGCCCACTCTCTCATCAGGCGAAAGTACCGAGCGGTATCTTCCATCATGGTGTAGGTTCTTTCTTCCTCGCCGACGGGAGAGTAAGACGCTCGGGTCAAGGCGTAAAACGGCATGCCCCCTATGGGTGAATCAATTCGCTCCACCGTTCCCGCATAAATCAACCGGCGTCTGATGTGCTCAGCGAGCGCATCACTGAGCGCCATGCGGCGATTTTCGGGCAGATTTTCTTGGGAGCGTGAGTGTAGAAACTCTATAAGCTCCATAAATTGGAAACCATTGAGCAGCTGCGCATTTGGCAGTGGCTCAGGCAAATCGGCAGCCTTGAGCTTGGCTTCGACCTGGCGCTTTTCATCAGCGCTGAGGCTAGTACCAGGGACTCGGTATTTTCCAGGCTCCCATGGATATTGCTGTAGCCACACGTATGGCAGCTGAATTAAGTAGCCTGGCTCCTGAGAGCCCAGCATTTTGAGCAGTCGTCCTTCATTCAGCGCAGCCTGCATCTCTTCTACAATCACCTTGACCCGCTTGGGTTCAATATGATGTAGGTGGCCAGTCATGCGTAAGTTTTTGCCCTGCTCTACGTAGGTCGTGTAGATGGCACACTTCGCGGCTGTGGCAGCAGCATCTAAAAAAGCACCATGACGATGCCCACCGGTGCACATGGCACTGAAGGCCAAGTACATCATGATTTCGTCTATTGCACTGGGTTCTAGCTTCTTTACTAAGTCGGTGTTGCTGGTCATCAAAAAGTCAATCAAGCTTGAATGCTTAATATATAGAATGCACAGAAGTCAGACAGAAAGGGACAAAAGTACTTAAGAAAGACTGACGGATGAAGTATAAAAAGTTACTTTTGAGGCACGCTTGCTTAAAGCGCCCTTTATCTAGTAGCCAATATCTTACACTTATTTCAGTTGTTCATTAAGCTGTTCACACAGGTGAACATATTTGTTCTATCTATTATTCATTGACCGGCCAATTTTAAAGGGGGTGGACTGTCCCACTTTGATGAAATTGGCCAAAATTGGCCTAGTGACGGTGACAGGATTTTAATTTTTTACGCCTAACTTTTACGCCTACAGATGAGAGGGGGTAACTCGCCCACTGCCCCGGTGGGAAATGAGGAACCTTTCACGGTAGGTTTCAGTCGCTTTTTTGTTTTGGTCTGGTGAATCGCTGGCGCGACCACTGCCCCTGTAGGAGACATCGACCGCTTCACTAGAGGAAGTCTCTATAGGTCCTTGAGAAAAAGATCCTTGAGAAAAGCCTTGAGGCAGATCGGATGCAACACCAGCGGCGGTGTGCATGGTTGCTCCAGTGGCACAGGCGATGGCCATGAGGCCGCCGAGCAAATAGTGATGAGAGGTCAGCATGATTGCTAAGTGATTTCCAAGTCGTTAGTCATTGTTACGTTGACTCTGTATAAAGTCAGGACAATCTATATGAAGAATTGACGTAATCACAGCGGCTGAATGTGTTGGCAAAGTAGCCATTTTCCGGCTGAATTCCAAGTACCTAGAAGAAGCACTTGTTGACCGTTTAAGAGGTTAAGAAACATCTCCGTAATTTCCGAGGTAACTGTCACTAAATGAATGCTTTGGGGTAGATTTTTGACGGTATTTTGATGAAGTTTGTATTCGCCGCTTTGCATTTTTCTGAATTCACCCTGAATAGAAATTATTTCTGGAAGGGAAGAATCCGGTAATTTTGCCGAGGCGGCCGGGGGATTAAAAGGATGGTTCCCACTGAGGGGGTATTGAGTAACATCACGGACGTAAAATCTTTGATTTGAGGCCCAGCCGGATTGATCAGGGGCGCTATTAAAGAGGGGAACAACGGCTGCTGGCGCGTTAGAATCCTCTATTAATGCGAGTTGTAGCGATCGCACATTCAATTCCCGAGGCATACAGTTTTGCTCTATGCATAGGGCCGCTGCCATGCCGGCTGCCTGCCCTATGCCTAAGACAACGGGCTGTAAGCGAGTGGCCCCGTTGGCGATATGAGACACCGAGATATTTTTCTCGCACGTAAGTAGACCGTCCGTAGTTTTGGGGATGAGCGCTTCGTACGCAATGGTGAAGGGCGTGCCTGTCCAGCGGCCCCCCCAGTGAATGGCTTTGGGGGCCAGCGGCATTTCGTAGCCGGGGTAGTGATGATCGTTTGGATAGTTTCCTATGGCGATCGCGCTTATCTGCCCTTTTTCATTGACCGGCAAAGCTGCCACCCGACTGCCATCCTCAGATGCTGGCAAAATATCTTGCTCCCTAATGGTGGTTAGTCCGATCAATCGCCGACTCTCTCGGTAGTAGGGCATGAGCGCAAACCCACCGCCCGGAGAGTTGGGTGTTTGCGGAAAAATATCTTGAGCAAGGCCATACTGCTCGCCTAGCTGGCGCTGAATGTAGCAGGCAAAGGCCTGAGAGTGCCACCGAGCTTCTTGTTTGTAAGCTTTCTTGTCTGCGTCAGCGCCAATGAGCCGATGGAGATTTACGCCGTAGTCATTGCCTCGGTGGGGCCAGTTGATCATGAAGCGATCGCCCGGTAGCCGACCGTAGTTCAGGCACATTTCACCTGCAGGTGTCTCCTTATCTGCGTAGTTCGCCCAGGCTCCCTCAAAGTGTTCTACAAAGTATTCTTCCAGGGCGGCGTCTGTTTCTATATTTGGTGGACGCTCAATTTTTGGGGCTTTGGTTTGCCCGTAGTCCTGCATGATGACCACCCAAGTGGGTGACTGCACCGGATAGCGCTGGGTAATTGGGTACAGCGCATCAGCTGGATTGCTCAAGGAGGCCGGTGCACTGGGCTCATGCCATCGGTCTTTAGTTTCCCAGCCCCATCGAAAAGGGATATCTCCTAGAGCCAATAAATCTCCGAGTTCTGTGCCATCTAGGGTGATCTTGGCAGAGACTCTCAGCGCGTCAAACTGTGCGCCTGTGATGTAATCTTCCTGCTTTAAGACTGCCGTAGGCCGGCGGTTTGCAATCCACTGTAGATTGGGCAGCTCAGCGACCCAATCGGCAAAGACCTGTGCGCCTACGGCAGGATGGTAGGTGAAAAAACTGACCCAGCCTTGGTCTAGCCCTTCTGGATGGCGACGTCGCAGTTCCTTTAAAAACTCACCCCAAATGCCCGTTTGAAACGCGGCCAGCTCATTGCCATCTGGGGCAGAGACCCCCGCTGAGGTTAACATGCCACCCAGCCAAGGCCCCTCAGAAACAAGGACGACATTGACTCCGCGCCTCGCGGCCTGAATGGCTGCAGCACTACCGCCTACGCCGCCACCGACAACCAAGACATCTGTGGTGATGTTTTCCATATTTATTTATCAGCTAAATGTATCAGCTAACCAAACTTAGAGAATGCAACTCAGTTATACGTTGTCAGCTGATTTTTTCTGAGATTCTTCAGCAGCATCTTTCGGCGGCCTGTGTTTGGCTGCTTCCTACAAATAGGGCGTTACGTCTTCTCCAACGTCATCGGCGAGGTAAGACAGGGCGCGAAATCGCAGGCCGACTAGCTGCTCATAGAGCGGATTGATTTTGCACATGGGCGGAATATGCACCAGCTTGTGACCAAATACTTTGACATCCCTTTCAAAGGGGCATTGGGAAGGGACTAGCTTGCAGACAAATCTAGCGAGACGCGGGTCTTCTACGCTGAGCTGATCGAGCCATTCGCGAGCGGGTTTGAGCGGCTCGAGCCTGCTGTGACCTTTGTCAGCAGGTGGATGCAAAGAACTGGCTGCACCAGCGGCTTCGGTGGGAGGAGCTTCTGGGTCATGGAGCTGCGCGGCTGTGAGCTTAGACAGCGTGGAGCGCAGGGTCTCTAGGGTTGTTGGATCGGGCGCAATGGCTTCTGCAAAGGCGATGATCTGCTCGTTTTCAGATTCTGAATAGGTGCCGTCGGCGAGGGCGACCATGACGGCCATTCTCAAAAAGTTTTGGGCGGCTGCGTCGCTCAGCTCTAGCTCAACGAGGGCGGCAGGTTCAACGGGCTCTAACGATTCAAAGTCAATGTTGGGGGCGAACTCTGATTCCACCATAGTGTGGATAATTGACTTTTCTTCATCGTCAAAGTGGCCGTCTGACCAGGCTACTGTTAGCAATCCACGGAGCCAAACTTGGATTTGGGACTGGGTATAAGTAGAGTTTTGGAGTGCTGATGTCATTATTTTAATGAGTCGGTATGACGAGTACTAAGACGGCCGAAGAGGTTGCCAAGCTGGCGGTTTTTTAGCTGCTAAAGCAAAGTAAGGATGCATCCTTACTTTGTGATTCAGGTTCGTTGCGGCGGCATAACGGTTTTGGCCAATGATAGCGTCCTAACCAACCTGACAGATGTAGTAACAGATGTAGTCGTTGAAACTGCATAAATTGCTAATAAACATAGCAAACGGCAGCGTAACTGTCTTCACCCTTTTTGAATACCAGATACTGATAGGAAAAAACTGTTTTGTAGAGCGCTTTTAATTAATTTTTTGTCAATTTTTTGGCTGTGTTTTTGGTGCGATCGCTCACAGCTTAACTATGACTTTTCTCGGGGCAATGCTTTCAATTCTGAGCCTGTTTTTCCAGTGACGACCCACAGGAGCGATCGCGCCCCATCTCGGACTTCTCTCATGACCGTTTCGGGTCTTTCTGGCCTTTGTTCTGTTGGAATTTCGACAGGCTTAAACTCAATGCCTCGGCTGCCGAGCACTATCTGCGCGACGACGCTGGCTCGGCGCATGTGGTAGTCGGAGGTCAGCAGGTATACCTCGTCTACGTTTTTGGCTTCTAGCTTATCGACGAGGGTGGTGAAGTTGGTGACGGTATCGACGGCTTCGTAGTCTAGCTGCCATTGGTCTGTGGGAATATGCGCTTCTTCAAAGACCCACTGTGCATATTCGGGATTGCTGCCCGAAGAGACCCAAATTTCGACGTTGGGGTTTTCTTGGGCAAACTTGGCAGCAAAGCGCTCTCGCTCTGGTGCGCCGCCTAGGACTAGGGCCACTGATGGGGTCAAAAACTGCTGCTGGTAGCGCAGATAGGCGGTGGCTGTAAATGCGATCGCACTTCCCAACAGCCCGCCCCACAGCAAAAAAGACGCTGTCCGCTTTAGCCCATTGCGATGCAGTCCATTACGATACAGCCGTGCGGTGCTCGCTCGCGTTTTCTTGGCCAACTGGCCCTGACGAGTCAGCACCTGAGTAATCACACTTTTAGATCCCATAGAAGAAGGCAAGGTCTCAAAACTGAGCTGAAGAGTGATAAGGTCGCCACTGCGTAAGCGCAGTGTGGATGAAAGGCGATGTGTGGCAGCTGTGCACTAGGTATGTAGTCGATAATAGAGCAGTTTTTAAGCTGGCACTACATATAGACATCAGAATTAATTAAATATATTGATTAATCCCCTTTCCTCTTTGGCCAAAATTGCAGTGCAGGAAGTTTCAGTGCAGGAAGTTTCAGTGCAGGAAGTTTCAGTGCAGGAAGTTGCAGTGCAGGAAGTCGCACCAGCCAAAAAAACGCCGGCAGCGGGAATCGCTTTAGATTGCCCAGTGCCGGGGAATATATATCAAGTTGTTTTGATTGGAGCAAAGCTCGATTTACACCGAGATTCTGTTTACGCCGATACCTCGACTCGGTGCCGCGTAAACGAGTTTGCGGTTTCATCGGCCTTGACCTGCACATTGGCGAGCATGTCTCGTAGGCTGTCACCTTCAATGACTTCCTCTTCTAGCAGCTGTAGAGAAATAGTTTCCAGTAGGTTGCGATTGTCCTTGAGAATCTTGAGCGCTCGCTGGTGGGCCGCTTCTACAATGCTCTTAACTTCTTCGTCAATTGCTTTAGCCGTTTCGTCGCTGACCAAACGCCGGGCGTTAGGCGCCATGCCGTTGTCCAAAAAGTTGTTTTGCTTGCTGCGATCGTAGGCGAGGGGCCCAAGTACTTGGCTCATGCCATAGCTGGTGACCATTTGCTCAGCGACATCGGTGGCCCGCTGGAGGTCATTGGCTGCGCCCGTAGTGATAGAACCAAAGACGACTTCCTCGGCAGAGCGTCCGCCTAGCATGGTGGCAATTTGTCCTTTTAGCTCGGCCTCATCTCGCAAGAATCGATCTTCTGTGGGTAGCTGCAAGGTATAGCCAAGGGCGGCCATGCCTCTGGGGACAATGGAGATTTTTTCTACTTGGTCAGAGCCGGGCATTGCTGCGCCGACGAGGGCATGGCCGACTTCGTGGTAAGCCACAATCTCTTTTTCTTTGTCATTGAGCACACGGCTGCGCTTTTCGAGTCCGGCGACAACACGCTCAATGGCTTCGGCAAAGTCTGCCTGGATGACGGCTTCGCGGTGATTGCGGGCGGCCAGTAGGGCAGCTTCGTTGACGAGGTTGGCTAGATCTGCGCCTGCAAATCCGGGGGTTCTGGTTGCGATCGCAACTAAATCCACCTCATTCGATAGCTTCACTTCCGCCGCATGAATCTGCAAAATCGCCTTCCGCCCTTTCAAATCTGGACGGTCTACCAGCACCTGCCGGTCAAACCGACCGGGCCGTAGCAAAGCCGGGTCCAACGTCTCTGGCCTATTCGTAGCTGCCAGCACAATAATCGTGTCATCACCTACGCCAAAGCCATCCATCTCAGCCAGCAGCTGATTGAGCGTTTGCTCTCGCTCATCATTACCGCCGTAGAAGCCACCCGATGCGCGAGATTTGCCAATGGCATCTAGCTCATCGATAAAGATGATGCAGGGTGCTTGCTTCTTTGCCTGCTCAAATAGATCGCGCACGCGAGACGAGCCCACACCCACAAACATTTCAATAAATTCTGAGCCAGAAATGCTAAAGAACGGCACGCCAGCCTCCCCGGCCACGGCCTTTGCCAGCAGCGTTTTCCCCGTTCCCGGAGGCCCGACGAGTAGGACGCCTTTGGGAATGCGCGCGCCCAACTCTGTAAACCGCTTAGAATTTTGCAAAAAGTCTACGATTTCGACCAGCTCAGTTTTAGCTTCATCGACGCCAGCCACATCTGAAAACGTCGTTTTAGTATCTTCGTCTTCTACATAGATTTTGGCCTTGCTCTTACCAATAGAAAAGACGCCGCCCTGGCCGCCCTGACTCCGACGCAGAAAAATACTCCAAATGCCCACGAAGATCAGCGGGGGAATCACCCAGCTCAGTAGGCTAGTCAGCCACTGGTTACTCGCCGGTGGCGTCGCCGCAAACTCGACGCCGTTATCTTGCAAAAGCGTAGGCAAGTTGAGATCAAACACCGGATTGGTGGTGTAGACTGCGCCGCCATCTTCTAGCTGATAGCGAATCGTCTTCTCTCCCACGGACGCACTGGCCACCTGGTGCGCTTTGACCTGACTAACAAATGTGCTGTAAGGCGTACTTTCCTGTTTTTGACCAAAGGAAGGCGGTAAAAAAGTACTGATGAGCAGCACCACGCTCAGCGCTAGAAATATCCAATTACTGGCTTTTTTCTGAGGCGGCTTTTTATCTTTTACGGGCATTACGTTAAGTCCTTGGGCTTGATTCGTCTCTATTGACCTGGGTGCATTCTTTGATATGTGTAGCCTTCCGCACTTTGCTCACCATACCTAGGACAGCTACACCTTTCGTTCTACAACGCAAAGTGCCGTAGCAAAGTGTCGTAGTAAAGTGCGCCATAGCAAAGTGCGAATGCATCCGCGCTTTGCTACATATCGTAACAAGCCTCTCTCCTGGGTGCGATCTTCCTGATGGGGTGATCCCCGTATTTCTCGATTGAATCTTTTCCTGCTGCCAATGCTTACGTGAGTACCCCGCTGGGTACTGACTTGCTAGGATGCGCTTCTTAAACTCAGGGTATTGTTCTTCAGTTCTGAGGTTGTTATGAAACGTTTTTTCCTGGGTTTATCGGCTGTGGTTTCTAGTGGTTTGCTATGGGCTACAGCCCCTATTCAACCGGCCCAAGCGTTGTGCGCTCGCCCTTTGGAGCGTGGCCAGTGGGTCAATCAAGACAGCAACACGCGTGGCATTACCCGTGCCAACATCAGGTTTCGCTGTAACGACGTTATTATCAATGATGAAAGGCCGGGTGCACCGTATTCTATTGCGCTGTTTGGCTCTTGTAGTCCCACCGATTGTGAATGGGAAGAAGTTGGGGCAGATCGGCTGTCTGCTGATGAGGGGCGCTGGCTACGCACGACGCTTGATCAAGGGTTTGCAGAGCGCACCATATGGGTCAAGGCCTACAGCCAAAACAGCCTACGGGTTTGGATTTGGACAGACTTTGACGACCCCAATCGAGCTGATTATGCCTCTGACGAATGGTTTGTTCGTCAATAGTTTTCTAGCCTCTGATGATGACGACAGTGCGATTTGCGGGCGATCGCACTGTCTCCACAGTCGTTCTTTCTGCAATTGGCGCTAGCCCAGCCCTTTGATCAAAAATCACGAGCCAGCCGCTATTTAAGCTGAGGCCTGCCAAATAGCGATCAAGCTGAGCTAATCCAGCTTTCAACGGGTCTGTTCGCCCTTCACGCCATACTTTCAGCTCCATCCCAATGGTCGTCTTGCCATAGTGCAGGCAGAGGTCTATGCGATCAGATCCAATCGCGTATTCTCTGGTGAGCGTGCCGCCGCCGTTCACAACACGATGTAAGTAGGCCATCATAACGACATGAGGCGCAATCTCGTGGTACGAAACGCTTTTGAGTAAGGGTTGGCCGTGCTGCCGCCAAAAAGCGAGAAAGGCGGTTAGCAGTTTATCGGCATCTAATGCGCCACTCGCCGTTAACCAGCTGGGCTGGATCTGTGGCAGGGCCGCCTGCGTTGTCTCGCTCAAAACCCGAGGCAATATCTCCTGGTAGATAGGATTTGCAATCACTAATCCACCCAGTGGACTCAGCTGACACAGGCCTAAATCAATCAAAAACTGCACGTCATCCTGGGGAATATTTCCCAGGTCTTGACCTGCGATCATCGGTTCAATGACAGCCCGCACCCGCTCTTCTTCTAAGAGGTGCACCAAGCTATCCAGGTGAGTGTCTTTTCGCCGGATGAGTATTTCCTTTGCTTCGTGGACGTGAGCAGCTTCGATAGCCCTGGTGACATCTGGCACAACAGCTTCTACGAGCTGCCGAGCCAATGCATTGATTAGCCATGGCTGACCCTGTGTGAAAGTAAAGGCTAGCTGAACAGCGTCACGGGTAAAAATTTGGCCTGTTTCGTTAGTGTGCTGTTCGTATAGCTCGGCAACATCGTCTTGGGTGAAGTTGCTGAGCGTCAAAGACTCAATTTTGATATTGAAAGGGCTTGCAGTGCCGAGGCGAGCGCTGCTGCCGGAAGCTATTTTATAGTCTCGAACATCTCTTACGCCAATTAGAGCGAGCGACTGAGGAAATGAGCTGGGCCGATTCGGGTAGCCTGAGCGGAGCTGCCTCAAGACGGAAATCAGCGTTTCGTTTTTGAGTACATCGATCTCGTCGATAAAAAAGACCAGGGGGCGCGGGGAAGCTTTCGCCCATGCGCTCAAAGCCGCTTCTATTTGCTGGCCAGGTGCGGCCTTGGGCCATGCGGGAGGATGTAGTTCTTCAGGCAAGCGGTTCTCAGCATTGCTTTGCCAGCTGCTGAGCATTGCCTTTTCAGCAGCGCCGATGTCTTTGGGAAAGGCGGCTGCCACTTCAGCCGAAACCATGACGGCTGTATAGTCTCCGCTAGTGGTTAGCTGATTGGCTAAGGCCAACATGGCTGTTGTTTTACCCGTTTGCCGAGGTGCATGAATCACAAAGTAGCCACGCTGAGTGACTAGCCGTTCAATCCCTGGGAACCTTCTGAGGGGCGGCAGCATGTAATGGATATCGGCTTGGCAGGGGCCAGCAGTGTTAAACCATTTGGGCATTGTTTGGCCTTATGCTTTCGCTAGGAGAGGGGCCGCTTGGAGTAGCGTTTTTGTATAGGGATGGGCCGGGGTGCTAAAGATGCGTTCTGTGGGGCCAATTTCGACGATTTTGCCGTTGTTCATGACGGCGATGCGATCGCACAAATACTTCGCCACCCACAGATCGTGGGTAATAAACAAATACGTCAGCTCTAGCTCATCTTTTAGCTCTAGCATCAGCTCTAGCACCTGAGCCTGCACGCTGGCATCGAGCATACTGACGGGCTCATCGCAGACGACGAGCTTGGGCCGGGTGATGAGGGCACGGGCGATCGCAACTCGCTGCTGCTGACCCCCCGAAATATCTCCTGGATAGCGGTCGTAATACGCTTCGACAGGCGTCATCCCTACCCGCTCTAGCATTGCGTTTACTTTCACTTTTGCCTCGGCCGCATTGGCCAGTCCGTGAATCAGTAGCGGGTCAGCAATGCCTCTGCCAATGGTCATCATTGGATTGAGGCAGGCGTGTGGATCTTGGAAGATCATTTGAATATCTCGCCGCTTTGCCTGCAGGGCCGCGCGCGACAGCTGAGTAAAATCGATGTCCTGGAACTGAATTTCGCCAGACGTGGGTTCTACAATTCGCAATAGTGCTCTAGAAAGGGTGCTTTTTCCGCAGCCCGATTCACCGACCAAACCCAGAATTTCACCCGCATAGAGATCTAAAGAGACGCCATCGACTGCTTTGATGGCCTCGGGGGGCTCTTGTCGAAGCAGCTTGCTAAGCAGTCCTTGCTCTAGGGTGTAGTGCTTCGTAATATTTTTTAGACTGAGAATCGGGGCGTCTGTTGATTGAATGGTTGCTGAATTTTGTGCGCCAGCCGATTGAAGCTGATGGGCCGCTGCTAGCAACGTTTGGGTGTATTCTGCCTGGGGGTTGTAAAAGACTTCCTCTTTTGACCCGCTCTCGACCAGTTTGCCTTGGTACATGACGGCAATGCGATCACAGTACTCACTCACCAAGGCCAAATCATGGGAAATCAAAATCAAGCCCATATTTCGCTCGGCGCATAGCTCAGTGAGCATGTCTAAAATTTGCGCCGAGACCGTGACATCTAGGCTAGTGGTGGGTTCGTCGGCCACGATCAGCTTTGGATCGAGCAGTAGGGCCAGTGCGATCGCCACCCTTTGACGCATACCCCCGCTAAATTCGTGGGGATACTGTCGCCAGCGGTCGGCTGGAATGTTTACGGACGCTAGCGTTTTGATGGCGATTTCTTTGGCCTTTTTGCCATCTAGCTCAGGTCGATGGGCCTGCAGCGTTTCCACACAGTGAGCGCCAATGGTCATGAGCGGGTCTAGCCGCGTCATTGGGTCTTGAAAGACCAGTGAAACTGCTTCCCCTCGAAACTTTCGCAGCTCCTCGGGCGAAAAATCTAGCACCGAACGTCCTTCAAACCGTGCCTGCCCTTCTACACGCGAGCCATTGGGTAGCAGTCGCATGGCTGCTCGGCCCAGTGTACTTTTGCCACAGCCCGATTCGCCGACCAGCCCTAGTTTTTCACCGGGCTGCAACGACAGTGATACATCATCGACTGCCCAAGCCAGCGGCCCCGGATAGGACACCCGAAAGCTTTCCACGCTTAGTAGTGGCGGTGCTGTGTTTTCTGCGGGGCTGTCTGAAAGGGTAGAAGAAGCAGTCATAAGATATTGAAGGTGTATGAATTCATGAGGGTTCGGTTTTGCCTGTTAGCGATCAAATTTTCTCATCAAATAAGCTACCGCAAAATCTCCGTGGGGATGCCCTTCAATCAATTCACCCAGTTCAAAGACCCGGTTAGCGATGTCTTCGCCCAGCTTTTCGATCACTGCCAAGTGCCGACGTTCGACTTGCTCTAGGACGCGGATCCTGGCCTGCCAGTCTAGATTGAACACAATGGGAATTTGAATGTGGAGTCCTAAGGCTTCGAACACTTCCCATTCGCCGCGATCGCACCATAGCCCATCACAACTTGGACAGCGCTCTACATAAAAGGACGCATTCTTTAAGTTGATGCGCGATCGCTTCAAATAGGTTCCACATTCTGGGCACAGGCCCGCCCGCCCATCTAGGGGCGCGACTGTAAAGTCATAGTCTAAGGAAAGCGGTAAAACTTCCTCTGGAATCGCCTCTAGGCCTGCATTCATCGCTTGCCACCGCTGGTAGTTTGGCTTGGGCAGCCAGTTGCCCTCACAGCTAGCACAGCGGTGTACAGATAGACCTTCTGTCAGGTCTGCAGGCACGAGTTCTACCGTTGTTTCTTTGGGGCAGCGCACAGCAGTTTCCTCTATCTCAATACGGCACTAAACAAAGCGATTGCATCGTAGTCACTGCACACTACTACAGCTTTGACCGAATAGGGACGATTGCGCTGCCATTACGTTGCGATTGCTTCAACTTTGGGCTCTATGAGCTCGGTCTCCATATATTGGGGTCTCTGTGTATTGGGATCTTGATGTATTGGGGGCTTGATTATTTGTTCGGTTCGATGGTGTCTGCGATCGCTTGAATAAACTGCCGTACCTGAAGCAGATGCGCTTGCATTTGCGCGCGGCATTTTTCAATATTCGCTGGCTGTTTGGCTGCTTGGAAGCGTATAGCTTCTACTCCGAGCAGTCGCAG
This sequence comes from Cyanobacteria bacterium J06627_28, assembly GCA_038521595.1. Classification (GTDB taxonomy): domain Bacteria; phylum Cyanobacteriota; class Cyanobacteriia; order Phormidesmidales; family Phormidesmidaceae; genus Phormidesmis. The sequence goes on along the minus strand of JBCBKQ010000073.1, from coordinate 2,480 downwards.
TCGCCGATGGGCCTCTGTTTTAAAGGGGCGAATGCGCTGTTCTATCTGAGGTGGCATGTCAGCATTCGTCGCGGCTGTTAGCATTTCCTGAAATTGCGCCTGTAGCTGGTTCGCTTGCTGGGAGATAGAGCCTGCCTGAAATCCTCCTTGGAGGGCATGGGTTTGAGCAGTAGTGCCGTCACTGGAGGGTTTTCCCCCCTTTGGCGATTCCGCTAGCTTGGACTGCTCTAAAACGGCCTTTTCTAGCGATTTCAGCGACTGCTCAAATGCAATGATCTGTTCATGGAGGCTATGTCCCACCTGATCCCCTGCTCACAACTCTCTTTGCCAATTCAGTCTCTTTGTAAGTCTAGTAGATGTAGGTCTGTCGTTATGAAGCCAACAGATGTGGAGCCGTCAAATCTTTTTCTCTCATTGGTTGATTCACTTCTCTGGTCCACTACTGGCTCACCGCTCACTGCAATATTGTTCGTACAAGCGGTACAGTTTTGTTTATGATTGGTTACATATGATTGGTATACGAGGCTACACACTAGCCTTTTTACCGCCCCTAAAATAATAAAACTGCACCATCGTCTGCAAACGCAGCCGCTTGAGCACTTTAAGAAAGTCAAGAGAAACCAAGCTACCGTCAAAAACATCAGATAATGTTTCGGTAATTACGGAACAACAGCGCAGGGTAAACCCTTAAGAGAAGTCTATTTGCTACTCAGCATTTTTCTATTCGGAGAGGTTAACCGCAGAAGAGACTCATTGACCGTAAACAGTGTGATTTTTATCTCGCAAGAGTGAATTTTTACTTCATCTATCTTTGTAGTTTAGTTTTGTCGTTTAGGCCTCTTAGCTTTGAGACCTCTGAGCTTTGAGACCTCTGAGCTTACGAGGTTTTAGTCTCGATGATTTCGTTAAGAGGCGCATATAACGCCCTCAATACAGTTTCCTTCTCAACTTTGTAGCTAGCGTCTCAACAGTTTTCCTTTTGCTCTGTTTGTTGTAAACCTTCACTCAATTATTGAGAAGCGTGCAGCCATGACCACCGCCACAGCCCTTGCTATTCCCAAAGACTGTTCGCTGCCGGATTGGTTATCTTCCTGCCTGATTGAACATGGCACCCCGGCGGATTTGCCAGCTGCTGTGGCTGAGCTAGAAGAAGCGGCCAAGGATGAAGAACGGGCGATCGCACCTGTACAGGGCAATCAGCTCGTTTGCCGCGCGTTTGAATTTGCCTACCAGCTACACAAGGGGCAAACCAGAGCTAGCGGTGAACCCTATATCGCCCATCCTGTTGCGGTCGCCGGTTTATTGCGTAGCCTCGGCGGCGACAGCGCCATGATTGCAGCGGGTTTTTTGCACGATGTGGTCGAAGACACCGACGTGAGTGCCGATGAAATCGAAGCCATCTTTGGAGAAGAAGTGCGCCACCTCGTAGAAGGCGTTACCAAGCTCTCCAAATTCAACTTTGATAGCAAAACAGAGCAGCAGGCCGAAAACTTTAGGCGAATGTTTTTAGCCATGGCCAGAGACATTCGCGTCATCGTTGTCAAGCTAGCTGATCGCCTGCACAACATGCGCACCCTAGAGCATCTGCGCCCCGAAAAGCAGGAACGTATTGCTCGCGAAACCTTAGAGATATTTGCACCCCTGGCCAACAGGCTGGGGATCGGTCGTTTTAAGTGGGAACTAGAAGATCTGTGCTTTAAGTACCTAGAGCCCGAGGCCTACAGAGAACTCACTCAGCTCATTGTCGATAAGCGCACCCACAGAGAGGAGCGACTTAAAAATGTCAGCGACACGCTGCTAGACGGGATCAGCAAGCTAGGCATCCGCTGCGAAGATGTCAACAGCAGACCCAAGCATCTGTACAGCATCTATAAAAAGATGCAGCGTCAGGAAAAAGAATTCAAAGAGATTTACGACATCGCGGCCGTTCGCCTCATCGTCAATACCAAAGACGAGTGCTACCGCGCCCTTGCCGTTGCCCACGATCTCTTCCGGCCGATTCCGGGCCGCTTTAAAGACTACATTGGCCTGCCCAAGCCCAACCGATATCAGTCACTACATACCGTTGTGTTTGGCCCCCATGGTCGCCCCATCGAGGTGCAGATTCGCACGGTGGAAATGCACCATGTGGCTGAGTATGGCATCGCTGCCCACTGGAAATACAAAGAATCTGGCAACAGCCACACCACCGTGGGCCAAGATGAAGAAAAGTTCACCTGGCTACGCCAACTTTTAGACTGGCAAAATGAACTCAAAGACGCCCAGGAATATCTCTCCGACGTTAAAAATAAGCTGTTTGAAGAAGAGGTTTATGCCTTTACGCCCAATGGTGATGTGATCCCGCTGAGCCGAGGCGCAACGCCGGTGGATTTTGCCTATCGCATCCATACCGAGGTGGGCAATCATTGTGCGGGTGCCAAAGTGAGCGGTCGTATTGTGCCGCTCAACACCGAATTGCAAAATGGCGACATTGTTGAAAT
>JBCBKQ010000072.1:0-23573 GCA_038521595.1 Cyanobacteria bacterium J06627_28 | reverse complement strand
CCGATAGCTTTACTGAGCATCAGCGACAAACACTGCCAAACTCAGACTGGCATTTACAGCAGCTGTACAGCTTTTAACGCCCGGTTGAGATCGACCACATAGCGGCTGTAGTTTGCCTGCATAATGGTGATGCCTAGCGATGGCAAAAAGCTGTACAGCTGCTGTAAATGCCAGTCTGAGTTTGGCAGTGTTTGTCGCTGATGCTCAGTAAAGCTATCGGCAATTTCTTGGGGTACCAAAAGACCACTGTGGGGTAAGTTGGCAACAATTGGTAGCGACTTGCCCTGGGGCTGCAAAATAGTGAATAAATCAGTGGGCAATATATGTGCTCCTTCTCATAAAAAAGACTGCCTGATAAAAAGACTGCCTGATAAAAAGACGGTGAAAAAAGGCACCGCCAGCTAGAGACCTAAGTCTCAGCAGAACGATGCCTTTAGCTTACTTCAGTCAGTTAGCAGCTGATCGAAAATCATATAGTGGCAGCCATTATACGGTGGCTTTTTCCTTTGTTGTTTGCACGAGAGGATAGCGCAAAATGGCCGCAGCCTCTGCACCACCAGGGACTTCGCTGTAATCTACAACATATACGTTTGCGCCAGCGGCTAATGCCTTTGTCACGGCTAGATCCAGCAGATCAACCGTTTCCTTTGCTTGTTCTGGCTGTGTCGTAGCTTGGCGATTTCCCGTGTCAAACTGTCCCCATACTTGAGTGCCCCTTGCTACAAACAGCGTGTCTATTTGGCCATTGTGAGCAGCCTGCAGTATCTGAGTCAGGTTTTGGGTGGCTTTTTCTTGATTGAGGAAGTTTCCGTACTGCTCTGCAGACGCCTGACGACGCGCAGAGAAATAAGGCGTTAGGACATCAAGCGCACGGCTGTGTAGGTCTTTTGGGCTTAGCTGGTCTGGCTGAATGTCGACGGCTTGCTCTATCAAATGAGAGTAGCTATTGGCTTGTTTGTAGATGGGAAACAAGAAGTCTAGCCCTACAAAGACAAGCGGCGCCGTTTGACCACTGAGCACGGATTCTACACCATCAGAAACAAGGTGAAAGAACCTTAAAATATCCGTATTCTCACTATCTTTTCCGCCGCCTTGTCCATGAAAGACCCTCCGGCTGCCGCTTTTGCCGGTTCCGTGACCCTGAAGAGACGCTTCTGGGTCGTCATAGCGTAGCGCTTCTTCCAAGCTGGTCGGCGCTTCTTCTAGCGCGACGGGTTGAATGTCGTCTTGTGTTGCATGGTAGAGTTCAACCTTGTTTTGACTTGCTGCCAAAACATAGAAGACCTGCTCCTCGGTAATCAGTGGAATGAGCGGCTTTGTATGGAAGCGATCGCCCACGGTAACCAATTCGTCGAAGTCAATGGGTACAGAATACAGCTGGAAAAAGCCTTGTGCGATAAACAGTGAGAGCCCTGATTTCTGATGCTGCCAAAAGGTTTGATGCTCTAATAAATCGGTCGCTGGCTTGAGCAGCTTTTGTACGTTTTCGACTTTCCAATCTTCTTGGATAAGCTTTCGTTCTGCTTTAGCGATCAGATTTTTGAGACGAATAGGATCTTGCTGAATTTCCGAACCTGATTTGTGTGTTGGCAAATATATAGAAATGCAGGGAGTGTATTTGGTCTCAGATAATGTTTGGAAATCTGCTTGTGAAAATAGGGTCATATTAGTTTCTTTCTTGCTGTTCTTTGTGAATGTGTTCTCTTTTTTAGGCCTCTTTTACCCTTAACCGTCACCTCTAGCAGAGGGATGGGTTGCTTCTATTGCTTTGAAGGGTTTTAGTATTTTGTATGCGTGCTCTTTGCCCTCTGGCACAGCCCAAGAGATGCCGGGCTCTAGAATGATTGTCTTCCCCTCGACGGTTAGCTCGGCTTTACCTTCGAGCACATATCCAAGCGCCTCGTAGGGGCGGGCAGTGGCCGACTTTAGCTCGCCGTCACCGGGCTCTTCGTCCCACAGTCTAAGTGCTAAGGCATTGCCGCTAATCAACAGCTTTTGACCCATGCTACCGATGGGTGCATTTTCCATATCGACGGTCAGCTTTGAAGCGGGCGTACTTAGATTACTCATAAGTGTTTCCTCCTTTTTTCTCTGTAGTTTGTGTTCCCATATGTTAAGGTGGCGGCCCTGTTGTTTTCTTCCATCAATAGAGTCGAACTCTTCTTTCAAAAGAGAGATTTGTCTTTTCGCTTGTGGTGAGAGACTGCTAAGTAGGACGCCGCCTTTTGAAACCGGCAAAGTATGGGAACGATGCCGATAAACTCGCTGATATGGGCCATGTGTACAGACTGCAAAAGTTGCTCTGGGCGATCACAGCCCTGTACAGTGGGACGATGGTGCCCCTGACTACAATCGGTACCTGGCTAGAAACACGCCCATGCTGACTGGTTTGAGGCACTGTGGCGATCTAGCCGTAACGGTCTATCTGTAATGGCTTGTCTTTAGATGCTCTGTCTTCAGGCGCTCTGTCTTCAGGCGCTCTGTCTTCAGGCGCTCTGTCTTCAGGCGCTCTATCTGTGACGGTCTATAGACTACGGCCCTGTAGCCGTCAGATATAGTATTATTTGGGATGCTTGGCATCTGAGTATAGCTTTGCAAGGGCTATATTCTGCTAGAGATATAGCCCTGTTTTCATTTGAGAGGATTTTTGATGGCAGATATAACTAAGATTACGATTAAAGATAGCGGCCCCTACTTGGTAAAAGGCCCCTTTTCACTGGTTGACGCTGAGGGTAACGAGTTTACTATCGATAAAGAGATGATTCCGCTTTGTCGATGTGGCTCGTCTACTACGCAGCCTTTTTGCAATGGGACTCACCGCAAGCTGGAGTTTGAGTCTGTTGTGCGTGCCCCTCAAGAAGACTCTGAATAGCTATCAGGACAGCTATTTTCTGTTGGTTTTGCCCAGTCGTTTGAGCAGCGTTTGTTTAAACAGTGCTGCCTAGGCCATAGCTATTGAAATAATGAAGAGAGAGTCATGTGCATTTGGATCATAGGGCTCTCTTTTTTTTTAGCGTAGGCGATAGCTTTCTCTAGGCATGGGCAATAGCCTTCTCTGAGGGTCCGCGTCCGCGCACTTGCTGTATCTTGAGATATAAAAATGAGATATAAAAAGTGCTACTCCTTTAGCGCAGCTTGCCTCTCCATTTCAGACTATTTTGGTTTAGCTGATAGGACTTTTGGGAGTCATCAAGCATACTGCGTGCTAGCTCAATGGCTTGTTGCAGTTGTTGTTCGTTCAGCTGTTTGTAGGCGGCCTCTTTTTTAGACAGATGCCTGTACCAGCAGTCTTTAAATAGATTGTCGAGCACGATTCTCGCGAAGCAATGGTTGAATCGTACGGGCATATGAGTTTGTTTTGCTTTTTGAGGAAGGTCTGTGTTGATGAGCTGTAAATACTGCGCTCTCAACCGCGCCATGAACCGCGCTTTTGACTGTCCGACGTTTTCTGCGACGCTCTCTGCGATGTTTTCCTGGAGAGATTCTGTCATTGTGTTGTTTGTTTGAGAAGCTTATTTTCTCTCCGGTAGAGCTGTGCTTGTTAGCGCTGTGCCTGTTAGCGCTGTATTTGTGATCGCTGTAGTTATTTTTTAGCCTGCGGCTTTCAAGGTTTCCAAATCCTGCTTGATACGCTCAATGCCCGCTTTGGTCTCTTGTTTGTCGTAGGCATCGCCAGCTTTCAAAAAGCTGCGAAGGGCTTTGTCGTTGTCGCCAATGTTGGCGTAGGCAAGGCCCATGTTATGAAAGGCTTCGGCGCAGTTAGGCTCTTGTTTTAGTGTGGCCTTGCAGTGGTCTATGGCGCCGCGATAGTCTCCAGCTTTGTAGGTGCTCACAGCGCTAATAAAGCTGGTCTGAGCTGACTGGCTTAGGGGGAGCGATGGCTCATCAATGGCGGCATCGGGAAAGGGAATGTCGAGGATGGGCTTTTGGTAGGCGCGCACCATGGAGGTGATGGCAAAGCCGGTGAGTGACACGACCAGTGCGATCGCAAAGACAGTCGATAGTTCCATGGCGCGTTTTAACAGGTGCTTTTAATAGGTGTGTTTAACAGGTGCATCTAACAGGCGTGTTTAAGAGGTGCATTCAGAGTCTGACCATCAGAGTCTGAGCAATAGCGCCTTAGCAGCGCTCGACAGCGCCTAGCAGGTCGCTCACGTCTAGATTATCGTTGAATTTACACATCGTCACAAAAAAATATTGTGCCTGCTGTATTGGGGGTGTGGGGGGTCAGACCCTTCTAATAGCAATGGATTGAAAATATCAAAAATAATTGATGTATCTCATATCCGGAATAACTCAGAAAAAATACGCAAAAACCTGTCTGAATGACGGACATGGCGCTGAACAATAAAAAGTAACCGTGAAGCAACCAGTCAATTACGCTGCTTTTTACGTTACTGCTTTGTCAATACTTTGTGAATCAAGCGTGCTCTATGCCTATTCCATTTCCCGGTATGAATCCTTATCTGGAGCATCCAGATTTATGGCCCACCGTCCATCAACGGTTTATGTCTGCCCTAGCAGATACCCTAAAGCAGACCCTGCCACCTATTTATCAAGTGCGCCTGTGTGAGCGCCATTATCAAGTGAGCGGTGAAGATTCTTTAGTGGTCGGTTCCCCTGGCTTTAGCTGGAATCCTGTCGTTTCGGCAGAGCTACCAGCGGCAGAAGCACTTAGCGCCGACCATAGTTTGCGCCTAAAATCGCCTCTGGCAGAGGCTGCCGGTGGTCAAAACTTCGGTATTGATCGTGCAGATGATCATGCGGGCGATCATGCAGGCTCTCTTGAAAATGTGAGTGCGACGCCTCGGGTAGAGGCCTCTGCCGACACAATTCCCATTGCCTCGCCCAGCCGTGAACCTATGCCGATTCCGGTGCTGGTGCCCGTACCCCAAAAAATCTATGAGACTTATTTGGAAGTGATAGATACGACGGGTAGTGTTGTGACCGTGATTGAAGCGCTATCGCCCAAAAAGAAGCGTCCGGGCCGGGGGCGAGATCTGTACGAGCGTCAGCGAGAGGCTATTTTTGGCAGTGATACACACTTTGTCGAGATTGATTTGCTGCGCGGTTGGGAGCCGCCTTCGATGTATGGGCCAGATGAGTCTGGTGACTATCGCATTTTGGTGAGTCGCAGTGAGCAACGGCCCCGGGCGCAGCTGTACACCTGGAATGTGCTAGATCCTATTCCTGTGATTGCCCTGCCGCTAAACGGGCCCACCGATTTAACATTGCCCTTAAAGCCGGTGGTAGATCAGGCGTGCGATCGCACCGATCTCTTGGTGAACTATCAGCAGTCTCCCCTGCCGCCCCTCCGCTGGAAAGAAACCGTCTGGCTAGAAGACTTTTTGCAAAAAGTCGGTATGCGTCCCTGCGTTTCTTAATAGCGTTTTATGATAGTGAGGGACTCTTTTAGCACCTACGGACAGCACCTACGGATGACCGCTCTATCGACCAGTACGCCTCCGACTACCCCCTCTTCAGCTCAGCCAGCGGTTTCTATGCAGCCTGTTATTGCAGCCAGCGATGGCTACACGGGTGAAAAGCTCACCTGGAACTGGCGTGGTTACGACATCAAGTACGTCGCCTATGGAGAAGGCCCGCCCCTAGTCTTGCTCCATGGATTTGGTGCCTCTATTGGGCACTGGCGTAAAAATATTCCTGAGCTAGCGACAGCTGGCCACCGCGTGTATGCCTTAGATCTATTAGGCTTTGGTGATTCCGATAAGCCTGACCTTGACTACAGCCTGGAGTTTTGGGTGAAGCTCATCTACGACTTTTGGCAAGTACATGTCAAGGAGCCTGCCGTTTTTGTGGGCAACTCCATTGGTGCGCTGATGGCGCTAATGACGCTGGTACGCTATCCAGAGACGGCGAGCGGTGGCGTTTTACTCAACTGCGCAGGTAGCCTAAACCATCGCCCAGAAGATTTGCCCGGCGGTTTGCGCGTGGTGATGGGCACCTTTTCTCGTCTGGTTAGTTCCAATTTGACGGGCCCATTTTTATTTAATCGGGTACGAACCAAGGGCCGAATTCGAGGTTCGCTCAAGCAGGTCTATGGCAACCGTAAGGCAATCACCCCGGAGCTAGTCGATATTTTGCACGGCCCAGCCTGTCAGCCCGGAGCCCAAAAGGTGTTTGCGTCTATTCTTACCGCGCCCCCTGGACCTCGGCCTAGTGAGCTACTGCCAAAAGTGACTCAGCCACTGCTGGTGCTATGGGGCGAGCAAGATCCGTGGACGCCTATTAAAGCTGCAGATATTTATCAAGACCTGGCGAAAGAGCCAGATGCGTTGGTGACGTTTCAGGCGATCGCAGATACCGGCCATTGCCCCCACGATGAGCGGCCAGAAATTGTAAATGCTCTGATAGTGGACTGGTTGAACCGTTTGATCTAGAAAATGAGCTAGAAAAGAGGCCCAATTAAAAGCCCAATTAAAAAAACAATAAAAAGCCCGTCTGTGCGAATACAGACGGGCTTTTTATTAACTAAATGTTGAACTAAACGTTTACGGTGCCATCCAGGCAAAGAGCGGATGAGGAATATTTCTCAAGACCCAATAGGCCAGTACTATTTTCAAAATCCACCAGATGATACGGGGCTGAATAAAAATGGGCTTTATTTTATGCCTGGTGAGTGCGGGCAGACTGTAGCGCACGTAGGCAATCGCCATAAACGGTAGGGATAGCACCATCAAAGGATTGTAGCCAAACGCTGCGCCTAGTCTGCCGTGTAGCAGCTGGTGCAGCCCTCGCAGTGTGCCACAGCCCGGGCAATAAAGGCCCGTGAGCAGCCGAGAAGGGCTCGGCGGATAAATGACGCTGCTCGCGCTAGAGGCCTCTGGATTAAAGCCATAGAGGATGGTTGCGACGATAAGCAGAATCCCTGAGAGAATGGCTACGTTTCGCCTGCGAATGCGAAAAAAAAGAGCGTCTCTGTAGGTCGCTGGCGCGTCACTCGGCAAGTTATCTGACAGCATATTTTAATCTTGGTCTAAATCTTAGCCACCGCTGAGTACAGCGCCAACAATAATGAGTAGGACATACAACACTGTAACGGCTAAGCCAGAACCAAAGCCTATCCAGCACCACTTTTTAGCACTTTCAGAGGCCGTCCGAGCGCCGGTAATATCACCAGCCTGTAGCTTTGAGTTGACCTGCGCAGACTGAATAATTGCAACAACGCCAAAAGGCAAGCAACAAAACAAAGTGACAAGAATAGCCTGAACTAAATAATTAGGAATATTTTCTCTAGATTCCATGCAATTTCAGCCTCTGAGTAAGTTTATATGGGTGTGAGTTATATGGATGTGAGATTAGCTGGGTGTGAGATTAACCGTATGCATCCCGCACTTTGCTCTACAAATACGCTGGCAAGATCGATATTCCATGCCAATGGCAGATGACTACTGCTATACGTATATATCGTCTATGATCACCCCAATCGTGCTTCGTGTCGTTTGCTTTAGGTTGTGTCACGTTTCTTCTAGAAAATGAAACAATTGTCAACGAAAATCGTTGCCACATTGTTGTAGTAAGGTCTGTTTTGCTGGGGTCTGTTGCATTGGGTGCTGTAATCCCCCATGACTGTCAACAAGACTGTCTTTGGCATGATGTTGCGGTGAGTTTATGTGTCTTTTTGCTTGTTATTTTGCTAGGTGTGCGATCGCATCCAACATTTGCCAGTACTATGACTGCGACGATACCCAGTAAATAGTTATTAAAACTGCCAGATAAAGGGTGCCTATGGAACGCTCTGAGGAGTCTGCCTTAAGTGAAACGACTACTGATAGTGCTACGTCTAGCAGTGCTTCGGTGGGAACGAGTGCGGTGGGAACGAGTGCGACGGGACCGAATGCGATCGCAGTCAATGAACAGCTTCAATCCCAGGTAAATTCGTTAGATACTGACGCCCAGCAAATCAGTGATAAGGCCATTCAAAAGCAGGTGCGCCAGCTCATCGAACTCATCAAGCGACACTTGCAAACGAGAACATTAAACGCCAGCACCCAGCGAGAGCTAGCCCGCTTGCTAACGCTCGCAACCGGCTTTAACCATCGCCATACTCAGCAGTTAGAGATGCTAGATTTGGCCGTGTCTATTTTGCTGGAGTCCAAAGAATCACCCGCTGATACAAAGAAGCCCTCAAAAGGAGGGAAAACAGACGCTCAAAATCTGGTGTTTGTACAGGAAACTCGGCGACAGATTGCACGGCAGTCCCAGGACTATCCGAATATACTGCGCTCCATTTTGATTACGGGCGGCGGTACGCCTTATCTACGGTTGATTACGGGGTTGAGCTGGTTCTTTTTGCTGTTTGTGATTACGCCTTTGATTGGGGGTGGCTTGATATTTGCAGCGCGTGATGTAGCGGGCTTTGTCGAATCGCAGGAGAGAATTGAGGCGTTAGAAGCGCAAAATACAACCCTGCTTGAAGAGCGAGAGCAGCAGCAAAAAAGTATTTCTATGCTGACCCGTCGCCGTGATTCTTTGGCTGCTCAGCTGGGTCGCACAGGCAGTAAAATTGCGGTCATCACGCCTGATGCTGCTGACGCTTCGGCAGTGCCTGTCCCAGAGTCACCGCAGGTAACAGCGCCCGCTGACAGCCCAGCTGCTGGTGAAGCGGCTGCGATTGTTACGACAGTACCTGTCGAGCTATCTGTGCTGAAGGATATTAAGGCGGAGATTGACGCTGAGCTGAGTGCTCGGGAAGATGAGCCTACTTTTGTGGCGAGTTCTCCTCGGGCTGCCGAGCCGTCAGCCGCGTCCTCTGAGGCCACGCCAGAAGATTTAGATGCTGAAGCGACAGCGCGGCGTCAACGGGCGCAAGATTCTCTAGCGACGACAGAACGGTTAACCGCGACAGAACGAATTTTGACCACGAGATTTTATTGGATGCTGTGGGCGGTGGCGATGGGCGCGCTGGGTAGCACCATCAGCGTCATTGTGAGGGCCAATACCTTTATTCAGCAGGCCCAGGAAAATGACAATGATTTGTTTTTGACAGGGTTCTTTCGCCCATTTGTGGGGATGTCGTTTGCGATTTTTTGCGTGGCTCTCGTGGAGGCGGGCATTTTTTCTGGCATTTTTGATCTGAAGACTCGCGAAGATACGGATCGAACTTACTTTTATGTTGCGATCGCATTTGTTGCCGGATTTAGCGAACGCCTCGTACGCGATGTCGTCATTAAAACAGAAGACACCTTAGCAGGCCCGAGCAGACGCGATTAGGCACAATCCATAAGAGATAATCTTCAAGAAATAATCTTCAAGAAAGAATCTTCAAGAAAGAATCTTCTACAGCTCGCCAAGCTCCAGCGCTAATGATTTTGGTGCAGTCAATATGGCCTGTCTCCCCTCCGGTAAATACTTCATCATCAGCTCTACAGGGCTAGGCGGTAAATAGCTCAACCGCTCCGACCATTCAATCGCCACAATGCCCGGCGTTACCTCCACGCCATCCCAATAGGTTTCTAAATATAGTGCATCCGCCTCTGCTGCTGATAAGCGGTAGAGATCGATGTGATAAAGGGGCAACCTACCCTTTGTATATTCATTGATAAGCGTGAAGGTGGGGCTGTCGATATCGCCGATGCCGAGCCCCTTTCCAAGCCCCTGAACGAGTGTTGTTTTTCCGCTACCCAAGTCACCCTTTAGCAGCAGCACGCTATTGGCGGGTAGCTGCTCGCCCAGCCGCTGCCCCAAAGCCTGCGTCGCCTGTGCGTTTGGCAAGTCAATTTTCATGGCTCTTTTTCATGGCTCTTTTTCATGGCTCTTTTTCATGGCTCTTTTTCATGGCTCTTTTTCATGGTTCTTCAGTGAGTCCCCTTGCTGTATACACTATAGACAGCGTTCAGCTGTTTGCTATTTTTTCATGATCATCACCGTAGCCAGCTTTAAAGGCGGCGTTGGCAAAACAACCACTGCTGTTCATTTAGCGGCCTTTCTGCAAGGACAGGCCGAAACGCTGCTGGTGGATGCGGATCCCAACCGATCTGCCCTGGGCTGGGCTAGTCGAGGGGAGCTGCCCTTTCCTGTGATGGACGAGTGGACAGCTGGGCAAAACGTAAATCCCAATGGCAACGTGGTGATTGATACCCAGGCTCGCCCAACATCAGATGATTTAGCGACCTTAGCAGAAACCTGTGACTTGCTGGTGCTGCCCACCACGCCTGATGTGCTGGCATTAGATGCGCTGGTGCTCACTGTAGAGTATCTCAAGGCGATCAATACGACTCACTACCGCATTTTGATTACGTCGATTCCGCCTCGGCCTAGCAAAGCGGGAGAAGAGGTCAAAGCACTGTTAGAAGAAGCTAAGCTGCCTGTGTTTCGGCAGGGGATTCGTCGATTTGCCGCATTTCAAAAAGCTGCCTTAAAGGGTATTCCAGTTTACTCGGTGAAAGATCCTCGGGCAGAAGCAGGCTGGGAAGATTATCAAAAGGTGGGACAGGAGATTTTGAACATTATGGAAGCGAGAGCTTTGAATATTAAGGCTCAAGAGGTGCCCGAAATTAAAGACTTTTTCTGACGCTTCCTGTTCCAGATATTTCTTTAAAGAGAATATGGCAAAGAGAATACGGCGACGATTGACGGATTTAACCGCTATCGTCAGCCGCTTTTTCTGAGTCAGTTGTTTAATTGGGTTAAAAGACAAGCTCAGGTGATTTGTTGTCGTGTAGAAATCCGCTGATGCATTAGTGGATTTCTATGCACTTAGCGCCTTCTAGAGTCAACGGTTTAGCTGATCGTAGTGTCTAAAGCTAAGTGCGGAAGGCTATATGTGTTTGGACTGTCTTTGTTATTCTGCTTTTGTTTTGCTGTGCGTGCGATCGCAGCTTCAATACTCTCTTCAATCCCATGGCCAACGGTTGACGGGTCTTCTAGACCAACATCTCTACAGTGCGGATCGATTCCTTTCCCTTGTCGTGGGTAGGTCAGACAGATCGCTTTATACTCATCAATTGCGGTATATAGCGCTGCTTGAGAGAGCTGGTTGAGATAGGCGCATTCTCCAATTTTTCCTTTGGGCAGTGGGGCAACTAGGTTCTGGCCTCGCTTTTGAAAGATTTTTTGTTGCGATTGCCATAGCGTTTCTTTTTTGTTGAGAATGTCATGCCACAGGCTGAGCCCGAAGCCACTAATGAGCCTCAAAATGCGATGACACTCGTCTTCTTCTATCCAGTCCAGCTTGTAGCTGAGGTAAGCGCCAAAGCCCATGCCAATGGCGACTGCGTGACCATGTAATAGACCCGCTTCTATTTCAAATCCTGGTGACCAGGTATGGCCGTAGGCGTGAGGCCGACATTGATGGGTTTCGTACAGATTGTTGTATTCGGCGGTGACATAGCTGCGCAACGCACCGCCCAAAATCTTTTTAGAAAGCAGGTTGATGTCATCGGTGTCTTTGCAGTCAACTGTGCCAAACTTGGTTGAAATCAACTGCGACTGAGCGGCCTCTAAATTTCGAAAGAGTTCAGCATCTTTTACAACGGCCATCTTAACGATTTCAATAATGCCGTGACGTAGCCAGCCCTCATGCAGCGTCCTAAAAAAGAATCGGTCAGTAATAGAGAGAATCGGTGGATGATAGGCTCCAAAAAGGTTCTTATAGCCAAAGCCATCGCAGCAGGTACGCGGCGACGGGCCTGCATCTATCCCCGCGACAATGGAGGTAGAGAGCATCACATAGGGCGTATTGCGATGGTACAGCGCACAGGCGAGCCCGCCAGTATCTGCCAGCACACCGCCGCCAATTAGCAAGACAGGCTCGTTACGCGAGACGCCGAGCTGCTTGAAGTCGCCGAGCATTTTTTCGACGGTAGCGATGCCTTTATCCACCTCCATCGCTCTGTAGACTCTTTTTTCTAGCTGAATGCCGTAGTGCTGAAAGTAGTTTTCTATCTGTTCACTGTAGGCCTGCTCTACATTTTGATCGACGAGGCACACGCATCGACCCAGCGAGATGTACATATCTCTCAGCAGCGGCTGTTCTATATTGAGGGCATGATCAACAATTTTGATAGAGGCAAAAGTTTTTGACTGTACCAGTGCCTCAATGGTTGTATCGTCAGCGGTGCTTTCTACATGGCCCTCGCTTTCTCTATAGCTAGAGGTGGGGTAGATAGCATGGGGGTTTGCGGTGACCAGCTGTGAAGAGAGCTGCTGGTAAACGGTGCGATGACTGCCCGCTAGCAAATAGTCGAGCAGTTTTTGCTCACCCAGCTCGCTAGTATGCAGCCGATTGCTGAGCGCGGCCCATGTTTTGCCAGCTGCCGGATCAAAGGCGGTGACTAGCTCTGTGAGTAAAGCGAAGAATCGACTGAGTGAAAAGTTCAGGGCGCTGCGTAAGTTGCGGCAGGCGGCAAGTCCATTGATGACATGGGCCTTGGCAAATTCTGTGCTGAGCCGGGCCGAAAAGGCAGGCGCATTTATGAAGGTGAGTAGCAGTGGTTTGAATGTGTCGTCGTGGGTGATGGCTGCGATCGCACCGTTTAGATCTTCTGAGTCTGCGTCGGTAAGCAGGTTTGCTTTATTGACAGTGTCTATGTACGTGGCGATTGCCGAGACGGTCTTTGACATTGAGAGTGCGTCCTGAAAGATGAACGTGTGAGAGTGAGAATTGTTTTATAGGCATGTTTTAGAGGCATGTTTTAAGTAAGGGTCTTCGAGCGTGAAAGTGATAGATCTTAGAGTGGATTCAGCGTCGAATCTTAGATGTTTTATGGGATGTTTTATGGTTTAAGCTGCTGACTCAATCTGAGGCGGTATAGGCCGCAACGGGGGCATCGCCTGCGACTAGGCCACGATGCAAGATGCGATCGCCAACAACGTTCGAATGGTCGGCGCGGTGCATCGTACAGCGATCATCCCAAATCACAATATCGCCAGCTTTCCAGTGATGGCGGTAGACATGATGAGGTCGAATAGAGTGCTTGTAGAGCAGTCTGATAATTCGCTGGCTATTTTTGCCATCTACGTTCTGGTCATCTACGTTCTGGTCATCTACGTTCTGGTCATCTATATCAGAGAGCTGTTGGCAGCGCTCCGGCGTAGAGAGAAAAAGGCAAATCTTTTGCGAAATCGGATGCCGCCTAAATAGCGGATGCCACGTTTGCGACTCGGCTGTTTCTTCTAGCGTGACCCCTGTGGCCACATGGTGCACTTTGGCCTGTCGTAGTCGCTTTTTTACGCTGTTTGGCAAGGTCTCAAAGGCTCGATACTGATTGCTAAAAAGGGTCTCTCCTCCCTGTGCTGGTAGCACGATGGCCCTGAGCGCCGTATACGCTGGCGGCTGTGAAATGTAGCTAGTATCCGTATGAAATACGCTTCTGGGCGGCCGTTTGCGGCCGACGTTGCTGACAATGTTTAGCTGAGGGCAATGGGCCAGTGCCTTTTCTCCGAGTGTAAATGTCAGGGGCCCTAGCTGGCTCAAAAATGCTGCAAAAGCATCGTCTGTAATGTGCTGATCTCGAACGGCAATAACGCCTGAGGCCGCCAGTCGCCGCTTTAAATCTTCAATTTGTGTCTGAGTGATTTGTTCTACTGACAGGCCTGTCACCTCTTGCCCAAAGGGCTCAAGCCTTCGGAAAACAGCAGTTTGAGTCGGTGTACTTCTAGAAGAAAGTGAGGTAGGCACGTGAAAAAATAGAATAAAAGATACGAGACGAGTAAAAGATGTGAGCGGTCGCTGGCTCATATTACGTAACGATGACGCAACGATGACGCAATAATGACGCAGTGGCCTAAATGCTCCTAGGCCGCGCTGGGCAAATCCCTTTTGCTCAAAAGCGGTTTCATCGTTTCAAAGCTTAGACAATTTGTTTTATACTCGGCCCTGCTAAACGTGTGCTGCGCAGTGTTTTCTCCAGGAAAGGCGATGCAGGGAATGCCAGAGGCAGTAGCGGCCTTGACGCCGTCTAGATTGTCTTCGATAGCGACGCAACTATCGGCAGTTTGATGAAGCTGCTCTAACGCAAACTCGTAGGCTGCTGACGAGGGTTTGCCAACGGTTACATCAGAGTTGTCAACGATGAGATCAAAGATATCTGGTGAGATGCGATCGCTAATTGCCGACAGCAGTGTGGCTACGTTTTTTTCTGAGGTCGTTGTTACTAGCGCCAGCTTTACCCCTTCCCGTTTAGCGGCTGTAATGGTGTCTTCGACCCCCTGTCGCGGGAATATGTGTGTGGCTTCCATCAGCTGCTGAAAAATTTCAGATTTGTCGCGATGTATGGCCTGGATATCGACGGCTGTACCTTTCTTTTGAGCGTAGTCTTCTATTCTTTGGCGACCGCCGCTTTTTTTAAGCATTTGGGTATAGTCTGCTCGGCTCCATTGCCAGTCCAATTTGTGTTTTTTGAAGGCCTGATTAAACGCCTGACGCTGAAGCTCTGACGTATCTACCAAGGTACCTATAGAGCCAAAAAGAAGTGCTGATGACATTGTGCTGTTTCCTCTTTTAGAAGTTTTTCTGGCAAGTTTTTTCTGGCCAGCCTTTATCTGACAGGCCTTTAGAAGTGAGTTTTTGGAATGATGTCTGACATTAAAAGGTTTTTTGGGGCTTTATTTGTCTGTCGAAGGGCTCAAAGTTTTGACGAGATATGTCTGATGATGGGTCTGTATTTTTCTGTAGAGGCAAGTCGTCAATCGTCTGACGAAAAAAGTCTTTTAAGCTTGTCCCAGCGGCTTCTACCATCATGACGACAACGCTTTTGGGCGCAAATGAGCAGTACAGCCCTGCCTCTAAAAACCAAGGCTGTCCCTGTGGATCCACGCGAAAGTCAAATAGACTGTAATGTCGGCAGCCTAGGGCTACGTGACATCGCTTTGCCGCCGCCCACACCCGAGGCGTAATAGGATCATCTTTTTCAACAATCCAGGCATGATTTTTAACCTGTTTGGCCTTGAAATCTAGCTGGTGATTTTTATCTTTTACCAGTTTGTTGTCAAAGGTGCGAATGGGTTTACTTTTATCTTCAAAGGCATATTCTTGTATGGGTAAACAGTGCAGCTTTCCGCCTTGCTCTAAAATGCCGCATCTGACCTCTCTCCCAAGCGGAATGTACTGTTCTACGATAATTTCTGATGACTCAGCTTGAGCTGTTTTTAGCGCTGTTTTGTATTGTTTTAGGTCGTGAACTAGCGTCACCCCAAGGGAGTTATCAGCGCTGTTTGGCTTGACAATAGCTGGTGGTGATAGCGTGGGGCTTTCGTTTGCTCTGAGCACTTCGCCGTAGGGCACATTTACCCCTGCCGCTGCCACAATGGCTTTGGCTTGGGCTTTGTTAGCTGCGATCGCCATTTGCGCAGGTAGGTTACCGATGTAGGGGATGTTTAACAGGGTTAGCAGGGTGCGATAGTCTGTCATGCCTGCCAGGCAAAACATTTGAGGGATGGCCAGGTCTATGGTTTGTTTTGCATTTTGTTTGGTGAGGTATTGGATGGCTGCTGAGAGCGGCATGGGCTGTGCGATCGCAATATCTTCTGGTTTTAGAGAGACTGGAAAGCGCCACAGTTTATCCGGCGAGATATGGGCAATCAAAAATTGGTACTGGCTGCTGTCTGCGATCGCATCAATACACTCACGGGCATACAGCACCGAAAGATCGCAGTAAAAGTCACTGGTTGCAGAGCCAACCAAATGCAAAATGCGTAAAGACATCCTTTAATCTCCTCCCACTTGAACCAGCTTGCCAATGTTGAAATCAATCCGAATCCACCCTTTTCGAGCCTTCAAATCTTTTAATAGCAGCAGCGGAATCTGCCAGTGATGCACCATCAAAAAAGGCAGCGGATCGTGCCAGTCAAAAATGGCATCTTTGCCGCTAGCGATAATTTTGAGCCGCTGCACGGTCTCTTTTGGCGAGGTGAGATGGGTTAATAACCGCCAAATCTCATGGTAAATCCAGTAGGTCGGACGACTCTTTTTCGCAGGCTTTACAGGGGCTGATAAAGCGTCATCGCTCAAGTAAGCCTGTGAAAGCTCATGGGGCTGCATATAAAACATTGTGATCGCTGAGTGCGTGCGTGGATTGCACTCAATGGCATACACCTGCCCGGTCTCTTTGGCTTCGATAAAATCAAAAGAGGCCTGTCCTGTCAGGGACAACCCAGCCGCAAAGGTGCGCACCCAGCTTTCTATGGCCGGTTTTTCTACCTGCTGATAGTTCACCTGAAAAGGTGAAGACTCGCAGCAGCAGTGCACGCGCAGCGCCCCATTTCTCAGGGTGCCGTGAGTGCAGTACTCTCTACCCTCAATAAACTCCTGCATGATCCAGGGCGTCTTTTCTGAGATGGGTAGGCTGTTGACAAACGCTTTTGTGGCCTCCTGCGTTTTGCAGGGTAGTTTGGTCAGATCTAGCCGACGAACCGCGTCATAGGGAATACTTTTTAGAATGTAGGGACGGGTCTCTTGAGAAAAGTCGAAGTCGATGACCTGTTGAGGATCGGTAATTTTGTATGACTTTGGTACTGGAAGATCTAGCTGCCGGGCAGCCTGAGAAAATTGATATTTGTCGTCTAGCTGCTGAATACGCTCTGGCGAGGCATGTATGACTTCGCAGTGAGAAGAGAGTTGTGCGATCGCCTGCGAATCAAAGTAGCTAGCAACGGGGCTACACACCGGCACATAGGTGTCTATCTTTTCTCTTTTTACAATGTCCAACAGTGCCTGCGCATAGGTGGGGTCATCTGGATGAGGTACGGTATAGAACTTATCAACTGCCTTAGAATATCGGTGACCCACCAGCCAGTACTTATGGGTTTCGATTAAGACAACCCTATGTCCAGCGCTATGAAATGATCGCGCTAGCTGTAGCGCTTTGGTCATCTTTCCGCCGCTGATGAGTACCGTTTTAACCGATGATGCAGCCGCTTGAGAGGTGTCAGGGCTTTGTTGGTCAGCGTTAAGCAGACGAGAAAATCGATCAAAGACGAGCGCAGCGAATACTAAAGTGGCATTGAGCGGTAGGGCAAAAGTCAACAGCAGCAGCGTGGCAATGTCTTTGAAGACTACGCTGGTTTGACGGCTTGTCGTCTCTGGGATGACAGGTGAAACAGTCTGTTTTATGGAAACAGTTTGAGTCATATCGGGGCGCGAGATGAAGAGCGTTAATCTTGGATGCGTTCTAGCTGCGTCGAATCAGCGTGACGCCATCGCGGATAGGTAAAATAACCTGCTGTACTCTGGGGTCGGCAGCAATGGTTTTGTTGAAATGTGCGATCGCCTCCCCATTGGCCGTAGAGTCTCCAGGCATGTAGGGCTGTCCTTGCATCAGGGTATTGTCTACGCACACCAGCCCGTGGGGTGCGAGCAGCTCACTCTCTAGCAGCACATCTAGATACGCCACATACCCATCTTTATTCGCGTCAATAAAGACAAAGTCAAAGGGAGATTCTGTGTTTGCCAGGGTGTGCAGCGTCTCTATCGCCGGGCCAACTTCAACCCTGATTTTGTGCCCATGGGCCGAGCTATCAAAGCAGCTCTGAGCAAAGCTAGCCGCATAGGCATCTAGCTCACAGGCAATCAGGACGCCGCTCTCAGGCAGTTCTTCGGCCATCGCTAGCGCAGAGTAGCCTGTAAAGAGCCCAATTTCTAAAACTCGCTTGGCCTGCATGCCATGTATCAGGGCCTTTAAAAACTGGCCCTCTGTGTGGCCCGAGAGCATTTCCTGCTCTAGTTCGTTTCCAGTATCTCCCGCATTAAATCGCTGAGGCCAGTTTTCTGACTGCGTTTTTTGGGTCAGCGCCTTTAGGGCCAGAGATTCGGACGTGGTGTGCTGGCCAATATAAGGCTCTAAGCCGGATGCCAGCTGAGCAACCTCTTTCAGCGCTTGCTTAAAATCGTAGTCAACCGTAGAAAAAGACTCTACCTGCTGCGCAAGCATCTCTAGTTTTTCAGCGAGTATTCCATGGGGCGTTACAGGACGAGGCGCAGCTATCTTGCTGGTCTGCATAAGTTGTTGAAATGAAAGTGCGAAGGGGGCTATGCGCTTTCTGTAAAAATGATTGCCGTGTCGAAAAAAGCTTTATATGGAAATATTACATCGACATAATTGCATGTGCTAGACCAAAAAAATTCTATCGATAGAAAGAGTCTTTATTGGCCAATTTATGCCAAGCAAAATGTATTTTATGCGACACTTTCCTTCGAGCACCTCTAGCGATGCTGCCCACAAGGTTAAAAATATCTCTGTGCTTTATACCTACTTCGCCTGTGTCTCACCGTATCGGTATTACAAAAGCAAACACGAGAAAAGCAAACATGAGGATGCCAAAATAAGATCCCTATTTCAAAACTCCCTGTTTCAAAACTCCCTGGATCTGAGGTAGCCATAGACACCGTTTGATAGCAATTTGGAAGTCTTATGTGAGAGAGAACTTCTAAACTGTTGTTTTCCTGTTCTGTTGTTTTACTGTGCGTTTGATTCGGCGTAGTCTTGGTTTTGATTGAAGACCATAATCTTGGTTTGGGCGGTGGCGTAGTTAGGGTTGGCGTCAGGCACCAGTTCTAACAAGGTGACGGAGAGTGCCCAAGTGTCTGCGACTTCGCGCCAGTCTGCCTTCGTTTCAGCAGTTTGCATTTGTGCTTCTGCATCAACGGCTAACTTCATTGCACCTTCAAAAGGGTCGCCAGGTGGCGGGGCTTCTGATCTCTCTGCTGTCGTATCTTCTGCGCTAGAAGATATCGTTAGCTCGTCGAGAATAGGTGCATCTGGGCCAAAGAACATCTTGATAATGACTTCGGTTTGCCGGGCCTCTAGTTCGGCCTGTTCTTCTCTGAGCTGGTCTAACGCTTCAGAGAGATCTTCTTCACCTGCGGACTTTCTGAGTAAGAGTGAGACCCGCTCTCTATTGAGATTTTCTTGAGCCTCTTGCAGCTCAAACAGCTCAGCGGTTAGTCCTGGCGATGCCGCAAAAAAGGAGATGCAGGCACCTATCATGGCAACAATACCGCCGACGTATACAAAGAAGCCTCTGCGTGCCCACTTATACTTTCTCCAATGCAGCGCGGTGAAAATAATGCCAATCATCGGCATAAATAGCGCCCCGATACACCAAGCGACATGCTCTTTAGCGCCTTGCACCGCCATGAGGATGCTGCCAACCATCATGATTAACGACGCGGCGAAGATAATCAGGCTGACGGTAATGAGCATGGCTTTGGACCCTTGAAAAGCTTGCCCCTAAGATGCCCACTCCATACTGTTTGATATTTGCAGAGAACTTCCGTATTTTCCTTTGATTGCCTATGCCTACACCAAAGCCCTCGGCTATTTTGCGCTAGTGGCGAAAATGCAGAGATGTCCATTCCTGAGGCGATTAATCAGCTGCGGCAAATAAATCTATCTAACTAGTTGCCCATGGTCGTCGCCTATGGTCGCCCACGGCGTGCTCATCCTGCGCTGATGCTATTGGCCCTATCAAATCGTATCGGCCTGTCCCATGCCATGGCACAATTAAAAGAGCCAGAGGACAAGAACGCCAATCCATGAAAGATACTTTTAAGACCCTAAAGCGGTTTGCCGCGCTGTTTATTGTTGTGATTGCCTTGGGTTTGCAAAGCTGCTCACCGGGCGTCAGCCTGCAATCCTATGCAGATAGCTACGAAGGCTACGAGTTTAAGTATCCCACTGGCTGGGTGCCCGCCCAGGTCGAAAACGGTCCTGAGACTGTCTTTCATGACATTATCAACGCCAGTGAAAACGTCAGCGTTGTGATTAGCCCTGTTTCCGGTGGCAAAACACTGCCTGATTTAGGGACCCCGTCTGAAGTCGGCTATACCCTTTCCAAAAGTATTACCTCCATTGCCCCTGATGACCGCAACGTGGAGCTGGTAAACGCTCAGTCCTTTGAAGCGGGCGATAAGCTGTATTACATCTTGGAGTACGTTGCGAATTTGCCCTCCGGCCAGCGCCATGACCTGGCCAGCGTCATTATCCGTCGCGGTCAGCTCTACACCTTCAATGCCTCCTTGCCGGAGCGTCGCTGGGACACTATGAAAGACACCATGAAGCAAACGGTCGCTTCCTTCACGGTTTACTAAACAGCTGCGATACGTATTTCTCAGCGCCTTGCAGGTGAAGAATGTAGTGAAAAGCCCTTTGGATGGTCAGTAATCCAAAGGGCTTTTCGTATAATGAATTCTACAAAAATAAGGGCAAAAACAGGCGCTATGGACTATGAGCAAATTAAATACGAGCTGAATACCTCAGCAACCCTCAAGCTGCTAAAAAGCCGCAACGTCGCTTTCGTTGTGAGCTTTTTAAACAAGCAGTTTAAAGAAACGCACAGGCTGTCGATCCCTCAGTTTGAGCTAGAAGAGAAGTTGGAAAGCTACTCAGACTACCTGCAAGATATTTATCGAGATCTCTTGCTTCAGCCGCCGAAGGCATATCTCAACGACTGGTGCAATCAGCACTGGCTCCGAAAAACCTTTGATAACAGTGATGAACCGGTGTTTAGTCTGACGCCTGCTACAGAAAAAGCCATTGCTTGGCTAGAGGAGTTGCAGCAGCGGGAAGCCTTTGTGGGAACGGAGTCCCGCTTTTTGCAAATTTTGGCACTGCTAAAGGAGATTCAAGATCGCAGTACGGTGGATGTTGAAAAACGGATTGCTCAGCTAGAAAAAGACCGCGATCGCATCCAACAAGAAATCGACCAAATCCAATCATCTGGTGCTGTAGAAGTGTTTAGCCAAACGCAGCTGCAAGAGCGCTTCATCTCCGCCGATAGAATGACCCGTCAGCTGATGGCCGACTTTAAAACGGTCGAACAAAACTTTCGTGCCCTGACGCGCAAGGTGCAGGCCGCGCAGATAGAAAAAGACAGCCGCCGGGGCACGGTGGTGGGCAAAGTGCTAGACGCAGACGATGCGCTCAAAGAATCACCACAAGGGCAAAGCTTTGAAACCTTTTATCGCTTTTTGAACTCGGAGCGTGAGCGCGAGCAACTAAAAGCTACGATTCAGGCGGTGTATGGGCTTGATGAGCTGCGATCGCTCACCTCGGACTACACCCTATTGCGACAGATAGAGCGAAACCTACTCAACGCAGCGAGCCACATCGTTAAGTCCAACCACCAGCTGACAGAAAAGCTGCGGCAAATGTTAGATGAGCGCAATATGCGCGAAAATCGGCGGGTGGCGGAGCTGATTGTAGATGTGCAGCGGCTGGCCTTGCAGGTGGCTGACACGGCCAGTGAGGAGAAAGATTTTTGGTCAATTTCTGGTGCGCCGACGATTCAAATGGTGATGGAACGCCCACTGCATCCTTTAGAGGCCTCAGAGGTGCCGACGTTTGAACCTGTAGACCTGACCGAACTCGACGAAGAAATGCTAGAAGCTGAGCTAGATCAGCTAGCACGCCAGTTTTTTGTAGATGAGGCCTTCTTGGCAGATCGGGTAGATCTGGCATTAGAAGCACGGGCGACGATTCCCTTGCCAGAGCTGATAGCGCTATATCCGGTGACCAAAGGTTTGCCAGAAATCGTGGCATATATTTCACTTGCGACACAATCTGAAAAGCATCTGATCGATCCTAGTACAATTGACTTAGTCGAAATTGCTGGCCTCGCCGAGGATACTGAACTTCAGCTAGAGCTGCCCCGTGTTGTGTTTAGTCGGTAGAACCATAGTCGAGGATGCTCGAGGGCTCTTTTCGAGCTTTGACATTTAGTCGACATTATTTAATCAGTCGCTTACCTATTTGTCCAAAGCTGTCCAATGTCGTCATCAGAAGGGCCCGTTCCCTACGCGCCAGTCATTATCAAACTTTTGCAGGGCGTGCTGTACAGCGGTGACCCCCATTGGGAGCGGCTGCAAACCTACCTGAGTCCGGTTAGCGAGTATTTCAATAAAATTGGCCTACAGGTCAGAAATTACGAAACCCAGGGGTTTGCTTTTTTGGAGCAACCCGACTTTGACCCAGATAATCTAGAAGGGCTAAAGGAGCCTTTGCCTCGGCTGGTAACCAAACGGCGGCTGAGCTTTCGGGCCACGGTGTTTTATGTGCTGTTGCGTGAGCGATTGCGGCAGTTTGACGCTAGTGACGATACCGGACGGCTGATTTTAGGGATAGAACAGCTGCGAAATATGCTCCAGCCCTACTTCCCGGAGAGTAACAATGAGGCCAAGTTTCGCAAAGACGTAAAGCTGCTGGTTAATAAAACGGTGGAGATGGGCTTTTTGCGGCCACTCTCTGGAGAAGATCAAAACTATGAGGTGTGCCCTATCATCAAAGCAAAAATTGACGCAGACATGCTGGAGCACCTAAAAGAAAAGCTAACGGCCTACGCCAAAGAAACCTCAGATGACAGTGCGGATGACACGGAGGCGTAAATATCGATGGTAAAGACCAGCCCACTCACAACAAGTCCAACTACAACAAGCCCATCAGAAGACATGGAGCAGCAGACGCTAGCGCTTACCGCTGAGCAGCCAGAGGTGCCCACTGACTCGTCAGAGATAGCAGCGGGTACCTTAGCGGGCTTTCGATTAGAGCGGCTAGAGGTGCTGCACTGGGGCACGTTTGATAAGCGGCCTTGGGCCTTGGATCTTAAAGGGGGCACGGCTTTACTGACCGGGGCGAACGGTTCGGGAAAGTCTACGCTGGTGGATGCGCTGCTGACGCTGCTGGTGCCCAATCGGCGACGGAGCTATAACCAGGCGTCGAGCGGGGTTAAGAAAAAGAAAGAGCGCGATGAGCGGAGCTACGTGCTGGGGGCGTTTGCGCGGACGCGATCGCAAGAAGGCTACGAATCACGGTCTAAGTATTTGCGAGAGAAGGGCAAGCCGTCGATACTGATGGCGTATTTTTGTGATCGCTCTACTGGCAAGGACGTTTCTCTGGCCCAGGTGCTGTGGGTTGATAGTACCGTTCGCAAATTTTTTGTGATTGCGGATATGGAGCTGAAGGCAGAATACTTCATGCAGTGTGGCGACATTCCCATCCTAAAGAAGCAGCTCAAGGAAAACGATGCCGAAGTCTATGACAACTTCACCAAGTACGCCCAGCAGTTTCGTAAGCGATTTGGCCTGCAGTCTGACAAGGCGCTAGATTTGTTCAATCAAACGGTGAGCATTAAAGAAATTGGCGGACTTAACGAGTTTGTGCGCAACCACATGCTTAAAAAAGCCGATATGCAAACCCAAATAGAAGAACTGCAAGAAAGCTACGAAAATCTCACCATTTCCCACACGGCGATTCAAAAAGCCCGCCGTCAACTGGAAGCGCTCGAACCGCTGACCAAAGAAGCGAAAAGATATCAAAAACTGACGAAAGACGTAGCGGATTGGCAGCACTTTAGAACGGTGCTGCCTGCTTTTTTTGCGGGGAAGTGTTTGGTTTTGCTGTCCGCAGAGCAGACGAAAATTGAGCGAGAACTAGTGCAAGGACAGCATCGCAGGGAGGGGGTTGATCGCACCCTAGAAACCCTGCGCCAGCAAGCAAAAGAACTCGAATTTGCCATTCGTCAAGACAGCACTGGCCAGCGGCTACAGGCCCTCGCTCAAGAGATTGAGCAGGTGAAAAAGAGTCTTGCCGTTAAGCAAAATGCCGTCATGACGGCATTTT
>JBCBKQ010000071.1:0-23644 GCA_038521595.1 Cyanobacteria bacterium J06627_28 | reverse complement strand
TTTTCTTACACTAAGGTCTGTGATCTGAATAAATGTTGGCTTAAATAGACTTTTTAGAACGACCATCACGACGACTATCACCCTATGGTCTGACACCTTTTCACTACCCAGTTCTGTGCTGCCTCTGGGGAGAAGACGACCAATTAGACGACCAATTAGACGACCAGTTAGCGTACTAAGAGAACCTCATTTGTGCTCACCGCACCAGCTCCCGTTTCTGTTGCCCCACCCAATACATAAATTTGATTGTCAATCGTTCCTGCTGCTATTCCATGACGTGGCGTTGGCATGTCTGGCACCGCAGTCCACTGGTCTAATGCGGGATCGTAAACCCATGATTCAGCAATCACCGTTTTTTCTGGCACCCATTGTTCACCGCCAAAGGCATACAGCTTTCCATTAACAGCTGCCGCCGTGATACCCCCTGCGGCCTGCGGTAGCGGGGCAAGGGTCTCCCAACTTTCTGCTTCTGGGTCGTACACCTCAAGGCTAGCTACATTAATATTTGCATACTCGCCATTCTCTTGTTCTGTATACTGGCGTCCGCCGACAACGTACATTTTTCCGTCAATCACTACCGCCGCATGGCTGTTGCGAGCAGTCGGCATATCAGGCGCAGGTGACCAAGCTTCACTGGTGGGGTCAAACACTAGCACGCTAGCAGTGTCAAAATGGTCAGTGAAGTCTGCCGACTCGGGCACTCTTTTGAATCGCCCACCCACCACATAAATTTTCCCATTAATAACCACAGCCGTATGTTCACCGCGCGGTTCTGGTAAAGGCGTACTTTCAGCCCATTCCTCACCGTTAAAGTCGTAAACAAATACGTCACTTTGGGCCTCCCAGCCAGGGAAGCCGCCTGCAAATCCACCGATTCCATAAAGTTTGTCTTCGACAATAGAGACCGTCACGTGATGCCGTGCCTCTGGCATGGGGCTTAGCTCAGTCCACGCATCTTCAGCCGCATCATATTCAAAGAAGTCGTCTGCAACATTTTGCGCACCTTCAAACAGGCCGCCCAGCGTATATATTCTCTCGTCTCTGACATCAGCATAGATCTCTTGTCTCTCTGCGGGAAGAGGCGTTGCATCCATCCATTGCAGGCTTGCCTGAGCCGCTACTGCTGTAGTTGCCAAAAAGCTGGCTATTCCAACAATTGCTGTTTTTACGCTTCTGTTTCCCATTATTGTTCCTTCCCCATTCTCAGTTGATTTTCAAGCATTTTAGACCGGAAGAAATTGACCTCCAATATCTAAAACTGTCAGATGCTTGCCTAATCCTGTCAAACCTGAAGATAAGAGGTTTATGATGAAAGCTGAAACTATCTATGACGATGCAATGGCACAACGCCGCAGCCCCAAGAATAACCCGAAGAATAACCCGAAGAATAACCCGAAGAACAGCCAGAAAAGTATTGCCTATTGCTGCGCGGAGCTGGCTGTGCGAATTGATCGGCATACTCAGGGTAGAGGTGATGGCACTCATTCGACTGCGATCGCCCAACTGGAACTCATCCGCGATGAGGTGTCCACAAATATATGCAGCGTGTATGAGCCAGCCCTCGCTATTATTGTTCAGGGTGAAAAGGATCTCATGCTGGGTGGAGAAACCTACCGCTACGGCGTCGCTCAATACATCGTGGTCTCTGTCGACTTAGCCGTTAGGGGTTCCGTTGTAAAAGCATCTCCCGAAAAGCCATACCTGTGCTTTCTGTTGGAGCTATCTCCGCGCCTTCTTTTCAGCGTGCTAGATCAAATCCAATCCGAATCAGGTCCGCACGAAAGCACCACCGACAATACCACCTACAAAACGGCAAGGGGTCTATTTGCCAGTGATGTCGATCTGCCGCTGATAGATTGCGCCCTCAGGCTAACACAGCTTTTGGATACGCCACAAGACATTCCCTTTCTAGCGCCCCTCATCATCCGCGAAATCTACTACCGTTTGCTCACAGGCCAGCAAGGCAAATCAGTTCGACAGATTGCCACATCCGGCAGCAAGATGCAGCGCGTCGCTGAAGTCATCAAGTGGATTAAAGCCGACTTCTCCCAGTCTCTGCGAGTTGAGATGCTAGCAGAGCGAGCCAATATGTCTGTCTCCTCGTTTCATCGCCATTTCAAAGCGGTCACCTCAATGAGTCCGCTGCAATACCAAAAACATATGAGACTCGTCGAAGCACGTCGCCTAATGCTGAACGAAGATGCCGACGCCTCCGACGCCGCTTATAGAGTGGGTTACGAAAGCCCCTCTCAGTTTAGCCGCGAGTATTCTCGCATGTTTGGCGTGCCGCCCATGAAAGATATTGAGCAGTTGCGGATAGCTTGACGCCTTCAAATTTAACCGAAACCAAGTCAAATGTAGATCCGCTTTGTCAAAATTAGCGCCTATCACTTTAGTGCTTGAATAGGCATAAAGGATATGAGCCGTTTGTGATGAACACTCAGCAAAACTAACCACTTTGACGACCGGCCGCCCAGCGGATCTATCTTTTTTACCGCACCGATTCCTCAGAGCGATAAACAGAGCTCGAACTGTTATCCGAGTGTTCTAGGCTGACTGGGCCAGAGCCGTAAGCAGTGACCATCAACAGTCCGCCGATGATAGCCAGGTTCTTTAAGAACTGAGTCATCTGAGTAGGATCGACCAAAGGATTATGAAACACTAAAGTCGCTGGAACTAAGAACAACAGCAGCAAAATAGAACCAATTTTAGCCTTGTATCCCGCAATTAAAGCAGCGCCGCCTAATAGCTGAAAAGCAATGGTAAAGACAGTTACTAAAGCTGCCAACGGCAGTCCAGCGCTGGCAATTTGCTGTTGTGTTCCGGCAAAGTTAGAGATTTTTCCGATACCGCTATTGATGAAGATAACGGCCAAGAAAGTTCGAGCGATCAGGGGTATGTATTTTTGAATGAACATGAGAGATTTCTCCTATTGAGATAAACGATGTTTTAGCTGTATGTTTCTAGGATTTAGCAGTTTGAGGGTGTGCGATTTGAGAGGATGAGACTTGAGAAGGTGAGACTTGAGGGGGTGGGATAGAACGCTGTAGGGCTGAGGGAGCGAGGATCAGGCGAATAGCGCGATCGCCCAACCCATAGCCATGTAGCCAGCTCAGCAGTACCAGTAAGCGACTGCGAAAACCCGGCAGATAAACCAAATGTACGCCCAGCCACATTAGCCAGGGTAAAAAGCCCGTCAGTAAAACGGGGCCAATTTTGCCGACGCCACCGTAGCCGCCGACGATGGCCAAGCGACCCTTGTTGAAGTAGCTAAAGGGCTTGGGGGCTTTCCCTTTAATTTGCCTGCAGATGTTTTGGGCGATCGCCACCCCCTGCTGCAACGCTTCTGGTGCTACCCCTACAAGCGGCTTGCCATTCTGTTGTACATACGCCACATCGCCAATCGCATAAGCATTGTCGTAATTGATCAGCTGTAGCGTATCTCGCACGTTTACTTTTTGCTTATGGGCCTGTTCCAGCGTAGTCGCCACTTCGGGCATCGCCGCTTCTAGCCCAGCCGCCCAGACAACCGTTGTCGTCGGCAAGCAAGAACCGTCTTCAAACGTTACGGTTTGAGCGCTCACTTGGCTCACTCGCGTATTGAGCATGACCTCCACATTCAGACGGCTAAGCTTACGAGCGGTATAGCGACCTAAGCGACCCGGCAGATTGCTCAAAAGCCTGTCGCCAGACTGCACAATGACCAGTCGCATGTCTCTTAAATCGAGTGTCGGATAGTCTTTTTTAACCGCCTTTTTCAGTTCAGTCAGCGTGCCCACCATCTCAACGCCAGTCGGCCCGCCACCAACAATGACAAAGGTAAGTAGCTGCTGTCGCAGCAATAGATCAGATGTTTGAGACGCTCGTTCTAAACGCTGAAGAATGTGATGACGCAGTGCGATCGCCTGTTCCAATGTCCTGAGAGGAAACGCATTCTCAGCAGCGCCAGAAACCCCCAGATACTGCGTCCGGCTGCCTGTCGCCATCACCAAATAGTCATAGGAAATGTCGAGATTATCCGTTTCCACCACCTGACGAGCGAAATCAACTCGCTGCACCTCAGCCCTGAGAAATTGAGTTCTCGGTGCGCCTCGCAAAATAGTGCGAATAGGGTAAGCAATCAGCTCAGGCTCAATTTGAGCAGCAGCGACCTGATACAGCAGCGGCACAAACGTGTTGTAGTTGTTGCGATCAATCAACAGAACGTCAGCGCCACTTTTCGATAGCGATTGAGCCGCTTGCATACCGCCAAAGCCTGCGCCAACGACAACAGCTTTCGGACGCCTTTTCGGATGTTTCATACCCATAGCTACTCCAAATAACTCTATACTTCTAAGCCTTACGAAAGTACTTCAGCAGCAAAGCCAATCCTGTCAGTTAACTCTTTAGCTACGTCCATGGGAGGACGTGAAATCGATTTGCGGACCCGCTGGGACAATTCTGGTAGGGTTTATCGTTTCGTGGCTTTTGTAATAGTGCTGCTTGATATGCGAGAAATTAACTGTATCGGCAATTCCAGGCATTTGATACAGCTCACGCACATAGCCCCATAGGTTGGAATAATCCACTATTCGGCGGACGTTGCATTTAAAGTGACCTACATAAACTGGATCAAACCGAACCAGTGTCGTAAACAGCCGCCAGTCAGCCTCAGTCAGTTCGTCTCCCAGTAGGTATCGCTGGTTCGAAAGTTTTTCTTCTAGCCAATCTAAACTCTCGAACAGGGGATAGAGCGCTTCCTCATAGGCTGCTTGAGTAGTTGCAAATCCACATTTGTACACGCCGTTATTGACAGTGTGGTAGATGCGATCATTTATTTCATCAATATTGTCTCTGAGCGCTTTCGGATAGTAGTCTCCTGCTTTAGCACCTATCCCGTCAAAGGCACTGTTTAACATGCGAATAATTTCAGAAGACTCGTTACTGACTATTGTGTCTGTCTGCTTATCCCAGAGAATGGGTACCGTTACGCGCCCGGTATAGCCCTTATCTGCTCTGGTATAAAGCTCGTAGGCATAGTCAAAATCAAATAGGGGATCATTCACAACCTGTTCATCTGATTTGAACGTCCAGCCGCGATCGCCCATAAACCAATCCACCGAAGAAAAAGAAATCATCGATTCTAACCCTTTCAACGTTCGAAAAATCATGGTTCGGTGCGCCCAGGGACAGGCGTAAGAAATATAGAGGTGATAGCGGTCCGCCTCTGCGGCAAAGCCACCTTCTCCGGTTGGGCCAGGAGTACCGTCCGGCGTTATCCAACTGCGAAACTGTGATGACTTGCGCTCGAACTTTCCACCCGTACTTTTAGTGTCATACCACTGATCCTGCCACCTTCCATCCACCAAAAGTCCCATAGCGCGCGCTCCTAAATCAATCAATGAGAAGACGTATGCTGGATCTTCTCGCCTACACGTTTTGATTATGGATCGAGTTTCTTATGAATACAATAATCTCTTGAATGTGCAGTCTGTCGCCAAATTTTCTTCAATAAGTCTTGAGCAGCTTGCAAAAATCAAGGACGATAGCGCAAGCATCTGAGCTTTTAGCCAAAAGTAGCTTTCCTTCAGGGCAAACGCCGACACTTCTAAAGCAGTAGATTCAGTGTTTCGTTTGTTATGGCAGTCGTCTGTCGTGAAAGGAGACAAATAAGCTCTATCTTTTTTCCCGTGTTGTTTCATCTCCTTTGGAGCACCAAAACATACAATCAAAACATACAGTAGATGAGGCGAAGCGTTTATTATGAGTGTTCCATTTTCGGGTGGCTGCGCTTGCGGTGCTATACGCTACGAGTGCTCTAGTGAGCCATTGGCAATGCTGAACTGTCACTGTCAAAACTGTCAGCAATCTAGCGGAGCACCTTTTGCTTCTGGCATTGTTGTTTCTACGCAGTCTATTGCGGTTACGGGCTTACCAAAAGCATATTCTGTGCGCGCATCCAGTGGTGCTCTGACAACTCGAAGTTTTTGTGCAAACTGTGGCAGTCCTTTATTTACCGTAGGCGAAGCAAGGCCAGATGTAACGTCTATCCGTTTCACAACCCTTGATATCAAAGATGACTTCCGTCCAGCATTAGATATCTGGACGGCAAGTGCGACGCCGTGGGTTTGTTTAGATGAAGGATTGCCGCATTTTTCACAGTCGCCGTGAATAGCGATCGCACTGCTGAACTCGGTATCTGTGCAGGCGCAGGCTACATGACCACCGTTGCCGCCAAAGACGACCGATTCAGTGCCTCGACTCAGTGCCCTGAATCAGCGCCTTAGTCACCATCGCGCCTTGGATTCACAGTTGGTTCGCAGAGCACATGTAAAAATCTTACCTTTCTTACACTAAGGCCTGTAATCTGAATAAGTATGGGCTTAATGTCTACATTTAAACGTCTAAACATGTACGCTGAGCTTATACAAGCTAGTGTTATACCTGTTCCAAATTAATCTCCGCCAACTCCATCATGAGCTTCGACCATCCGCCCCGGATTCTCTTTCTTTATGGTTCTCTGCGCGATCGCTCATATAGTCGCCTCCTCGCCGAAGAAGCCGCCCGCATCATCGAAGGCTATGGCGCAGAAGTAAGATTTTTTGATCCCCGTGGACTCCCCCTGCATAACGCTGAACCCGACACCCACCCAAAGGTTCAAGAGCTGCGCGAACTCTCCCTCTGGTCAGAAGGGCAAGTCTGGTCTAGCCCCGAGCTGCACGGCAACGTCTCTGGCCTCATGAAAACCCAAATCGACTGGATCCCCCTCACCCTCGGAGCCGTGCGCCCTACCCAAGGTAAAACCCTCGCCGTTATGCAAGTCTCCGGTGGATCTCAGTCCTTCAATGCAGTAAATACCCTACGCATCCTCGGTCGCTGGATGCGCATGTTCACCATCCCAAACCAGTCTTCTGTCGCCAAAGCCTATCAAGAATTTAACGAAGACGGCACCATGAAAGATTCTGCCTACCGCGATCGCGTCATCGACGTCATGGAAGAACTTTATCGCTTTACCCTTCTCCTCCGAGAACACGTAGACGAACTCACCGACCGCCACAGCGAAAGAAAAGCCGCCGAAGCCAAAAGACTAGAAGAACAAGCTAAAAAATCTCTCAGCTAGACTCTCTCATGATTTTCTAAATAGAAAGTTTCTTTCGCCCTTAAAGCTTCTAGACTCCAGTAAACTCTCCGTTTAGAAGAGTCTACCAATAGTTCTACAGCTCTTTTTGCCGGAGTAAAACAATAGTCCACAATTTCTTTATTGTCTATTTCAACATCATTTATAGAAATCACACCACCCCAAAAAACAAACTGTAGCGACTCGCCATAGTTATCCTTTGTACCAACATAGTCTAAGCAGAGCAGTCTCTTTGGTCGGCATATGACGCCCATTTCTTCTCTGACCTCTCTTATACAGGCCGCCATAGGAGACTCATGCTTTTCGACGACGCCTCCGGGAAGTAGCCATCCCTCTCGGTAAGAAGGCTTCAATATCAAAAAACGGTCATTGTCATCAAAAAATAAGCACCCTGCGCCCATTCTTTTTTTCGGTAAGCTGTCTATGTAAGCTTGGTAGGTCATTCTAGATAAGCCATTCCCGTCATTCCATTACTTCATCGCAAAAGCAGGCAAATCCTGATATGGCAAATCCACAGTCCGTCTCCGCCATCATCCCAGTGCTACCGACAGCAGTAGCGGTCGGTCGTGACATTTGCAGTGACCCAACCCAAGCTACTCAGCGCGAATGGCTCATTACCAATGGGATTGGTGGCTACGGCTGCGGTACGCTCTCTGGCATTCTTACTCGTTGCTACCATGGTTTGCTGATTGCGGCGCTCAATCCACCGTTAGGACGCACCTTGCTGTTAACTAAGTTAGATGAAACAGTTCAATATCTGGGCAAGCCCTATCCGCTCAGCTGCGATCGCTGGTCAGGCGGAACCACCACTGGTCACGGCTATCGAAATATAGAACGCTTTCACTTGGAAGGCACTACCCCAACCTGGACATATGCCTGCGCCGACGCCCAGCTACAAAAGCGCATTTGGATGCAGCCAGGAGAAAACATCGTCTACATCCAGTACAGTCTCATTCGCGCCTCTGCCCCCTTTAGCCTCATCGCAAAAGCCCTCGTCAACCATCGAAACCACCACCACACCACCCAAAGCCAAAACCGCGCCCTCATCAACGGCAAACCCTGGCAAATTACAACCCGTGCTCATCCCAGAGGACTCAAAGTCGAAGCACCTGCTTGCACACCGTTTTACTTACTGACGACAAAAGGCCAGCTCGTTCCCCAGTCAAAGTGGTATCAACACTATTTTCTCACCCAAGAACAATATCGCGGGCTAACGTATCTAGACGATCACTTTCACTGTGCAACCTTAAAAACCACCCTCGAACCCGGAGAGACATTAACCGTCGTTTGCAGCACAAATGGCTATCCCAATCTAGACGAAACAACAGCTTTTTCGGAGCGGCAGGCCTATGAAGAAAGTCTTTTAGAGAAGGCTGGCAGACAGAGGATAGGCAAGATGCCCGTCCTACAGAGTTCTAATAAACAGCTGCTGCTGGCTGCCGATCAGTTTATTGTTGATCGCAACATTACAGACCCAAAAACCAATCAAACAACAACAGGAAAAACGATCATTGCTGGCTATCCTTGGTTTGGAGACTGGGGGCGCGACACCATGATTGCCCTTCCCGGACTGACCCTCGCTACAGGTCGCCCCGAAATCGCTCGCCCCATCCTGCGGACGTTTGCTCAGTATCTTAGCCAGGGAATGCTACCCAACGCCTTCCCCGAAGCAAACGACACCCCCGGCTACAACACCGTCGATGCTATTTTGTGGTACTTCGAGGCTCTGCGTGCCTACATCGCCACCACCCAAGATGACGAGCTGCTTCAAGAACTTTTCCCCGCCCTAGAAGAAGTCATCGAATGGCACCTACAGGGCACCCGCTACAAGATTCATCTAGATTCTACAGATGGCCTGATCTATGCGGGCCAGTCCGATGTGCAGCTTACCTGGATGGATGCCAAAGTAGACGATTGGGTCGTCACCCCTCGCATTGGTAAGCCGATAGAGATAAATGCTCTCTGGCACAATGCGCTACACTGCATGGCCGAGTTCTGCGATCGCATCACACTCATCAACCCTACCTTCCCCATCCATCACCCCAAGCAAGACTACCTCGCTCTTGCCAAAGCCACCGCCGCCAACTTCTCCAAATTCTGGAATCCCAGTACAAATCACTGCTACGACGTCATTGCAGGCCCCAGCGGCAGTGACCCAGCCCTCCGCCCAAACCAGCTCTTTGCCGTTTCACTCCACTACGCCCCACCGCTACCACCAGACAGACAAAAAGCCATCGTCGATAGCTGTGCTCAACAGCTGCTTACGTCCTATGGGTTACGCTCGCTTGCGCCAGTTCATCAAGAGTATGTGGGTATTTATGGTGGCGATCGCACCAAGCGCGATGGCAGCTACCACCAAGGCACTGCCTGGGGCTGGCTCATTGGCCCCTTTGTTCAAGCCCACCTCAAAGTCTACAAAAATCCTGTGATGGCCCAACAGTTTTTAGAACCGCTTATCCAGCATCTCGAGGGCGGCTGCGTCGGCAACCTCAGCGAAATCTTCGACGGTGATACGCCTTTCATGTCCAGAGGTGCTTTTGCCCAAGCCTGGAGCGTTGCTGAAGTCCTCAGGGTTCAGTCCTTAATAAACGCCGAGTAGTAATAGTCTACAAAAGCCGAGTAATGAGCCCATAAAATTAGTCTTCCAACTGTTCTATTTCAGCAATGGTAAGTCCTGTTGTTTTACTAATTGCTTCTACGGGTAGTTGCCCCAACAGCGCCCGTGCAATACTGACTTTCTCTTCTTGTCTACCTTCTTGCTTTCCTTCCTGTCTAGAAGCGTCAAGCACGTTATTAAGATCGCGATAATACTTTAAACTGCTTTGGTAATTGTCTTGTTCGTTAGATGAAAAATTAGCGATTTCTGCCACTTCAAACAGCTGAAGAAATACGGGATCTTTGAAGGGAGCAGGTTGCCCTTCGATCTCTGGCAAGTGTCTGAATAAATAAAGCCATTTATCTTGCTGCGATCGCAGCTCATCTATAGATTTTTCAAACTTAGGCAGTTCAACATATATAAACTTTAGCTTGTCATAAAAAACTCGGCAGTCTTGATCCTTGAGTTCTACAGTGTGAATAAAACTTTCTTCGTTTTTATGAGCATCAAAAACAAAATCGAGTATTCCAATAGAGTAAACAGGCGCTAGCTGAAAATTCCATTCCCCTCTAAGAGCCTGCTCCTGGATCGGAAAACTCGCGTAAAATACGCTTCTATCTTTAAAGAAATTTTGTTTTGCCTTCTGCAACTCAACGATAAAACGCTCCCCGTTTGTGCCTTGGCAATAAATATCAAAAATAGCCTTGCGGTCAATCTGCACGTTGCCCAAGTTCTCAGTACTTTTGTACGACAAACTCTGAATGTGGTGGTGCTCTGGCAGCAGCGTATTGAGAAAATTGACCAGTAGCTGCTTATTCGGCTCCGAGCCGAATACACGCTTAAAGCCAAAATCAGTCAGTAGATTAAGGTACTGTTCCTGGAGCGGGAAAACCATACTCTTAGCACATGATGGAAAAGTTGCTTAAATGCGCTGCCCAAATTCTAGTCTAATTTTATCGTTGAATTTGCTCTTTTCGTTCATCGCAAAGTAAGGGATTGTTCTTTTTTACTCAAACGTCAAACAAACGTCAAACAATAGCCTTTTCTTTGCTTTTTAGAAGTTCTCCTTCACTGCCAAAAAATCTCACTTTTCTAGGATCGACCGTTACGCTGACCTGCTCTCCAACAGAAAATCGCTGGTCTACACCAGTTCTTACCCGCAAGACAGGTAAAGACCCCATTCCCAATACGTACTGATACTCTCGTCCCAAAAACTGCCGGCCCTGTACAACGAGGGATCCCTTTTCATCGGCAATAACGTTCACGTCTTCCTGTGCAATCATCAGCGAGCCAGCGACTGATTCATCACCCTGAAGCTGCGCGATCGCACCAATCTCAGTCTGCCAATACCCATTCTCCGCATAGGCCGCCACAAAATTTGCCTGTGTGACAAACTCCGCCACAAACCGCGACACCGGCTGCTGATAGATCTGCTCCGGCGCATCTAGCTGCACAATCTTGCCCGCCTGCATCACCGCCACCTTATCGGCAATCGCCAGCGCCTCTTCCTGATCGTGCGTCACAAAAATTCCCGACGCTCCAATCCCCTTGAGAATGTCTCGCACCTCTTGGCGCAAATATAGCCGTACCTGCACATCCAAATTACTAAACGGCTCATCCAATAAAATCAACGGCGGCCTTGGTGCCAATGCCCGTGCCAGTGCCACCCGCTGCTGCTGCCCACCCGAAAGCGCATGGGGAAACCTATCCGCCATTCCTGACAGGCCCACCAGCTCAATCGCCGCCATCGCCAAATCGTTAATCTGCTTCTTAGGCAGCTCACCACGGCGCGCCAGCTGCTTTAGCCCGAACGACACATTCTCCGCCACGCTTAAGTGCGGAAACAGCGCATAGTCTTGAAAAACAACGCCCACTCGCCGCCACTCGGGCGGTTGCCAAAGCCCCTTACCGCATACAAGCCGGCCATCTAGCAATATTTCACCCGATGCCGCCCGCTCAAAGCCCGCAACCAATCTTAAAAGCGTCGTTTTTCCACAGCCAGACGGGCCGAGTAATCCGAGCAGCTCCCCCTCATTTAGCTCAAAGGTCACCCCATCTACTGCCGGAGCCGCCACTCCAAACCGCTTAGTAATCGCTCGACAACATAAAACAGACGACATAGGGTCAAAAATTAAAAGGTAAGGGTCGCCAATCACACCAAACGGCTAGCCAGCTATTGCACATTAATTTCAATAGTGCCCTTCATCACTATACGCCATCCCAACCTAGATTAATTCTCAATAAGCGATGCTTCATTGCAGCAATAAGGTCCCTTACCCCTACTCGACCCACATCCGCACCAAATTATTTAAACTCTTCGTCAGCAAATCAAACTCCACCGTTTTACCACCCTGCTCAAACAGCGATCGCCGCGCGGTATCGAGCTCAAACAAAATCTCCCGCTTACCCGCATCGCGAATCTGACTCTGCAACCAGCCAATCGCCGCCCAGCGCACCCCCTTCGTCACCGGCTCCACCCGATGCAAGTACCCTGCCGGATACACAATCATCGAGCCAGCAGGCAGCTTATACGCCTGCTCACTATCGACCCCCTCCACCACCAGTTCACCACCCTCATAGCTCGCTGGATCAGACAAAAACAGCGTGAATGACAAATCCGTCCGGCTGCCATTCATCTGAGCATTGTCCGTATGTCGCCCATAGCTCATGCCGTCGCTGTAGCGATTGAAGCGCACCGTGTGCACCCGCCGAGGTCGTGCCGCTGCCTGAAACAGCGGATGCTTCAAGATAGACTGGCGCACCTCTTCGCCCAGCGCCTCAGCAGATTTTGCCTTTGGCTGCTGATTGTTTTTTACCGTCTTGGCGTGCCAGCCAGCCGTGGTCTTACCGTCTACTAGCTCTATGGACGCTAGGCGATCGCACACCCCTTCCACAGCCTCCGCGCCCAGCAGCTCAGGAATCGTGAAAATCATCGCCAGCCAGCCCGATCCACAATCTCATTCACCGTTGGATTGTTGCGCCCATAAGACGACACATTCACCTCATCCACCTTAAAGTCACCCAGCTCAGCGACCACTGGATCGATCTCTACGTCCGCCACCACCGGATATTCATTGTTGCTATCGGCAAACACTTCTTGCGCCGCCGGGCTAACTAAAAACTCCATAAAGGCGATCGCATTCTCCTCATTTGGAGCCCCATCTACCAGCCCCATTCCACTCACATTTACATGGGTTCCTCGGCCATCCTGATTTGGGAAAAACAATGCTGTTTTCTCAACCGCCGCCTGGTTTTGCGCATCGTCAGACTTCGCCATTCTTGCCCAGTAATAGTGATTCACAATCGCCACATCACACTGGCCCGCAGCCACCGCCTTGATTTGATCCACATCACCACCCTCAGGCTGCCGGGCAAAGTTATTCACCAGCCCCGTCACCCAGTCTTCCGTCGCCTCGGCGCCGATGGACTCCACCATCGAGCCCACCAGCGACTGGTTGTATACATTGCTGGAGCTACGCACGCACACCCGCCCATTCCAATCGGGTTCCGCTAGCGCCTCATAGGTCGAAAGCTCCTCTGGCTGCACCGCGTCCGTGTTGTACACCAGCATTCTCGCCCGTGTCGTCAGACCAAACCAACGCCCACTTTCTTCGCGCAGACTTTCCGGCACCTTCTCCAGCAGCACCTCAGACGTCACCGGCTGGAAAATACCCGCCTCCTGAGCCCGCCAAAGTCGCCCGGCATCCACCGCAACAAATACATCTGCTGGGCTCGCCTCACCCTCACTCTTAATCCGCTCAATTAGCTCATCCGGCTTACCTTCCAGCACATTCACCTGAATGCCGGTATCCGCTGTGAACTGTTCGTACAGGGCTTCATCTACATCATAGTGCCGCGCCGAATATAGATTCACCACCTGCTGCGACTCTCCGCCACCACAGGCTGTGACGCCCACTGACACAGACACAACAGCGGTCAGCAGACCGCATCTCGCAAATTTCATGGATACCACTCGTCTTCTAAAACCATTTGTTGACAATTACTATCATTAAAAACTGATCGGGCCCAACATGCAACTCCCAACAGGTAACTCACTATGGGTGTGTGGGATTCGGTGCATCCTTAATTCATTTCTGAAGTGCTTCGCATAAATGACCAGAACCCAGATAAACATTTGATATAAGATGGTTTGGATTTATCGCGTCTGATGCTGACTTATGCCACGTCGAAACGACCTCAAAAAGATAATGCTCATTGGTTCTGGGCCTATCGTCATTGGCCAGGCCTGCGAGTTCGACTATTCTGGCACCCAAGCATGTAAGGCCCTACGTGAAGAAGGCTACGAAGTCGTCCTGGTGAACTCCAACCCAGCGACGATTATGACCGATCCAGACATAGCCGACCGCACTTATATAGAGCCGCTCACCGCACCCCTGCTAGAGCAGGTCATCGCCCAAGAGCGCCCGGATGCCATTTTGCCAACCATGGGCGGCCAAACGGCATTAAATCTGGCCGTACAGCTAGCAAAACGTGGCGTCTTAGAGAAGTACAACGTAGAACTCATTGGGGCCAAGCTCGAAGCGATTGAAAAAGCAGAAGATCGCAAGCTGTTTAAAGAGGCCATGCTGAAAATCGGTGTAGGCGTTTGCCCCTCTGGCCTGGCTGAAACCATGGACGAAGCCAAGGCCATCGGCGAAGAAATTGGTTCCTATCCTCTAATCATTCGCCCGGCCTTCACCATGGGCGGCAGCGGCGGCGGCATTGCCTACAACCAAGAAGAATTTGAAACTATCTCACGCTCTGGCCTAGAAGCTAGCCCCGTTTCACAGATTCTCATTGAGCAATCGCTTCTCGGCTGGAAAGAGTACGAGCTAGAGGTCATGCGCGATCTGGCCGATAACGTCGTTATCATCTGCTCGATTGAAAACATCGACCCCATGGGCGTACACACGGGCGACTCCATCACCGTTGCCCCCGCCCAAACCCTCACAGACAAGGAATACCAGCGCCTCCGCGATGCCTCCATCAAAATTATCCGTGAAATCGGTGTTGAAACGGGCGGCTCCAATATTCAATTCTCCGTCAATCCAGACAATGGCGATGTCATTGTCATTGAAATGAATCCACGGGTGTCGCGCAGCTCTGCCCTGGCCTCAAAAGCAACCGGCTTTCCCATTGCCAAATTCGCTGCCAAGCTCGCCGTTGGCTATCGCCTCAACGAAATTTCTAACGACATTACCCAAAAAACGCCCGCTAGCTTTGAGCCCACGATTGATTATGTCGTAACCAAAGTGCCCCGCTTTGCCTTTGAAAAATTCCCCGGTGCGTCCTCTACCCTCACCACTCAGATGAAGTCTGTGGGTGAGGCCATGGCCATTGGGCGTACGTTTAATGAGTCTTTTCAGAAAGCATTGCGATCGCTTGAAACCGGCCGGGCTGGCTGGGGGTGCGATCGCGCCGAAAAGCTGCCCACCCTTTCCCAGGTGCGCACCAACCTGCGCCGCCCCAACCCTGAGCGCATTTTCGCCATCCGCCACGCCCTTCAGCTGGGCCTCGATATAGAAGAACTCTACGAACTCACCGCCATCGATCCCTGGTTCCTCAACAAATTTCAACTCCTCCTCACCGTTGAAAAAATCATCAAGCGCACCCCGCTAAACGACATCACCAAAGCCCAAATGCTCGCCATCAAGCAAGAAGGCTTCAGTGACAAGCAAATCGCCTTTGCGGCCAAGACTGACGAAGATACCGTGCGGAACTATCGAAAATCTCTCGACGTCGTCCCCGTCTATAAAATGGTCGATACCTGCGCCGCCGAATTTGAATCCCTCACCCCCTACTACTACTCCACCTACGAAGAAGAAAGTGAAGTCCTCCCGTCAGAGCGTCGCAAAGTCATGATCCTTGGCGGCGGCCCCAACCGCATTGGCCAAGGCATCGAATTTGACTACTGCTGCTGCCATGCTTCCTTTGCCCTTCAGGACGACGACTATGAAACCATCATGGTCAACTCCAACCCAGAGACCGTTTCTACTGATTACGACACCAGCGATCGCCTCTACTTTGAGCCGCTGACAAAAGAAGACGTGCTCAATATCATCGAGGCTGAAAACCCTGATGGCGTGATTATCCAGTTTGGTGGCCAAACCCCCTTAAAGCTTGCCGTTCCCGTTCAAAAATACCTCCAAGAAGACGCCCCCGATGCCATCAAAACCAAAATTTGGGGCACCTCTCCCGATTCCATTGACGCCGCCGAAGACCGCGAACGCTTCGAGCAAATGCTGCGAGAACTCGACATTCGCCAGCCACCCAACGGCCTTGCCCGCAGCAATGACGAAGCCCTCAGCATCGCCCAAAAAATTGACTACCCTGTCGTGGTTCGCCCTAGCTACGTCCTCGGCGGTCGCGCCATGGAAATCGTCTACTCCGACGATGATCTGGTGAGATACATGACCACCGCTGTACAGGTCGAACCCGATCATCCTATTTTGATCGACAAGTTCTTAGAGAATGCAGTAGAGGTGGATGTGGATGCGATCGCAGACCACACTGGCCACACCGTCATCGGCGGCATCATGGAACATATCGAACAAGCAGGCATCCACTCCGGCGACTCTGCCTGCGCCCTCCCCACCGTCACCCTCTCCGAGGCCGCCCTTGCCACCATCCGCGACTGGACTTTCAAACTCGCCAAACGTCTCAAAGTCATTGGCCTTATGAATATCCAGTACGCTATCCAAGGCGACCAGGTTTACATCATCGAAGCCAATCCCCGCGCCTCGCGCACCGTCCCCTTCGTCTCCAAGGCCACAGGTGCCCGCCTAGCCCAGCTCGCCGTCCGTGTCATGTCCGGCAAAACCCTTGCCGAACTCGGCCTCACCGAAGAAATCAAACCTGCCCACGTCTCCGTCAAAGAAGCCGTTCTGCCCTTTAACAAGTTCCCTGGCACAGACACCCTCCTCGGCCCAGAAATGCGCTCCACCGGGGAAGTCATGGGCATTGATACCAGCTTTGGCCAGGCCTACGCCAAGGCTGAACTCGCCGCTGGTCAGGAGCTTCCCCAGTCCGGCACCGTCTTCATCTCCGTCAACAATCGAGATAAGCCTGCGGTTGTTCCCATTGCCAAAGACTTTGCGGCCATTGGCTTCCAAATCGTTGCCACCAGCGGTACCTACGACACCCTCAAGGCAGCAGGTATTGCCGTCACCTCAATTCTCAAAATCCACGAAGGCCGTCCCCACGTCGGCGACGCTCTCAAAAACCAAGAGATTCAGCTCATCATCAATTCACCTGTCGGAGAAGCCGCCCAAGAAGACGACCGCATCATTCGCCGCACCGCCCTCGACTACAAAATCCCCACCATCACTACCCTTGCTGGCGCCAAAGCCACCCTCGCCGCCGTCCGCTCACTCAAAGAAAACCAGCTCACGGTCAAAGCCCTGCAAGATCACCTTAGCTAATCACAAACAAAACTAAAGAGAAGGCAACGCCCTTTGCTGAATCTATCCTCTAGAACCTAACCCTCTAGAGCCTAACCCTCTAGAACCTACTCTCTACTTCCGCCTCCGCCCTCTCAGCGCACCGAAAGCGCCTAAAAGCATCAGACCAAGAACACCACTAGGCTCAGGCACAGAAGTCACGGTTTCTTCAGTTTCTGTGACTATCGAAACGATTTCTGTCGTTACCGCTCCGGGTGACAGCGCTGCCACTGCGCCCCCACCCGCACTAGGCCGAGAGGGCTCCTCAGGTTCTAGCGCCCCAGCAATCGCCACCCCATCATTCGCACATTCAACAAACACACTCGACACAAAAGAACCCGTTGGCAACAGATCGCGATCAAACGCCAGCGTAATCATTGCCGTACCTGCGGCATCCATCGTGTCAAAGTTCACCCCAGCCGCTCTCGCCTCTTCTTCAGTTAAAAGGCGAACGTCACCTAAGCGAGTCCCCTGATCAATTACATTATCAATCGGTGTACCAACAGAGTCTTCATTTAGGATTTTCTCTCCTGTGACGTCAGCCTCTGCTTCACTGCCATAGTCTTCAATGCCATAATCTTCAATGCCATAATCTTCAATGCCATAATCTTCAATGCCATAATCTTCAATGCCATAATACTGATACGCACTTTCCTTATCAGTAAAGTCAGAACCCAATGTATTTGGTCGCTCTAGTCCAGCCTCAAAATACTCTTCTAGCGTCCTAAATCCGTTATTTTCAGGACCAACGCTCTTTGCAGAGACCTCACCATATACGCCCGTTTCTTCGACGCTAGCATTGTTGCCCGAAGAAAACTTCACCGCATAAAGCTGCCGCTGTTCATTCGCTGCGCTAAAGCCTTCCCCAGAAAAATCAAAGAACAAATCACCCCAACCAATCCGGCTGTCTTCTGCTCTATCGTTGTATACGCCCGACAATGGCAAGTTTGCGCTTATCGATACATATACCGTGTCCGTCGTTTCCTTGATGGCGATCGCACGAATATCGTACACAGGCCCATCATTACTATCGCCTACTGCATCGATACTATAATTCCAACCATCTATCACCTGCCCAGCCATCGCCTGCGGCGCACCTAATAGGGCCGTAGCAACCACTCCAGCTATCAATGTCGCTTTTTTAAACATAC
Source organism: Cyanobacteria bacterium J06627_28 (assembly GCA_038521595.1). Lineage (GTDB taxonomy): Bacteria > Cyanobacteriota > Cyanobacteriia > Phormidesmidales > Phormidesmidaceae > Phormidesmis. The sequence continues at coordinate 5,341 of JBCBKQ010000071.1, read as the reverse complement.
AGAGCAAACCCGTTTTCGATGGCTATGAATATCAGTAAATTACGTACTACTCGTAAAAATACTGACTCGCGCCTCAGTAGAAACAACTACCTCTGTGCGCTTTACTGTTGTATTCACGTAGGCCCGGCAACGATAAGAGTAGAGCCAATTAATTACAGCCTCTTCACACAAAAGCAAAAAAACAGAAATGATCAGAAATTCTCTTATCAGAGTGTGTCGCTTTACAATCAAGTATTGTTTTATCTCATAAAACAACAACTTTTATCTCGCTCGCGCGAAGCATTCCTCAAGACACTCGCGAGAGGCTATAGCAAAGTGCGGAATGCATTCTGCGCTTTGCTATGCACTTAGCTTTATAGAACAAGGGATGGCTATTCGTAGTGGCGTAAGCTAAGTGCGAACGGCTATATAACCTGTAGCAAACAAACAGTGCTTCTATACAGTGACTTAGCTTATGTATCTCTCCTGTGAATGCTCCACTTGCAAAATAAGCTTTCTAGTCTGCCTTACCCCAGCCCTTTTGTCATAAAAAAATCCCCAAGATTCAACAGAACCATAGGGAAAATAACCTACTCAAAACTAAAATCAAATGCCTAACGAAAAACCGCTGAGCGAGTGTCTAGATCGTCTCTACCGTGCGAAAGGCAAAAGGCGCGATCGCGCAAAACACCAGCACCGCCAACACAGAACAACAAACAAAACAAACAGAACGCATCTCTAAAAGTGCCTCCTAATATTAATTCAACCAAAAGCTAACCACTTCTTTTAGCCGAAGCCCCGTGCGATTACTGATGCACTCCGTAAAACCAACTACGTGACTTTCCACTGTTGTATTCACTGACAAGAGACAATGAGAAGGTCACTTACCAATAACTTACAGGGACTTTACACAGAGCAAAAAAGTAAAAACGGTCATTAAAGTGAATCTACTTAGTGTTCACCTTATCCCAAAGTTGGGCACTTTAAATGCTTTTGCCAAGCCTTGTCATAGCAAGAAAAAACGGACAGCATAAATTAAAAGCCATCATCTACGGCAGTCCCCACTCTTCACCCTCAAAATCGGCCAGCTTCGTAATGATCTGATCCGCACTCTCGTACAGCGCAATATCCATATGCTGTGCAGGCACCGCCACTACAGACATACCAGCCGCCTTACCGGCCTTCACACCTGCAGGCGAATCTTCAAACACCAAGCAGTTTGCAGGCTGTGCACCCAACTGCGCCGCCGCCACCAAAAAGCTATCTGGGGCAGGCTTACTCTGCTTTACCGCTGGATGATCGCCCAGCACAATTGCCTGAAACAATTCCAGCCAGTCGCGATGCCGTTTCACCTTTTTATTAAACGTCACCGCCGCCGAACTCGTAGCGATCGCCTGCGGCACCCCCTGCTTCGAAAACGCCTGCGTCATCTCCATCGCCCCTGGCATTGGCTCTGCCTGCGGCAACAAATCATAAATCAGCTCATTTCGCGCCGCCAAATGTTCCTCAGCCGTCAGCGGTAAATTCAGCTCCTTCACCAAAATTTGAGCACAGTCTATTGCCTGCCGCCCCATAATTTTGCGATACACCTCTGTTGTAAACGTCTTGCCATAGCGACTCGCTATCGTTTCATTTACCTGGCAATAAATCGGCTCAGTATCAAGCAGCAATCCGTCAAAATCGTAAATCAGATGCGTAATCTGTGGCATGAAAAAGAAACACCCGCGACTGGTAACGGTTCTGTGACTATCACTATCACACCACTCACCACAAGTCACGGGCTATTCAATATATTCGTTGTTTTTTAAGGCATCCAGCCGCCTACCGCTTAAAAGCTCAGCTCCAAACCGCCTGCAAATACAACACCGTCATTATCATCAAACGAATCTTGCACACGTAAATACACGCCCGGCCCATTAGGTGTACCCGTACCTACCTGCTGAGCAATTCGATTGCCCGAATCATCCAGCTTAAATTGATTCACCCCGACCATCACCAAGTTGCCATTCACATCTTCAACAGCTTCCATCAGTGGATTGCCCGCACTATCTACCATAGGCTCGGTCTGATAAAGCGCGATCGCATTACCTGCCCCGTCATATTGATGAGCCTCCCGGCGAGCCTCCCCAAACGGGTGAAACAACATCTCTGCTCGCCAACCGACTTCTGTACCGCTTTGATTACGGCCAAACACCGTATCTTGCAAAAATAGCTCAGCCCGCAGCGTATTTGCCGCCGCCGTCCAAGGCGTATTGCCAAAGTTAAACACCCCGCCCAGCGTCAGCTCACCCCGTACAGGCGCAAAGTTCGCCACCGACTCATCATTAGAAGAGGCAGACGTCTGATCAAACTCCAAAATCTCAGGGTCACCCACAGCAACAACGCTCTCGTTGACGACCTCCGAGCTAATTAACCGCTCCGTCCCGCGTTTTACCCTGCGCTTACGATCTAGCTCCCGACTCGTGCTACCCAAGTCTTCAGAGGACTGCTCTACAAATCGTGCATTCACCAGTTCACCCCGCTCATTGATATCAAACAAAGCTCGACCAGATAAGCGCGATCGCGCCGTTGTCTCCACCACCACCCGATCCTCTTGCGTAATCGGCGTCGCAAACCTATTAAGCGTCGTAAACGTTCGAATTTCATTCTGAGCCAGCTGCATATCACCGCTCACCGAATTCACCGTATTACGCTGGTTGCCAATGCCCCCAGTGAGTGAGCCGCCCAGATAGAAGCCCGCCGCCCGAGTCGTTTGGGCATAGGCCGCCTGCCCCGGATCCCCCGGCACAGTCTCCAACGGAAACAGCGTATTCCCCACCCGCGCATCTACCCCCGATGCCACCGTGACGTCTAGCGTGGGCACCCGTTCACCGCCAGGCACCTGGGCATAGCGCCCCGGAATCCCATTAAAAATAGCCGTTATCGCATTTGCCCTATCCGGCAGCGTGTCTTCCACCGCGTACACATCCGTCGCCTCCTGGGCAAAGTTTTGAGGCTGCCTGTCCGCAGAAATTACCGTAAACCCGCCCTCTGTAATGCGGTAGCTATCCACATCGCGTGTGACACCATATGTTTCACCCAGACGCAAGTTCTGCCCCGGCTGCTGTGGCACCAGCGCATAGATCAATCTCGTCGCCTCACCTGCCCCAAACGTCAGCGACTCCTGAGCATAGCCAGCGCCCGTCCACTGCGGCACAAAAGACAGTTCACCATCCGCAGCCTCCACCAAAAAGCCACCCACATTGTCTGTATAGGCCGCATTGCCACGTCCTACCTGCTGCGCATCTGGCGCAGACACCACAATGGGTGAATCACTCGGCAGCTCAAAAATCCCGCCAGCAGAAATCAGCTCACTACCCAGCGCTGTTTCATCTGGCCCAGGCGGCACATAGCCCACCCAACGCCGATTATTAAACGCACCTGTCGGTTCAACCAGTCTGCGCCCACCTTCGTCAGGCCGCAAAATCTCATTGCCAACTACATCGGTTGCCGGGCGATGTGTCCGCGTCAAAAACTGCGTCAACCCAACCGTTGCGGTTGCCCCGGCTTCGTTGTCACCCACAAATGGGTTAAACGTCAAATTGCCAGAAAGCAACGTTGGCGGCACATTTGGATTATTTACCAAAGGTGCTAGCTGCCCTGTCAGACTCAAACCATCGCTACCGGCTCGCACCTGCCCTGCGTTGGCATAGCGGTCATACACTAGCACCTCACCGTCAGCCGTTCTTGCAGAAGTTGCATGACCTAACAACAGCGAACCAGACACCGTATTTGGAAGTTCTACCTGCCCCCAGTCCCTTTCCTCAAGGGTGACAGCGTCCATTTCTAAGAAAGTCGTCTCTTCTTGCGACGCAACAATCTCTTCCTCACGTATCTCAGGCTCTAGGGGAGTCTCCACCACCTGCGTTTCTGTTGTTATCTCTGACTCGCGCACGGTGGCCTCTGCCTCACCGCGCCCGCCAGAAATTCGAACATATTCCCCATCGTCAAAGTCTAGGTCGCCACCATTTTGTAGGTCTTCAACAATAAATTCACCGCTCTCAGAAAAATAAATTCCGGACTCTCTAGGCTCAAACCCGTCCCTGCGTAAGTTGAGCACGCGCAGGGTCACCGCGTCAGTGGTGCCGTAGGTCGCCTGCACAGAATCGCTATTCGGCAACAAGCGGTTATTAGGCCCGCGCCGAACCCTATCCCCCCTCACAAAGGCAGCTTCCTGAAAAGTCTCCTCGCCATCTTGGTCAGTCACCGTCACTTCAATGCCTTCACCATAAGTATGAGAGCCAGCACGATAGCTTAGATTGAACCGAGTCGTCAGCTCAACAGAGTTTGGCGTCAAAACATAGGTCGCCTCGCCTCGCCGCTCATCGAGTGCATTATCTAGCGCTTCGCGAATGTAGGCTTCGTCTACGCTCAGCTCTACCGTATTGGGCACCAGCTGAGTGCGATCCACCGGCAGCGCGACGCCTTGCCTTGTGATTTCAGGCAGCAATGTCGGCAGCGGAATGTTTGACGTATTTTCAAAATCACCCGTTCGCAGATTGAACGTGTTGTTATCGACTTCCACCACCCCGGTATTGCGGTTGTATTCCATCACGGGCCCAGGCGGATTTACGACCGCACTTTCCTGGGCGATCGCATGCTGTGCTGTCAGGCTCATCCCGCCGGTTGCCATCAATAATGCAGCCGGGATAAAAGCCTTATTAGAAACCCTATTGACTACAAAAAATGAGGCATTAAATCTGGGTTGAAAAAGATGATTCGTAGTTAAAAACGCCATGACAGTACGATGCAGTAAATCTGACTAAGTAAAGGTTATAAACGGAAAATCACGGAAAGTTTTCTGTGGGCTCTCTACGAAATCCTACTGAGAAACTATCCGTATTTTCAACCCATTAAAGTCACAACAACTACGTGATCTTGCTTACACGTACGTACTGAAAACGTCTGAAACGTAATCAAATCAACACTTTTGTGTTTGAGAATACAGAAAAATAAAAATATACAGAAGTTATGGAAGCGGATAGAGGCGTTCCTTAACTACCTCATCAATAATTCTTGATCCTTCTACTGGCAAGGGTTTACAGCTTTCAGAAGGGAGTGTAAAGAAAATAATCTTTATGTGTAGCTATGGCCATTGATACAGCTGATTTAAATCACACTGACGAAAAAAGCCGTAACGCCTGCCAACAAAGCACGCAGCACTGCCACTTTGGCTGTGATCTAAGTTCTTTATCACAAAGATAAAATAATATAGTTGTCACTTTTTACACATCCATTAGACAGAAATTTGCCGTGCGTAACTAGACAATTCCTGTCATTAATATTGAGTTTTACCTATCTCAATGTGACCCGTCACACAATG
>JBCBKQ010000070.1:0-23659 GCA_038521595.1 Cyanobacteria bacterium J06627_28 | reverse complement strand
TACTCATAGATACAACAGAGAGAAACAAAGCCGAAACAGAACTCATCCGCTACCGAGAACACCTAGAAGACCTGGTCGCCAATCGCGCCGCCGAAATTCAAGCGACCAACGAGAAGCTAACAAAAGAAGTCACCGAGCGCATAGACGCCCAAAGAGCCCTTGACGAAAGAGCCCAGTCCCTAGAGCGCTCCAACGCTGACTTAGAACAGTTCGCCTACGTCATCTCTCACGACTTGCAAGAGCCGCTCAGAGCCATGACGGTCTTCTCGCAGCTGCTCAAGCAGCGCTACTATACGGACCTTGACGAGACGGCAGGCGGATATATCCGACACATCGTGGAAGGTGGCATTCGCATGCAGGCCTTAATTGATGGCATCCTGGACTTTTCACGAGTCACTCACCGCAGCCAAGTGCTAAAGGAAATCTCCATTGACACCATTGTCAACACTGTTCTATCTAGCCTGAGCACGCTGCTCAGTGAAAGTAACGTCAAGGTCACCGTCGATCCATTGCCAAAGTTGGCCTGTGACGCCAATCAGATTACTCAGCTCTTTCAAAATCTCATTAGTAATGCCATCAAGTTTAAAGGAGGTACTGCCCCCACTATTCATATCAGCGCTGTCCCTCAAACCTCTGAGCAACGCATCCAACATTGGATGTTTGGCGTTGCCGACAATGGCATCGGCATTGAGACCTCAAACGATCAGCAGGCACGAATTTTCTCGCTCTTCCAGCGCTTGCACACACGCCAAGAGCTAGAGGGCTACGGCATCGGCCTTGCCATTTGCAAGAAGATTGTAGAGCGCCACAAGGGCCGCATTTGGGTAGAGTCATCGCCCGGCAAAGGATCTACGTTTTACTTTACGCTGGCTGCTCAGGCCAACCCAGAGGCCAACGCCTCCGCTGATCAAAAAGCTATGAAATCTGTCAAGAGTTAAGTAGTTTCGCACAGACCTATCATCCTTTGGACATACCTGATAGCATCTATAAGTGTGGTAGCTTCGCTAGTAAACGAAAGCTTTGTCTCTTACTTCTCTTTTATGCTTCTTTTGGGCTTACGAAGCCCAAAGTAGGATTAGCCCTTGGGGTACTAGATCATTAGATCATTAGATCACTAGAGCCCCAGAGCAAAGTATCATATAGACTTTATTAGTTAATTTTTACTTACAAGATAGCGTGGGTTGTTTAGTGCTCAACAACCAGCGATACACGAGCAGGTGTTCAAAATTATGAGCTACGATATCTTATTGGTGGAAGATTCACCTACAGACGCGGCAATTCTTGTAGCAGCCTTTGAGGGCATCGGTTACCAAGGTCATATCCAAGTCGCTCAAAATGGCATAGAGGCCATTAACTTTCTCTGTAAGATTGGTGATGTCGAAGGAAAAAACCAAGAGGGTGCGCCAAAGGAAGAGTGGCCTAGTTTGATTCTTCTTGATCTAAACCTGCCGAGAAAGAACGGCTTAGAAGTCTTAGAAGATATCAAAACTCATCCTCTATGGAGAAGCATCCCTACCGTTGTATTTTCTAGTTCATCATCGGCTAATGATGTCAGCCGAAGCTATCAGGGCCATGCCAATGCCTATGTGGCAAAGCCTCGAGAGCTAGCGCAGTACGAACTATTGGCACAGCAGCTGCATAGTTTTTGGCTTAAGTCAGCGGAGCTACCCCTAGTGGCCTTGGCGTAACTGTAGCTACGAAAAAAGCGGTAACAATAACCCTCACTAAAGATCAACACAGTGCTTCAAAATACAGCATCCAAAATTACAGCACTAAAAAGCGCAGAGCTCCTAATCCATTCACGGGCTCTGCGCTTTTTAGTGACACGAGCCACACAAACACTTTGATTGTTTCACTACAGCGCTCTCAGGCGTTACGAACTGTAGCTTTTGGCACTGAGTTTATGCACTGAGCTTCAGCCACTCCTATCAGCTGAACCATCGGTTCGAAGAAGCGCTCAGCGCACAGCAGCAGATTGCTATGTGAACATCACCACTTGTAGTCGTCACAGATCACAGACAAAAAAAAACGACTTAGCAACAACGCGTCACTGATAAATAAATCAACAATTATTCACGTATTCAAGACAGATTCAGTATTTCTTCTATATTCCAACAGGCTATTAGGGGCCTAATCTAACAAAACAAGAAAATTTGATTCTTTCAATTTTCGATTTTCTCTTCTGTTTAATTCACCACTGAATTGCTGTATTGTTCAGCACGGTCTCAAAAGAGTGCAAATAAACAACCTTTTATATTACTCAGTATTTAAAGTCAGACAGAACTATGCATTAGTGACATTTTTTGTCAGGCACATCATAGCTACGATGACGGCTCAATGAGGTGGATCACATCTTTCTGCCCCCTCTATTAGATAGGCTCTCACAAATATAAAGTCTCACTGATTTATTAAATTTACTAGATTTACTAGATTTATTAGACAGATATCAAAACTGCCCACCAAACGTTGACAGTAGGACTAGACTACAGGAACCGCTGAATGAAAACCGGGATAGATGCGCTACTCATCGAAGACAATCCATCAGATGCTCTGCTCTTTGAAGCCCTTATAAGCTCGTCAGAATTCAATCAGCTTAAGCTCCACCACACCGAGCGATTCAATGACGCTCTAAATGCTCTCCAAGAAAATACCTTCGATGTCATTCTGTTAGATTTGTGCCTGCCCGATGGGCGCGGCATTGATCTGGTAAAGCAGCTCAAAGAACGGATGCCTCAAGTACCCATTGTGGTGATGACCGGCATCCAAGACGAAAGCATGGCCGTAGCCGCCCTCAAAGAAGGCGCACAGGACTATCTGGTTAAGTCAGATACTTTTTCACCCCAGCGTCTTGAAAAGCTAGGATACGTTGACATTGGTAATCTGCTGGTTAAAACGCTGCGCTATGCCATCGAAAGAGCCGAACTTACCCAGCAGCTAGAAATTAGCCAAGAGCGATACTCGCTGGCGGTAGAAGGGGCACGCGATGGCATCTGGGACTGGGACCTACGAGCCAATCGAGTCTACTATTCACCTCGCTGGCAGGCTTTAATCGGGTTTCCCCATGAGGGTCGTAGTAACGACAGCCCTCAAAAGTGGCTCTCACGCATTCACCCAGATGACCAGGCAGAGTTCCATCGTCAGCTCAACGCCCATTTAAGCCATCCTAAGCAGCAACAGTTTCACCATGAGTATCGGCTGCTTCACGCCGATGGCAATTACCGCTGGGTGCTCACCCGTGGTATGGCCCTCTGGGACGAAGACGGCATTGCTTACCGACTGGCGGGCTCACAAACCGATATGACCGCCCGCAAAGCGCTAGAAAATGCCTTGTACCAAGAAAAAGAGCTAGCGCAAATCACACTGCACTCCATTGGCGATGCCGTCATCACGACCGATGAGCAAGGCTACATCAAAGATTTCAATCCGGTTGCTGAACGGCTCACCGGCTGGCCAGCCAAAGAGGCACGGCATCGCCCTATTTCTGAGGTGTGTACCATCGTCGATGGCGCTACCCGTGAAAATTTGAACAACCCTGTTATGCAGGCGATTCAAGAAGGCGAGGCCATTAGCCTTAGCAATCACCCCACGCTCATCTCTAAGACGGGCGAAGAGTTTGCCATTGGCGATTCGGCTGCGCCCATTCGCTCCAGTCAAGGTGACATTGTTGGAACCGTGCTGGTATTTCACGATGTCACAGAAGAGCGAGGCCGAGCCAAACAGCTTGCTTGGCAGGCATCCCACGATCCACTCACACACTTGCTCAATCGGCAAAAGTTTATGCAGTCACTGACCGAAGTGATTGATGAGGCCCATGAGCGCAAGACTCATCATGTGCTGTGCTGCATGGATCTTGATCATTTTAAGGCCGTCAATGATACCTGTGGCCATGCGGCTGGCGATAAGCTGCTGCGGCAGGTGGCTGATCTATGGCGCACTAAAATTCGCGGATCGGATTCACTGGCCCGGCTCGGCGGTGACGAGTTTGGTCTGCTGCTGTACGACTGTGAGCTAGAGCGCGCTATTGACATTGCCAACAGTTTTTGTGAGAGCATTCAGGCATTTCGCTTTGCCTATGAAGACAAGGTATTTAGCATTGGTGTAAGCATCGGACTGGTGTCTATTTCAGATCACAGCATCGGGACAGAACATGTGCTGCAGCTGGCAGATAGCGCCTGCTATAGTGCCAAAAATAAGGGTAGAAATCGCGTCCAGGTCTACTACCAAAACGACGACGAAATCAATCAGCTCTCTAGAGAGAGCCAGTGGTTTTCTCGCATTACGCAGGCCCTCGACAACGATCAGTTTGTGCTTTATGAGCAGGCGATCGCCAATACCCAAGCAGACTCTGAGCAAATAGAACTCTGCGAGGTCTTACTGCGCCTAAAGGATGACAACAATCAAGAAATGATCCCGCCGATGGCGTTTATTCCACCGGCAGAACGCTACAATCTGATGCCCAAGATTGACCGATGGGTAATCAAGACGTTTTTGGCCCATTTAGAGCAGCAGCCAAAGCCCTTGACGAAGCTCTACAGCATTAACCTCTCAGGCTCTAGCATTAACGATGAAAGCTTTATTGACTTCTTAAAAGAGCAGCTCACTCTACACAGGGTAGATACGCGATCGCTCTGCTTTGAGATTACGGAAACTGTGGCCATTTCTAATCTGCAAAAAGCCGTTGCGTTTATTTTAGAGCTCAAAAAGCTCGGCTGCTCCTTTGCCCTAGACGACTTTGGCAGCGGCATGTCTTCTTTTACCTATCTGAAGCATTTGCCAGTTGACTTTCTCAAAATAGACGGCAACTTTGTCAAAGATTCGGCCACCGATACGATTATTTGCGCCATGCTAGAAGCCATCAACCAAGTAGGTCATGTCATGGGCCTCAAAACAATCGCTGAATATGTAGAAACCCAGCCAATACTCGCAAAGGTTCGAGAGCTGGGCATTGACTATGTACAGGGTTACGAGATTCAAAGGCCGCAACAGATACAGATAGAGGGCTAAGCAGCAAAGCGCAAAAAGCTATGTTTGTGGTGGCGTAAGTTCACAACCATAGCTATGGTTGCTTGCAGTTTTGTACCTTTTTTGGGTTAGAGACTCTGACTCAAAAACCTATGCTCAAAAGCCCATACTCAAAAACCTCTTTTCAACATATGTTTAAAGCATATATGAGAGAGATCACAGGTTAGTGACTGTGACAAAAGAATAGATAGGAACCTCAGTTATCGTAAATTCTTACGTGTTTTCCCTGTATTAAACAACTTAGTCAGGTTTTACGATTTATGACATCACGCAGACGATAAATATTTAAAAGCTGATATTAAATCTCTCTGGGGAAATCATACAGATGACATCTAAAATTGATGCGCTTCTGGTTAATAGTCACTCATCAGATGCACGGGCTTTTCAGAGCCTAGCGAATGCTTTAGAGGTTGGTCAGCTCAATATTCATTATGCTCGCCGCTTTTCGGAGGCGATCGCAACCCTAGAAACCACACCCATCGACATTGTTCTACTCGACGTTGGCTCTGTTACCAATGCGTTGTCTAGTCGCTTTAGCGTTGATCGCATTAGAGAACTTCGCCTGAGAATGCCACAGGTTGCTGTCGTAGCCATTGGCAATACTTGCGATCGCACTACCGCGCCCGATCTTATTCAGGCAGGTGCTCAAGACTATCTCATCAAACGCGATCTTCTCTCAGCTGAGCGACGCCAAAAGTTAGGCGATGCTGACATCGGCAATACGCTGCTCACAGCCCTGCGCCACGCAATCCAAAGGGACGCTCTCTCACAGCAGCGTTTAGTCAGTCAAGCACGCTACGAACTCGCCGCCAAAAGTCTCAACGATGCCATCTGGGACTGGGATTTGCGTCAGCAAACAATCTACTACTCCGACCCCTGGCAAGCCATCCTAGGCCTAGAAAATAAAAACCTTACCAACAGCCCAACAGAATGGCTCTCTCGCATTCACCCAGAAGACCAACATTACTTCAAACAACAGCTGAGAGCACATCTTGCCCAGGGGCACACCCCTTTTGAATGTGCCTATCGGATGCGGCACCACGACAACACCTATCGCTGGATCCTCTGCCGAGGCAACAGCCTAGTCGATCAAAACAACGAAGCCTATCGCATCGTCGGCTCACACATTGACATTACGCCTCGAAAATCTCTTGAGAATGCGCTCCATAGAGAAAAAGAGATCGCTCAAGCAGCCTTACAGTCCATCAGCGAAGCCATTATTACCACGGACAGAAAAGGCTACATACAAGACTTTAACCCAGCAGCCGAAAGGCTGACTGGCTGGAGCCAGCACGAGACCCACAACAAACCGATTACAGACATCTGCAAACTCGTTCACAGTACCAATCGCCGCCCGCTTAGCCATCCTGCCGCCGAAGCCATCGCCAAAGGCCAGGCGGTTACGCTCGCTCAGCAGTCTGTGCTGATTTCAGACACCGGCGAAGAGTTTTCGGTCGTTGTCTCTACAGCGCCTATCCGCTCTAAGTCAGGCAACATTGTCGGCGCGGTCACCATGCTGCGCAACGTCACCGCAGAGCTCGACAAAGCACACAAGCTCGCCTGGCGAGCCTCCCACGATCCGCTGACGCACCTCAACAATCGAGACAGCTTCGTAGAGTCGTTGACCCATGCGATTGAAGGCCCGCAGCAGCATGTGCTGTGCTATTTAGATTTGGATCACTTTAAAGTGGTCAATGACACCTGTGGCCATGCCGCTGGCGACCAGCTACTTAAACAAATAGCCGATCTTTGGCGGCATCAAATTCGCTCTTCTGATGTGCTGGCCCGCCTGGGCGGAGACGAGTTTGGCCTGCTGCTCTACAGCTGTGACATGGCCCAGGCTACTCACATCGCAGAGGCCTTTTGCAAGAGTATTAGAAACTTCCGCTTTAGCTACAGCAACAAGATTTTCAACATTGGCGTCAGTATTGGCATGGTGTCACTCACACCAGAGCTCACCTCGTCAGTTGTAGATGTCAATGAAATTGTTGCCTTGGCCGATGCGGCCTGCTACGAGGCAAAATTAAAAGGTCGCAATCGCATTCACATCTACACTCAAAGCTATTCCTCTTTGGCACCTGGAAAAACCCAGTGGCAGTCACGGCTAACGCAAGCCCTCTCTACCAATCAGTTTTGCCTCCATCAGCAGGCAATTACCGCTACTAGCCCTCAAGTTCAAACCACCCCTCGGCAAGAAATTCTCCTCAGACTACAAGACAACACCTCGGATCAGCTCCTGGCACCCATGGGCTTTATTCCCACCGCAGAACGCTATCAAATGATGGATCAAATTGATCGATGGGTGCTTGACCATGTGCTGCAACAGATGTCGAATACCGCTTCTAATACCACTTACAGCATCAATTTATCAGCCGCTAGCCTCAACGATGACAGCTTTACCGACTTTGTAGAACAGCAGCTAGACTACTACGACATAGAGGCCCGTCATCTGTGCTTTGAAATCGCAGAAACAGCCATCATTGCCAACCTGCATCAGGCCGCTATATTTACCGCAAAGCTCAAGCAGCTCGGTTGCCAAACTGCCCTCGACAACTTTGGTAGCGGCCTAGCTGCGCTCAGCTACCTCAAAGATCTCTCCATCAACTATCTCAAAATCGATGGTCACTTCATTAAAGAAGCACCAACAGATGCCACCATTTATGCCATGCTCAAGGCCATCCAGCAGATGAGCCGCGCGATGAATATCCAAACCATTGCCAAATCTGTTGAATCGCCAGACGCGCTAGAAACAGCCAAAGTGCTCGGTATGGACTATGTACAAGGCTATGAGATTAGCCAGCCGCAGCCGCTGCCCTATTACAGACATGAAGCGATCGCAGCCGCATAAAGCCAGCCAAATAAAAAGCAGCAGAGAAACGCACCTGTTCAATCATTAGGTCTGCCTTACCCACAGCGCTAGCCCGCCACCTTTGCCCCGAGCCGCAATATAATCTGGCTCTACACAAAAGAACGTAAAAAAGGCCTGGTCTTTCAGCGCCTGAGTCGCAAACGCCTGATCGCGCTTTTCACCGTTTCGAATACTGCCCTGATACAGCGTCAGCTCACTCACCTGAGCCTTTAAACGCGTAAAGTCGAAGGCTAAACTGTTGGTCTTTGACCAAAAGCGAGTCGGGCCGCTCAGCTGTAAGCGCACAGGACCCAAGATAACTTCGTTTTTTACGCTGCCTATTTTTGTCATAGCCTCTTCAGCTATTACAGCTGAGGAGGTAGTCTTTAAATCAGAAAGCTCCAAATCAGAAAGCTGCCGATCAGAAAGCAGGGGCCCATAGGTAATTTGAACCGTCACAAATCCAGGCAAAAATCGACCCGATCCCAGTTGTGTCACCGGCTTAGCGCCAGGCCTAGGCCGACTCTTTTGGGTACCGGATACAAAGCCTAGCCGCCAGGTGCCCACTAGCTGCGCATAGGCGTAGGCGGGTCTCGGCTGCTTGCGTTGTCTTTCTAGTTGCTGCATCGCCACCACCACCGACTTAGGGTCAGGTGCTGCACCCTCGCCGGTCAGATATAGAATGGCAGCAGCCATTGCCGGATCGATTGAATCAGTCATGGCAGGGCCCTACTGTGGATACTTCCTAAAGTTTTCAGTTTATTCTCACATGTTGCCTAAACCGACTTGCTAAAGTCTTGATACCTACCCCTCCTCCCGTCAGGATTATGTCTACGGCCTACCGCACTAGTGAGCAGTCACATGAGCAGCCAGATAAGCAGTCACATGGGCAGCAGAACCGAACCCGCAGCTCGGGCAGCTCGTCAGCACCCAGTGTAAAATCAGCACCCAGCGTAAAAGAAGGCCGCTACCGGCTAGAGCGCATCCATTTAGAAGTCACCAATGTGTGCAACTTTAAGTGTGAGTTTTGTCCAGATGCCATCATGGAGCGCAAGCGGGGGCATATGGATATTGCGCTGCTAGAAAAGGCACTCGATGAAATTGCTGACCAGCGCATGGCCAAGATCGTGGCCTTTCATCTCATGGGTGAGCCGCTGATTTATCCTCACATTTTTGAAGGGATTCAGATGGCGATCGCACGCCAGCTCAACCTACACCTGACCACCAACGGCAGCACCTTTCACATTCGCCCCGCACATATCGAAAAGCTGGTAAATTCTGGCATCCCAAAAGTCACTATCTCACTACAGACGCCCGATCCTGACACCTTCATCATTCGTGGTGCCCCGCCAAATCTTAAGCCAGACCAGTACTTTGACGGCATCACTCGCTATGTCCATACCAACCTCACCTCAGACTCACCCACCCGCATCCACCTAAAGTTTCTCGATACGACGCCGCACCCTTTCCTTGTCCCCCACAAAACCATGCATGTCGTAGAGGGCAAAGAACAAATGCAGCAACAGCTGAAAGCTTGGAGCGATCGCCTCCTAGCCGCCCTACCTGCCGACCACCCCAAACGGCCAACACCGACAGACCTCGCTCGCAAGCTAGCTAGCCACAAACCCGGCCGCTGGCAAGTCATTGAGCTCACCCCAACACTCGCCCTAGAGACCTTCCCGCTCGATAGCTGGGGCAATGTAGAAAGCACCACCGTCATTCCAGCTAGCTTTGGCTACTGCAACGGCACCACCGACCAAGCCGGTATTTTGTACGATGGCACCGTTGTTCCCTGTTGCAAAGACTATGACGGTCAAATTCCCCTAGGCAACCTCAACAACAACACACTTGCTGAGGTACTCGACCAACAACAACCCGCCTGTGGACTCCGTGCGGGCTTTGACAAATTTCAAGTCACCCATCCTGTCTGCAAGCGCTGCATGGGTGCAGATACCAAGCAAAAATCCTTGCTGCGCCAGGTCGGCTCAATCGCCTACTTCAAGCTGTATAACCCCATCATGAAAAGAGTCAACCCCGGCTGGGGAGAGGTCTGACTCCGTACATACACGGCGGGCAAATATACGCCAGGTAAAAGCACTCAAATTTGGGTGCCGCTTTCTCCTAGCAATCTTTTTTGATGAGATTGGGCACACTTTAGGGCAGCAACAGTGAGCAAAGTATTGAGAGGTTATTTACCACTTTACTTGCCAGCACATTGTTGGTTCTTCAATCCCTGACTAGGCAGAGGACTATGAATTCCAATATCGAAGTATTGCTAGTTGAAGATAGTTTTTCTGACGCAAAAATGGTCGAAGCCATCGTCAGTGCCTCTAACTTAGCTAGACCCACTTTTCACCATGCGATGCGCTTTGAAAACGCGCTGACCATGCTGAAAGAAAACAGCTACGATTTGGTTTTGCTAGATCTCCATTTACCTGATGGTGAAGGAATTGAGTTAATTGCACAAATTAAACAACAGGTTCCTAAAATTCCTGTTGTCGTTTTTACAGGATTGCAAGATGGTGAAACTGCCCTTGCAGCTATCCAACAAGGCGCTCAAGATTATCTTCTCAAGTCAGATACCTTCTCTCCAGCCCGGCTCTCTCAGCTGGGTCATACCGACCTTGGCAATTGGCTCGTTCAGCGCATTTACAACGCCATTAAGCAGGCAAAAAGTGATGCAGAGCAGTCGTCATCGGTTACCGCTAGCGAAGCTGCTATCAGTGAATTTAGAGCCAGACATGCCAACGATCCACTGAGAACTATCGCTAACACTACGCTGCGAACAGTAGGCGCAGGTCTACTGCGAACCCAAGCCAAAATCTACACCGATCAAGGCAACTATGAAGCAGCTGAACCTCTTCTAAAGAGTTCTCTGGCTATTCAAATAGCCATCCTAGGGCGCCGTCATCCAGAAGTCGCCATCAGCATCTACAACTTGGCCAGCCTCTATGACAATCAGCTGCGTTTTTCAGAGGCCGAATCTCTCTTCCGTCAGTCGTTAGAGATTTTTGAACAGGCCTTTGGCAAAAGCCATCCTCACACTCGGAAGGTGCGTGAGCGAGTCCACATGATTGTGCGTCTCAATCAGGCCATGAAAGCGTCTACACGAGCATAATCTAGCAGACGCAATCCTGACCAACGCTTCCTAAAAGCCCCCTCAACAGATAAACAAGACTATAAGCTTGTCCATCTCTTGTACGTCTTACAAACGTGACTTTATCCTACCTATACTCGAGATATTATCATGAGCAACCGATCTGTTTTTCCAGGGTTTCATGCCTTATCTGAACCCATCCGTATACAAGTAATTGAGCTACTTCAAGGAGGGAGTGAGCTATGCGTCAGCGACATTGGTAACAGTCTTGGCCTGCCTCAGTCAAAGCTCTCCTTTCATCTGAAGATTCTCAATCAGTGCAATCTTGTCACCACCCGGCGACATGGTCGTAGAATCTACTACAAGCTCAACATTGAACAGTTTTCTTGCTTAGAAGCATACCTGTCTCAAGTTCAGTAATGTCCTACGCTTCTCAGTTCTACGTTTCTCAGTCCGACACTTCTCGGTCCGACACTTTTCAGTCCGACACTTTTCAGTTCTACGCTTCTTAGTCATGGCGATAGGCAAAACACATCGGCAACGATGGCACGATTTTGCTTTAGGCGCTCATCACTCGGTGAGTCGTACACGACCAACAGTTCGGATTCCCTTTGGCTGCCTTTGACCTCTGTGGCTTTATCTGGCTTTGTCGAATCAGCCCCGTTACCAGCGGGCGTATCACAGGGTAGCAGCGTCATCCCTTCGGCATTGTCTGAGCCCACAACCCAGGGCAAATCAAACTGTTTTATAAGCGCCTCTGAGGCCCTTGCTGAAGACTGGAGCCACAGGGTATCTTCTGTGTGGCCTAGCGCATGACGAAAGCGAAACAGCTGCATTGGCACAGACAGCTGCATCGTTGCGCCAGCTAAAATCATCAGATCGTTGCCTTGAAAGCACAAGTCTCTGATACCTAATCCATTTAGATCAACAAAGTGTTTGCGATATCGTTTTTTGTTAGCGAGTCGCTTTAGCGTTAGCCTGCCGCCAGCTTCTGCCATCACTTCAACTTCTAAAATGATTGCCATTCCCCGCAGGACAGGCCCACGCAGGCCCAAAAAAAGCTGATGTCCTTTCACGGCGATCGCTTCAATATCGAAGCCATTGTCTTTAGAGGGCACTCTCATTTTGAGAAAAGGGCCAATGTGCTGGTCGTCTTTCAAGGCTTGTGTGAGTTCACTGCGAGCGACATTTCCCTTTTTGGACTGGGCTAAGCTGGCCGCAAATCGGCCGGAGCCAGGATCGTGCTTGACCGGGACACCGTCAACAATTGGAATACGCGCCAGCAAATAGCGATTGTCATCTGTTGTTATTTCTAGCAGTCGGCGAATGTCGTCTTTTGGATTCTTACCTTTGGCACGCTTACGCTTTGTACTGTGAGAGCCTACAACCCACAGGTAGCCTTCGGCAAAGTCCATGCCTTCAATGTCAATCTCAGAGCCGGCCCCTGGCAAATCCACATAGTCGCCCAGGGCAAATTGTTGATGGTGGCCGTATTCAGTGGGTGAAATAGGTGAGAGCCGTTCGATGCTAGTGAGTTCGTCGGAGCCTACCCACAGGTGAGCGTCTGGCGTGAGTGCGATCGCACTAATATCGGCTCTAACTTTCTTTGCCTGCTGACAAAACTGCAGCAAAACCTGCCGCAGGGGCATTCGCGCACTCATCCTATCTTCTGGCTCCATACGCTTCTGACCCCATACGCTTCTGGCTCCACATCCAAACAACAACACACGAACAATGACACATACGTAACGTTACCCACAGTTAGTTGTATCTATCAAGCTTGATGAACAAACTCAATACAATCAGCGGGCGCTAGCCGAGTGATATATTTGAGAGCACCAAAAACTAAGACGCTCTACCTCTAGCCGTTAAAAACACTATAAAAATCAAGCATAATCGCCATGACATCAGAGTCCTTTCTCCCGGAGCAGCAGGCCGAGCTAGAGCGCCTAGGGTTCAAGACGCTTAAGACTGAACCTGGCACGCTAATTATGGCGTCAGGCAAATTTTTCTATTGGGACTGCATTCTTACTTTTATGAACTACACGGTTTTTGTGCGGCAGGTGGAGGTTTTGTCTGCGGCGGTTATGGAGAGCGATCGCACCCGATTCCAAGCCCTCGCCCAAGCAGAAAATCCCTCCTTTCTACCCAGAGGCATGCAGTCCGGCAACGCTGTCCTGAGCGTATACATTGCCAACACCGTCGATACAGACGCCCAGCAAATTTGCCAAAAGCCCAGAAGCATCAGCGGCTTTGCCAAGTTTTATCTTGCAGGCGCACTGGACACAACCACTGGCCAACAATACTACTCCACGAAAAGTCCCATGGTTGGCGCTGTCTACTATGGTAAGTTCCGCTACCTCATTCAGCGTCTGCTCGACCCTCAAAATGCACCTGCCAAGCGACCCACCTCTATGTTGGGCGTTGGGCTGCTGGTCGTGCTGACGCTGATGATTATTTTTCCGGTCTTTGTTGCTCTACTTTTAGTCGTACTTGGTTAGTCGTATCTGGCTAGCCGTATCTGGCTAGCCGTATTTGGGATTAAAAGGAGAACGCTATCAGACCTTTTGCTATGCGTTTAGGACGGTCTCGCGATCGCGTAAAACCTCAGCAGCCTTCACATTGGCACGTGTCGCTCTAAACATGCCAAATCGGCACAATCCACTGCCAAAGGCCAATCGCATTAGCAGGAGCGTTGGGACTTCACGCACGGACTTAATAAAGCCAGACACGCCAAACTTAATGAGTCCTTTTGGCCTAATAATGCCCTGCCAAATAGAATCAATCCACGAGGGCAGCGTCTCTTGCGACCAGTCTGTCGTCATGACCTGATCGCGCACTAACCCCGTCTCTTCCAACAGTTCAGAAAAGCCCTCAATACTCGAAAACTCAGGGTGCGACCACTGATCTAGCAGCTGCCTCATCACCGGCTTTTCCCAAAAGTTCAGCGGCTGACGGCGAGCGTCTCGCTGATTCCAATCGCCTACGACTAGCAAGCCACCCGGCTTTAGCACCCGCAGCAGTTCCTTAGCAAACACAGCCTTATCTGGCATATGTGGCCCCGCCTCTAGCGACCACACCACGTCAAAGCTCTCATTAGGAAAAGACAGCGCCATGGCGTCATCCACCATAAACTTTGCGCTCAGGCCTTCGGGCGTCAGCTGCGTTGCCCGCTTCACCTGCCCCGGACTAATCGTTACCGCTGTCACATCAAAGCCGTAGTCTTTTGCCAGCACCCGGCTGCTACCGCCAATGCCGCAGCCCACATCTAGCAGCGTTGTCCCTGGTGCGCACTGATCTAGACCGCCCCACTTCACCATTTCATGAACAAAATCGTACTTGGCCTGGCGAAAGTCTTTTTGCCTTGGCGGCGAACCATAGTGTCCTAAATGGATATGCTCACCCCAGTAAAATTCCAAGATGCCATCTTGTGTCCACTCATCGTAGGAGGTGGCTACCGAGTCTGCAGAATCGTAGCGGCGAGGCGTTAGCAAATAGGCAACAACGCCAACGACAGGCACAGCGATCAAAAGTAAAAGGGCTAAATTCATCTGGGAGAAGACAATACGTGGCGTTATATATCTTCATAATTTAACGCATTTCCGGGCTTGAATGTTTTCTGTCTGTCTTCATAGCCCCTGCTACGCTAAGCAAGGTCTCTCTTTTGTGGGCATCCATGTCAGCTACCGCTGGAAAAAATAGTCTTCAGGGCGCGATCGCCCAGTTGGGCCCGGGCTTACTTATGGCAGGCGCGGCCATCGGCGTGTCGCACCTAGTGCAGAGCACTCGGGCAGGCGCAATGTATGGCTGGGGTGCCTTGATTTTTGTGCTGCTGGCAAACCTGATGAAGTACCCGTTCTACGAATACGGGCATCGGTATGCAGCAGCCTCGGGGAAAAATCTGATTCAGGCTTACCGACAGCAGGGCAAGGGATTCTTTTTGCCTTTTTTAGTCGTTAGCGCCATTAGCGCAGTGGGCAGCTTTGCCGTCGATGCATTCGTGGCGGCGATGCTGCTGAAGTTTCTTGTGTTTCCACAGGTGGCTGAACCCTTGATCGCAGTTGGCGTCCTGCTCTTTTGCTGGGGACTGATTGCCGTAGGCCGATATCGACTATTTGAGCAGATTACCAAGTGGTGCGTGATTTTCCTATCGGTGGCGACAATCACGGCGGTGGTTATGGCCGTATCAGCGGTTTTGACTTCCAGCAGTGTGGAAGTCGCCATAGACACGACAGAGACAGTTGCATATACAACGATAGCTAGCGAGACTTCTCATGGATCGGTTTTTAGCTGGTCGGCTGTGCCCTTTTTAATTGCTTTTATGGGGTGGATGCCAGGTGGGTTGGAGCTGTCTGTGTGGCAGTCTCTGTGGGTGCAGGCCGATGGCGAAGACAGTGGCGAAAAGGCCTCGATGGCACAGGCGAGCATTGACTTTAACGTTGGCTATTTGCTTACGGTGGTGCTGGCCTGCCTGTTTCTGACGTTAGGCACGCTGACGCTGCCTGCCCAAGGGTTGGCGGCAGAGCCTGCGGCCTTTGCCGGTCAGCTGGTGGGCATGTACACCCAGTACATTGGAGCGTGGGCAGAGCCGATTATTGGGCTATGTGCACTGGCGGCAATTTTTTCGACGACGTTTACGGTGGTAGATGCGTTTCCGCGTACGTTGGAGGCGGGTTTGCATGAGCTGGTACCCGCTAGCCAAGACATTATTTTTCCGGTTCGTCAGGCGATCGCACTCATACTCATTGCCCTAGCCGGGCTCTTGCTCACCCTTTTCACCGCTGGCTTTGAGCCACTCATCAATATCATCACCATCATTGCGTTTGTAGCCGCACCCTTTTACGCCTGGCTCAATATGCGTAGCATTGCCACATTAGACAAAGCAGACCAGCCTGCCCCCTGGCTTACACGGCTAGCCTGGGTTGGCTTTGTGTATCTCTCGGGCTTTAGCCTTCTATTTATTGTGCTCGAACTGTGGTTTTGATAGCGGTACCTTGGATAGCAGATTGCGCCGTACTGTCTTAGTCAAGATCGTCTCAGACAGGATTGTCTCAATCAGGATCGTCTCAGGCAGGATCGTCTCAGGCAGGATTGTTTCAATTAGGCTGACAAATCGGCAGTTGGATGATGAATTCTGTGCCCTGCTCAGCAGAAGAATGGCACTCTAGCTTGCCACCATGGCGCTCAGTGATGATTTTGTAGCTAATAGAGAGTCCCATGCCGGTACCTTTACCAACGGGCTTGGTCGTAAAGAAAGGATCAAAAATGCGGTTTTTCACCTCGCTAGGAATGCCGGGGCCGTTGTCTGCGATCGCAACTTCTACCCAATCGTCACCCACAGTAGCGGTACGAATAGTAATTTGGGCAGCCGCTTTATCCTTATCTTCAGCGTTATGTTGGGCAGTCGAGATTACCTCGCCCAGCGCATCCAACGCATTTGCCAAAATGTTCATAAATACCTGATTGATTTGGCCTGGAAAGCACTCTACCAAAGGCAACGCATCGTAATCTTGGACTATCTTGACGGCGGGAAAACCAGCTGTTGGATTAATTCGGTGCTGCAAAATCATCAGCGTGCTGTCTATGCCCTCATGCAAATTAACCTGCTTGAGCGCACCTTCATCCGTACGAGAAAAATTCCGCAGAGACAGCACGATTTCGCGAATGCGCTCAGTGCCTAACTCCATAGAGCTAAGCACTTTATTCAAATCATCTTGCAGAAAATCTAGCTCAATGTCCTCTATGCAGATCTCTATCTCTGCGGCTGCTTTGGGGTAATGCTTTTGGTACAGCTCTACCAGATGCAGCATATCTTGGGTGTAGCGCCTGATGTACTTCAAATTGCCATGGATAAAGTTCACCGGGTTGTTAACTTCATGAGCCACACCGGCCACTAGCTGACCTAGACCAGACATTTTTTCAGTATGAATGAGCTGAGCTTGCACACTCTTCAGCGTATCTAGCGCTGCTTGAAGCTCCTCATTTTTCTGCCGCTGCCGCACTTCTGACTCACGCAGTTGGTTATTCAGCGACACCTGCTTTTGGGCTAGCGCTTTGAATTTTGCCTCAGAGTTTTTCAGCCGATCTAAAAAAGTACTCGTCCAGGCAATGCCAAAGATAACAACAGTACCGACTAAAACAGCAATCACAATAGGCATTTGATTAACGGGCGATCGCAGTGCATTTACGCTAAAGTCGCCACTGGCATCGTCGGGGATAAACCGAGCTGCGGCCATGCCGGTATAGTGCGTAATCGGAATCGCTAGACCAATGGCAAGTGACGCGGCCAGCTTAGTGAGCACCCGATGAGCGCTGTCTGTACGCAGGCAGTAAACAATGAACAATCCGGCAAAAGAGGCTGCGATCGCACTAACGACAGAAACTGCCACCCATCTAATGTCGTAGGTCATAGCAGCCGGCATTTTCATTGCCATCATGCCGCCATAGTGCATCGCCACAATGCCAGCGCCCATCAATACGCTACCGGCAATTAACCGAAACCACCCCAACGTCTCACGACTTACCAAAAACAGAGCCAGACCAGACGCCAACATAGCAGGCAGCACAGACACCGCCACTATCCAAAATTCATAAGCCACCTCTAAAGGCAGCCGAAAAGCCAGCATCCCAATAAAATGCATCGACCAGATGCCCATACCCATCGCCACAGCGCCACAGCATAGCCAAATTGCCTGAGTCCATCCTTTGGCTGCAGTCACTCGCGCAGCAACATCTAAGGCGGTGTACCCTGTCAATATCGCAATAACAATAGATAACAAAACCAACCAATAGTTATAGCTGGTCAGCAACAACGCATCATTCATAGGAAAGCCTTACATCCCGGTCAATTGTCATCAGCACAGCTATTACAGCATTGCCCGCCGTAGCCGACTGCTCTGGCTGACAGCGCAACATCATCTACTGCTGTGGGCCGCTATACTCAGGCTTCCCGACAATTGATATGGCAGCTATTCCATTAGGTAGAGATATCGGCTCATAGAGGCATAAATTATACAGCTGCCTTTTTAGGCGTTACGTAGGTGTCGCTAGCATCACACCTTGAAACGTCGCATTGCCACTTTTCGCAAATAAAAGAACACCGACTGCGCCGACAAATACAGGTGGATCATCGTTGGAATCATGGCGGAGAAGCCCATCATGACCCCAAAATAAATATTCTTGATATTCTCTCTCCCCAGCGGATCGCGCACAGCGCTCTGCACCCGGCTTTCGTACTTCGACGAACTCTGTGCCAACGATTCAGACGACTGCTGCAAAATTCCGACTAGCCAGCCAGATACCGAAAACACCATCAGCACCCAAAACGTAGCCACAATAGCAATCAATACATCTATGCTGAGGTGCGCAATATAGCTCGGTAGTGAGGTGGTCTTTAACGCTCGCCGTGCAATCCACACCGTAATGAAAAAAGAAACACTGTCAAACACAGCGCCCAAAATACCCACCGGAAACTGCATCAGCATATATTCCCAGCGCTCACCGCTCACGGCAATTTCTTCTGGGTAGGCCGTCACAATCGCCAACCAGTAGCAGGTCATGTTCAGCAGCATGAAAAAGATAAATAGCTTTGGGAAAAAAGTCACCAAGCTCCCACGCTTCTCAGCATAGAAATTCAGCAGTTTCCGCAGGGAATTCCGCCAAATGGCCATCACTGGCCTTACGCTCAGTTTTGCTCTGTTCATAGGACTAGGACAGGTAGGCTCTCTCTTTTTCTACCGGCTACCGCCATACTAACCGGCATATTTTTCAAAAAAGGGTTCAGGCGGCCAAAAATCGACTGCTATCAAAAATTTATCTATACAAAAGCTCTATGCAAAAGCCCGCTCAAAAAAGAACGCTGAGCAAAAGCGCAGGGACCACTGTCGCCACCAAAACATCGGCAGCAGCAATATCAGGAACCGTCATATCATGATTGGCCGCTACCGGCTGCACTTCAATGAAAGCATAGTCAGCCAGCTCAGCCGCCGTCGAAGGGCTCTCCTGCAAATATAGCTGCCCCGACTCAGGGATATGACTCTTTTGCGCAACGGCTACAGACGCAAGAACAGATGATGAAACAGACATGTAACTAACTCCCTTCTTCACTTGTATAGCTTTCCGCACTTAGCTTTAGCCACTACCGACAGCTGTAGGCCGTGTTCTAAAGAGTGCTAAGTGCACAGCCATAGATAGCCACAGCCACAGCCCAACAGCATGACAACGAGTTTCGAACTGTCGCCGTTATTTACTTGTCAGCTATGAATGACAGCTTTCTGCAAAGGTAGACAAAGCTATGGCTACACTGGCGCTGCTACATTCGCTCTAAAACATCAATGCCGAGTAAAGACAGTCCCAATTTCAGCGTCCGCGCTGTTAAATCACAGAGCACCAAGCGCGATGTGCGAGCAGGCTCTTCGGCTTTAAGCACTGGGCAGCGGTCGTAAAACTGATTGAACTTTTGGCTCAGTTCAAATAGGTATTGACACAGGCGATTGGGGAGTAGCTCTGTGGACACGTCGTCTAGCACTACGTCCAGTTGCAGCAGATACTTTGCGAGGGTCACTTCGCTCTCTTCGGTCAGCTTTACCGCTGCATCTAATGTAGAGAAGTCTATGCCACCGCTACGGCTGATGCCCTGAACTCTCACATAGGCATACAGCATGTAGGGCGCAGTATTGCCTTTGAGATCGAGCATACGATCAAAGCTAAAGGTGTAGTCGCTAACTCGGTTTTGACTGAGGTCGGCGTATTTAATCGCACCAATGCCGACTTTTTCGGCTACTGTCTGAATGAACTCGTCTGATTCTGTTCTTTCTTCTTTTTCGAGACGGGCTTCTATGTCTGCGCGAGTCCGTATGATCGCTTCATCCAACAGCTCTTGCAATGGCACGGCCTCCCCCGAGCGAGACTTTAGCCGCTTGCCATTTTCACCCAGTACCAAGCCAAAGGGCGCGTAGCTAAGCTCTACATTGTCTGGCACCCAGCCCGCTCGCCGCGCCACCTGAAAGAACTGGGTAAAGTGATTCGACTGCCCGGCATCTGTGGTGTACACAATGCGCTCTGCCTGATCTTCATTGATGCGATAGCGAATAGCCGCTAAATCTGTTGTGGCATAGTTGTAGCCACCATTGGACTTTTGCACAATCATTGGCAGCGGATCGCCATCTTTGTTGTTAAAGCCCTCTAAAAAGACACATTGTGCACCGTCATCTTCTACCAGCAGTCCAGCTTTGTCCAAATCTTCAACCACCGCTGGCAAAAACGGATTATAAAAAGACTCGCCCCGATCCACAATGTCTTCTGAAATGTTCAACAGATCGTAAATCTTGCGATAGGAACGTTTAGAGAGCTGACACACTCGCTCCCAGGCCTCCAAAACTGCTGTATCACCAGCCTGCAGCTTCACCACCGCCTGACGCGCATTTTCTTTAAAGGTCTCATCCTCATCAAAGCGCTGCTTGGCCTGACGATAAAACGTCGCTAAGTTTCCAGACATCGACGCATCAGCTGCGTCCTTAGGATCGGGATAGGCTTCTTGCAGGTAGGCAATCAACATCCCAAAGGGCGTGCCCCAATCACCAACGTGGCTGAGCTTAAGGACGTCATGGCCGAGAAATTCTAGGACTCTGGCAAAGCATTCACCGATGACGGCAGGGCGCAGATGGCCCACGTGCATCTCCTTGGCAATGTTTGGGCTGGGGTAATCGACGATGATTTTTTTCGGCGGGTTGGCCATGGCAATGCCAAGGCGATCGCTGCCATGGATCTCGCGCAGCTGCTGCTCTAGGTAGTCTGCTTTGAGTTTGAAGTTGATAAAGCCGGGACCGGCGATGGAGGGAGGATCACAGAAGTCGGCAACGTCTAGGTTTTCGGTGATTTTGGTTGCGATCGCACGCGGATTATTCTTTAGCGGCTTGGCCAATGACATCGCCACATTGGCCTGATAGTCACCAAACTTAGGGTTATTAGTACTGACCAGCAGCGGATCGGTTACTCTGTACTCATCGCCAAACGCAGCTGCCAAAGCAGTCTGCACACGGGTTTTCAGTTCATTTAGCGTTGATTTCATAGACGTAGTCTTAGGAAGCGCGCCCGGCGCTTAGTCCAAATACAGCCCTATCATCATAAGTTGCCAATGCCGCTACATTACAGCTGCTACATCGCATAGGTCATGCACCTAGAAAAGTAAACAGCTCATGACGCATTCGAGAGTTGAGTCATTACCCACTGTCGAAATTCTTTTTTAGCCATGCCAGGACTAATCACTAAAGCCCGCGCTACAAATTGCTCAATTACCTGCTTAGTAAACCAACTAGGAAAAGTAGGACTTTGCTCGACTTCCCTATATTTTCCATTTACTAGGACATAAATCATTAAATGCTGCTCGTCATACCGCCACAATTCTCCAACGCCTAGCCCTTCGTAAGCCTGCAGTTGAGTTTTTGAAATGATATCAATTTCAATTGCAAGCTCTGGAGGAGGATCGACCTGCAAATCTAATCTGGCTTTCCCTAAAACCTTTTTATACTGACGAATATAGAAACAGTCATCTGGCTCAACGGCTTTGTTCATCGCATCATTTTTGAATGTAGTAGAGCCCAGTGATAAATAAGGCTGATCTAATTCTTCCAAAATGATTTTTATAAAGTCCCCAATACAAACCTTGGCAAACTCGTGTGCAGGCATCGGTGCCACAATAATTAACGTCTCGTTGCTATAAGCAATTCTTGTATTCCGATTTTCACCGAGTTCCTGCAAAATTGAGTCAAACTCAGACCAGCTCACGTCTTGAATTTCAAGCGTCTGCCCTTCAGGAACTCTAATTTGCCGTAGCTGTAGCGTCGCCATAAGCGTTTTCAACCCTACTGATTTGTAAACACCTACCTCCAGTATCGCGCACTTCATCATTCATATACTTCCTCCTTTTCCCATGTCTCGACCCACCAAAGCTGAAGTTGCTGCCTGCCATGGTCAAACCATGCCAGACATTATCGCCCCAAACCTCAAGGTTCTATTTTGTGGCATTAACCCTAGCCTGTATTCGGTGGCCATTGGCCATCACTTTGGGAGGCCGGGCAATCGCTTTTGGAAGGCGCTACATCTGGCGGGCGTTACCCCGCGACTATACGACCCCAGCGAAGATATGAGCCTGCTAAAGCTGGGCTACGGCATTACGAATATGGCGCCGCGTGCAACGGCTCGAGCCGATGAGCTGAGCAAAGAGGAATTGAAAGCAGGCAGGGCATTGCTGGCAGAAAAGCTAGACACTTACAGGCCGAGGTGTCTGGCCTTTTTGGGCATTACGGCCTATCGCATTGCTTTTGCTGAGCCCAAGGCCAAAGTGGGGCCGCAGCCCCTATGGAAAGAGACACAGATTTGGGCGCTGCCAAACCCGAGTGGGCTGAATGCGCACTACCAGGTAAAAGACCATGCTGAGGTATATCGCTGGGTGCTAGAGGCCATCTCATAACCAAAATTTTGTACATCTGATTTGCTGGCCGATCTGCTGATCGATCTGCCCGCCAATCTGCCCGCGCACTAACCACACACAATGCGCGAATGATACTCTGCGTCACTCATCAAATCGAGGGTGCTCTCCACCCGGTCTAAAAAGACTTTTCCTGTAATGTGATCGTATTCATGCTGAATAATGCGGGCTACGAAGCCATCGTAAATACCCTGCTGCTGCTGACCGTAGAGGTCTGTATAGATGACTTCAATCTCTTTTGAGCGGGTTACGAGTCCTCGCATTCCTGGCACGCTCAGACAGCCTTCCCAACCTTTTTCGGTCTCTTCTGAATAAGAAACAATCTGCGGATTAATCATTGCCGTGGGCTTCATGGTTGGCGCATGGGGATATCGCAAGTTTGGTCGCGATGCCACGACGAATAGCTGAAGGCTTTCAGACACTTGAGGGGCAGCAATGCCGACACCGTTGGTTTCGGTTGCAGTGGTGATGAGGTTGTTGATGAGCTGCTGAATAGCAGAGGCGTGGACGTTTTTGACTGGGGTGGCGTGCGATCGCAACACCGGACTCCCTATTTCTGCAACCTTTAAAACCTGAGCCATAACAATACAGACCTTAACCCACTAACCTATTAATACCAACTTTCCTGTGAATACTCGTCTCTATGCGCTAGTCTCTATGCGCCAAATGGACAAACATGAAACAGTAAATAACAGCTTTCATTTAATAACGCTGTGAAAACAGCTGCTAAAATCACACATTGCATTGTCTCAGATTTATACACAGGGTTGTAGCTGCACTAAGCTCTTTACACTTAGTGCAGACTGCTGTAGGGGATAAAACAACACAAATAACTTGTCTTAGCAAAAATACTCTTCACCCCAAAACTGTTGATATCAAAACAACCTATGCTTACCCAAGACCAAAGAAGCTTAGGAAGCAGGCACCATTTAGCAAAAGGGTAATGCCTGCCATAATTGCAGTGCCTTTAGAAATTTCTATTTTTTGTCGTCTCTTAAAAAATAAATAGAAAGGAACAACATATAAGAGCTGCAAGATGCCCATCCCGGTGAACCCTATCACCCAAACGTTGATAAAGAAATAGGGTTCATTATCAGGATAGAGATTCAACCAGGCCAGAAGCAATGGAGTAAATAAGACAACAGCAGCATACACAGCATGGCAAAGCAAAATAAGAGCCATACCTGCCATAACACTTATAAAT
>JBCBKQ010000069.1:0-23947 GCA_038521595.1 Cyanobacteria bacterium J06627_28 | reverse complement strand
TGATCCCAGCAGTTACGGTATTGTCTAGGCCCAGTGGATTTCCAATTGCGATCGCCCATTCCCCAGGTCGCAAAGCATCTGAATTGCCAATCGTCACAATCGGCAAATTACTCGCATCCACCTTAATCACCGCCAAGTCTGTCAGCGAATCTTCACCAATCACCTCGCCCTGTAGCTCGCGGCCATCTTTAAAGGTCACCGTAACCAGATCAGCCCCTTCTACCACATGGGCATTCGTCAAAATCGTTCCGTTCGAGTCCAAAATGAAGCCCGATCCCGTCCCGCGCTCTACTCGCTGAGTCGGCTGGTCAGGCACGCCCAAGTCTCCAAAAAACTCACGGAAAAAAGGATCGTTAAACAGGCCCGGACGACTGCGACCCGCGACGGTTCGCGCTGCATTAATCCGGACAACGGCTGGGCCCGTTCGCTCAACCGCTTCTGCAATAAAATTGGCACCTGTAACCAACCGCTCAGTGCCCGTGGCCTGAGCCAGCTCAGGGGCCAAATCGGGAGCACTCTCTAGAGCAGATTCAGGCTCAGAGTCATCGTTCGAATTAAAAAAGCGGTCGAAGAACTGCGCTTCTTTATACTGTAGACCGTCAGTAATTAGGGCATCTTCGGCATAGACAGCAGTTTCCAACGCAGGCTCAGAGGGCAGCTTGCGACCCGTCGCGGCTAGCACAAGGCCTGCACTGGCTGCCGTCATCAGCACAAACGACAGCGACTGGCCAAGCCAACGATTCACAGGATATTTCATGCTTTTTTAATCTCTTAGATGGGCGCTATTTTCCTTTTATCAGATGCAGCTAGTGATCGTGCATTATTACAGTGCCAGTTTGCCTAGCCCAATACTGAAGCGACTTTTAAAAAAATTTAAAAGTCTCCACATAAGCATTATTCCGAAGAAATACCCGTATAATTCATACACGCAATATCAAGCACATATACCTGATTAGGATCTCTTGGCGACGCTATATCTAGTACGCTAGTAATCCATCAAACTTTCTAAGTTCGTTGGCTGCCCCCAATAGTCCAGCCTATTTGTCTAGGGTTCTTCATTTGATCGATGCCGCGTCCCGCGCTGGCAGTCCTCGCTCTGAGTCAAGCACTATTGCCCAGAGCCTATCCTTCACTCATCTAGAAGCGCCCCTTAAAGGTCTTTAGTTCAAAACAACGCTATATCTCTCGGGAGAGTCACCCCCCAGCAATGGGGCTAAACTGTGCTGACAATACGTCAGTCACAAGGCTTGCCCGACTTTTTTATCCCAAGAAAATCGTAGAGGCGGATCCATGCCACAGATAAAAGAAGATCTTTGGAACGAAGTTTTAGAAAAACTCAAAACCCAGCTAAGTGGCCCCACGTTTGAAACCTGGATCAAGCCCACCAAGGTTCAAGATTTATCCTCAAATAAGCTAACGCTACTCACCGATAATCCATTCGCTAGAAACTGGCTACAAAAGCACTATCTCAGCCAAATTTCTACCGTTGCCGCCGAAGTTTTGGGCCATACGGTCAACGTTGCTATCACCGTCAAAGACGACGTTGAAAAGCCCCCTAGCCCCTCCGAGGCAGTCGCCAATTTTGTGCCTACGCCCGCCGCAACGCCCGCCAGTACAGAAAAAAGATCCAACGACTCCGCCGATCTCAATCCCAAAGCCATCTTTTCTCGATTCGTCGTGGGTGCAAACAACCGCATGGCCCACGCGGCTGCATTGGCCGTGGCAGAATCACCGGGCCGCGAGTTCAATCCGCTGTTTTTATGCGGTGGCGTCGGACTGGGCAAGACTCACCTCATGCAGGCCATCGGCCACTACCGCATGGAAAGCGATAAGAGCGCCAAAGTGGCCTATGTGTCTACCGAAACGTTCACCAATGACCTGATTGCATCCATTCGCCGCGATACGATGCAGCGTTTCCGAGAGCAGTACCGGGAGGTAGACGTCATTCTGGTGGACGATATTCAGTTCATTGAGGGAAAGGAATACACCCAGGAAGAGTTTTTCCATACGTTTAATACGCTGCACGAGGCGGGCAAGCAGATTGTCTTGGCATCAGACCGCCCGCCCAATAAGATCCCTCGCTTGCAAGATCGTCTTTGCTCACGGTTTTCGATGGGCTTAATTGCTGATATTCAAGCCCCTGATTTTGAGACGCGTATGGCCATTTTGCAAAGGAAGGCCGAATATGAGCAGGTCTCGATTTCTCGGGATGTGACTGAGTATATTGCTTCGTCGTATGTGACGAATATTCGAGAGCTTGAGGGGGCGCTGACGCGGGCGATCGCCTATACCTCGATCTCGGGTCTGCCGATGACCGTAGACAACCTGGTGCAGGTTCTCAATCCTCCCGCAGAGCGCATAGAGTCATCACCCAAATCTGTAATCAAGTCCGTATCAGACGCCTTTAAGATCTCAGTTGATGAGCTACTGGGCAACTCCCGCAAACGCGAAATTTCTAAGGCTCGGCAGGTGGGTATGTACCTTATGCGCCAGCATACTGACCTCAGCCTGCCAAAAATTGGCGAACAGTTTGGCGGCAAGGACCACACCACTGTCATGTACAGCTGCGATAAGATTGCTCAGCTCATCAAGCGTGATCTAAACCTGGCTCAAACCATTCGAGAAGTGAGCGATCGCATTACCCTCTCTTCCAACAGCTAGGCATTAGCAGCTAGGCATTAGCTGATTGCTAGCTATGGCTTTCCACGCGTCGCCATAACTGCAACACCCTCATAAAGACACCTAGATAGCCCAGGCATCAGATGATGCCTGGGCTAATTGTCTATGCCTGCAGACGTACGTAGCATCTCTATAGGCTCAATCTTATTTATCACCATCGTCCAAAAAGGTTTCCACTCGCGACCAAACATCAATACACCACCCCAAAAAACCTGACCTTTCGGGCCTTTGTACATTTGGTTGTGTAAAGAAAATTAAATCGGCCAGCGGATTATCCTGTGGAAAACCTCCTGTTTACTGTGGAAAACTTGTGGATAGGCTGTGGGTTGTTACCGCTCAATTGTGGAAAAAAATCGAGTCCTGGCGTGGGCTGTGGAAAACAGTACATATTTTCCACAAGTTTTCCACAAGCTAAAAATGTCGCTAATCATTTTGAGATAAGGGGTTCACCGTATTTTCCACAGTTTCCACAAGCCCTACTACTACTATGTTTAAATACTTCTTTTTAAAGAGATCAGAGGGATTAGAGCAAAGGAATTTTTGAAAAAAGGAATTAAAAATTGGTCTTGGCAAATCTATGGATTGAGGCAAATAGGGTGCTAGTATTGGGCATCTTCATCGTCAATCCGTGACGAAGTCTGCCACCTCCTTAGCCCTAACCCGCTCGATGAAATTCAGCTGTCCTCAAACCGATTTCAACAGTCAATTTTCACTGGTTAGCAAAGCAGTTCCCTCTCGGCCCAGCAAGCCCGTTCTTGGGAACGTGTTAGTAACGGCAAATACAGATACTCAGCAGGTCACTCTCGTAGGGTTTGACGAAACCTTAGGCATCCAAACAACTTTCGCTGCGCAGGTAGATGAAAGCGGTTCTTTGACCTTACCGGCCAAGCTACTCGGCGACATCGTCTCTCGTCTGCCAAACGAAGACATCGACATCAGCGAAGACGAAGATGAGCCCGTTGTGACGTTGTCTTGCTCTGCGGGTCGCTACCAAGTTCGTGGCCTCAGCGCTGAAGACTACCCCAAGCTGCCCGAAATCGAATCCGACGAAGTCATCAAAATTTCAGCAGATGCGCTAATCGAAGGGTTGCGCGGTGCTCTCTTTGCTACCAGCAGTGATGAAACGAAGCAGGTGCTGACAGGCGTGCATTTGACCGCTGGTGAAGAGAGCCTAGAATTTGCGGCCACAGACGGTCATCGCTTAGCTGTCGTAGAAACAATAGACGAGACCGGCTCCACGGCCACTAACCTGAATACTAAAGTCACTATTCCAGGTAAAGCGCTCAGAGAGCTAGAGCGCATTTTACAGGCGTATCCAAGCAGCGAACCCGTCGCCTTTCAGCTCGATCAGACGCAGGTAGTGTTTGACCTAGGACAGCAGCGGATTACGACTCGCCTGCTCGAAGGGCAATATCCCAACTATCGCCAGCTGATTCCCAGTCAGTTTGAGCGTCAGCTGACCCTAGACCGTAAGCAGTTGATGTCTTCGCTAGAGCGGATTGCAGTGATGGCCGATCAGCGCAATAACATCGTGAAGCTTTCGGTAAATAATGAGCAGCAGTCCTTGGCGCTATCAGTAGAGGCTCAAGAAGTCGGCAGCGGCTTGGAAAACTTACCCGCGCAGGTGACGGGTGACAGTTTAGACATCGCCTTTAATGTTCGCTACTTGCTCGAAGGCCTAAAGGCGCTGCCCAGCTCTGAAGTTCAGATTCAATGTAATACGGCAACAAGCCCTTCCGTACTCACGCCTTTGGGCGGTACTAAAATTACATATCTTGTGATGCCTGTGCAGATTCGCAGCTAGGACGCAGTTGTTTTTTTACAGTTGCTTTAATTCGACGCTGTTTTTAACTGACTGAAATATCATCACAAAAGCAAGTACAAATTCACGTAAATAGGTGAAAAGTAAACGGTAAAAAAATGCCATCGCCTACATAGCATTTTCTGACTGTCCGGAAACTTTTGATACCTTCAATCCATTGCTGCGTAAAGATTTCGATAAAATCAAGAAATGTTGATGTTTTGTTCCCTGCAGGGCTGCTTCTCCCTCCACCTGTTGGGGTACATTAAATATTAAGAAGGTGCTGTAACGCGGTCGTAGCCCGCATAAGTTTTTGAATTGAGTCGTTATGCATAGCGCTACGTACAGTGCTTTGACAAAAAGACTTTGTTTTACGAGACTTTGTTTTCCACGAGGCACCTTTCATCATTGCAGTATTAAAGAGAATAGAATTATGGATTTGGCTTTAGCAGCGCTAATGTTTGGTGCAGTCTTGGTGGTCTTTAGTAAGGAAGTTTTGAATGGTTAACTGCCGTCATGTATGGCAAGCTTCCTGAGGCATTAGGAAACTTGCTCAGAAGAGTTGCTAGATGTAGTAATTCACTAATGCCTCAGTGGATTACTGTATGACTCCTGTGAAGACCTATGGACCGCTGTTGGCATGTCCTGACGGTTGTTCAGACCAAAAGTACAATCAAAAGCCCGCCAGAGATTTCTCTGGCGGGCTTTTGATTGTTCGTTAGCGGTAGCGTATGTGGCAATCTATTTGTTCAGCGTTCGTCATTCAGCTTTCGTTCCGAAGAAATCAATCCGATAGTCAGAAATTTTGACGCCTGTCTTTTCTTCTACCTGTTGGATAATTTCAGGCGGCAGCTCAATTTTGATGTCAATAATTTGATTGGTGTCGGTGCAGTTCACATGGCTGTGAGATGAGCTGATGTGACCGTATAGCCGACCGTCAGAGCGCTCAACGCATTCTATGACACCCTGTTCTGAAAGAGCCTCAAGGTTTTGATAAACCGATGTGTGCCCAATCTCTCTGCCGAGCTGATTGAGCCGGTTGTAGATTTCTCTAGCCGATAAATGATTTTGCTCTTGCCACAGCAGCTCTAAAATGTAGCGCCGTTGGCGGCTCAATCGCATACCTAGGCTTTGGCACTGAGCGATCGCACCTTCTAGTGAATCTATCGGGAGGGCAGGGTCTACGGTAGGTTGCATAAATTGAGCGGTGGCCGTAAGTTTCAAAAAAGGTGACCAATTAGCGAAATGTTGCCTAATTCGTAGTCGCTACCACTTTAGCTTGAATTTCTTAGACTTGTCTATCGCAGCTAGCCATAGCTTTTCTGATGGCAATCTGCACCAAGCTTGTTGCACCTAGTACAGCTGAAACCCTTGTTTTATAAAGACCTTGTTCTATAAAGATCAATGCTTAGCCAGCTGCTCAGTGCATTAAGCAGCTGACTATACTTGGCGCTAGCATTTGCAGATATGCAGACTTATCGGCTACTTCGCAGGCACTATTTTGTCTTCGGTACGCCAAAAGGAACGACTAGGCTCAGACGATGCGGCTTCTGCGTCCTCGCTAGCAGAAGTGTCTGTGCTGCTGAGCTGAATGCCCGCTAGCAGCTGCTC
Organism: Cyanobacteria bacterium J06627_28; assembly: GCA_038521595.1. Taxonomy (GTDB): domain Bacteria; phylum Cyanobacteriota; class Cyanobacteriia; order Phormidesmidales; family Phormidesmidaceae; genus Phormidesmis. Next base: position 17,856 of record JBCBKQ010000069.1, on the reverse strand, counting down.
TAATCGAGAGGGACTCGCCTCAATGTCTGTACTATTTTGCGGCTCAGCCTGTACGCTTTCTTCGAGTTCAGCAGGTTCAGCGGCAGTCGGCTCTGACATATCATCAGGCTCGGATGCTGCATTAGGCTCGGGATTAGGTTCAGGGTCTGCAGCGCTGGTTTCTATCGCTGCGGCCAGTGGTTTATCAGCTTCATTGACTTCGGCGTTGGATTGAGCGGGCGCATTGATAGTAAACAAGTCCGCTTCATCGACGGAGGCTACTTCGTTGAGTTGTTCCATTTCAGCTGTTGATCCTTTGTCATTGTCCGCTTCTATGTCCTGCGCTGCTTCATTCTGTGTCACTTCGCTCTGTGCCAGGTCGGTTTCTGCCGAGTCGGTCTCTGCCAAGTCGGTTTCTGCCCTAGCTGCTGTCGTCAAAACGGTGTTGTTTTCCTCTGTTGCGGGTGGCTCACTAGGTGCGTCAGTTGGCATAAGCGCTGAGGCAATAGTGCCAGCGTTTATCAGTATGGATTCATCGACGGGTGGCAGCCCAAAGGAAATACCAGAATCAGAGGGTGCAGAGGCTTGTGTCTCTGCGATCGCAGAGGCTTCTTGCGGCAGGTTTAGTGGTGTACTCTCCAGCTCAAAGCTATTCAGGCTTGCTAGCCTGCGACTGTTCATATTCTCAGGGTTAAATGCCCTAAGTGCCTTCGAGATGGCAACCATCCGACGCTCTTGGTCTCGGCTAATGCTATTGACGTTATTTCCTAGGCCCGGTGCGTTCCATCGCCGCGTATCTGGGTCGATATACGAATGGGTGCGGGCCCATAAAATAGCCTCTGTGCCAGCCATATTGAGCCGCCGTGCCTGCGCTAGCCGATCAATGTAGCCGCCACGGTCAAGCGCTGCCAAAGGTGCTTGGTTAGCCAAATCTAATGCGTTGAGCTTTTCTTCGAGCGATAGCTCTAGGCCCTGGGCTGCAGCCTGCGCTACAATTTCGTCGCCTTGGCGCTGCAGCCGGTTGAGCTGCTTTTGGTCAGCTTCTTCTGGATTGCGGGCCCCGTGCTGATAGGAAAAGGTCCCCAAGTTCCAGACGCCATTGCCTGGATCAACATGGCCATAGTAAGCGCGGGTACGTTCTCCATTCCAGTGACGGGTGCCTTCGGCGCTACCCACAGTGCGAGCGACTAAGGAATCTGTACCTTGCTCAAAAATCCAGTCGTCTAGGCCAAGGCGACTATCTGCCTCGCCGTCAGCAAATCCATTTCCCAGAGAGGAGGCAGAAAAGATGAGCTCAGGGTGTTCGACCAGCGGATTGATCGCCATGTCGGTCTCGGTATCCGATATGACCGGAAGGCCGAAGTTCAGTGCGCTCAGATCCGTGCTGGCACCATTTTGTTTTAGACCACTTTGTTCTGGACCGCTGTGTTCTGGACCGCTGTGTTCTAGAGCGCTGTGTTCTGACGCTTGGCTAATAGATAGGTCAGAGCTGTTTGCTTCAACAGAAGTAGCATCAGGAACTGCGTCAGCGCTGTCGCTTGCCAAGGGCATGGAAACACTATTGGCTGCAAAGCTCAGAGCAATGTCTGTGCCCGCTTCTTCACTAGGAGCGATTAGAGTCTCTTTATCTATTTCTGTAGCCGTTATCTCTTGAGTGATGGGTGGTAATGCTTCTTGTTGGTACTGACGCGATAAAGGCAATGTGCTGGCAATTTCGATGCGCCCTGTAGTTGAGGGGGCTGTAGGTGCGATCGCAGGTTCTACCTCTAGCTCCAGTGGCGGAGTATTGACCTGCTGCTGTGTTACCTGCTGTTGTGGTGCAGCCGGCAAGTCAAAGTTTAGCCCCATTGCCAAGTCTTCTGCTTTGGCAATACCTGTCCAGCTTAGGAGCGTGACTAAAACACTAATAGCAAAAAGAAGGGGCGATTTCAGCATCTGATGAGTTTAGTGAAGGTGGGGCTGACAAATGAAAGGAAGCTAAAAGGAGAAGCTACTCTGCTGAGAGCGCTTTCTCTAAAACGCCTCGTGCGGGTTCGACAATGATCCAAGTGCCGTCCGGCTGTCGGCGTAGCGTCGCAAAGCTCATAAAGTCTCCTTTTCCAATAAATCTACCGGCCTTGATGTCTCCGTAGTTCACGCTATTAAGCCCGCAAAGCCGAAACAGATAGGCCGGGATTTCTGGCGTAGAGTACAGCGCACAGCCATCGGCTTCACTCAGCTCTAGCTCTCCGTCAAAAGGCGCCCGGACGCGTTTGCCGTCGATCTGGAGCGAAATGTCACCTAGCGATCCGGCAACGGTACTACCTGCAATGTCGTCACCAGGGTTGAGTGTCCATTGCTGCTGGAGGGTGATATTTCGAGGCTCTGGAGCAGAGTGAGCAGCGCAACTGCTCAACAAGAGCATACCGAGGAAAAGATAAAGCGTTCTCATGGTTGCGGCTTGGTCGTGATGATGGTGACGACAGAAAGATGATTAGGACTGCAAAAAAGGAGACTGCAAAAAACAAAACTGCAAAAAACAGGACTAGAAAGAACAGCCAAAAAGAGAAAATGAAAAGACGCTAATGCTTGAATCGGTAACCAGCATACTCGTCGTTTTCGTACAAAATAACGAGCGTTGTGTTTGGGTCGAAAGCGAGTGGATAGGCCTCACGTTCTGCTTCGACACCGGCTCGAATATTTAGCGTAGAGAGAGTGCAGTAGGGCTCTTGGGCAATCTCTCGAATGCGAGACTTGCTGTCTCGCTCAGGTACGGCCAAGAGTGCTAAGAGCTGCTCTCGTGAAAGCTGTGCTGATTCGGTAATATCGGAGGTGCAAGTAGACGATAAGCTCTCCATGGCTGGGGTCGATAGCGGCGTGCGTGCAAAGGCCGCAGGGTTGCTAATAAAGCTCTTGAGACCTTGAATATCTAATACGAGGCCTACCATGAGCAGTATGAGGCCGCCTGCAAAGAGTGACTTAACTGAACTGCGCGGTGAGGGCATTGGGGCTTTTGGCGTGGGTGCAGCGTGGGTCATGAGTTTGTTCCTTTTTTAGATGAACAGAGATTTTCAGGAAGTAGAGCAGTGAGAATAGGAGGTGAAAGTTATTAGATAAAGAGGCTAGTTCGAGTGGACTTATTTAGTAAAAAGAACCTTAATTGAAAAGAACTTTAACTAAAAAGAACATTAGAAAGAGCCCCCCATAAATAGACCTAAAAGAACAATCGCCAGCCTGTAGGCCGAGGTAAAACTGGTGGATTTTGAGGTGACAACCCGGTAGATAGAAAACGAAATAGCACTGAATAAAACCAGCAGCATGGGCATTCGCAACGCCGGAAAGCTGAGTACGACGGTTTCTATGATGATGCGCGCGATCGCAGCGCCACAAAACCAAATGGCACCATCCGTCCAAGAAAACCGCCCATGGGACTGTGTATAAGCACCGCTGTCTGATGCTGCTGGGATGCGCTTGGTAAACATTCGCCGCCTTAGGCCAGCGAGTAACGAAGGCAGTCCAATAGCTTGTCTTCTACGATTTCTGGGCGGCGTAGCGGACTCTAACGCTTCGTCGTATGCTGTGCCCTGAGTATTGGCAATAGGCTGAGAGAAAGGGGACTGAGAGAAAGGAGGCTGAGAGAGAGAAAGGTGCTGAGGGGCGCGGCGGTTGCGTAGACTCTGAGCAGTCGTTTGCGCGTCTTGTTCTGCTTTGTTTAAGTAAACGACGGCATCGTTTAGATGAAACTGGCCGCTGCTGTCTCTTTCTATGCGAGGGACCGACGTTTCGCTTTGCTGTGAGAGAAACGTTTCGATGACGTCGAGCTGAGGATGACTGTGAATGCCCTGGCGACGCAGGCCAACGGCGGCTTGCTGCGCTGAGCGCTTCATGGCGATTAGCTCTGCGGCTTGTTCTTGCGATCGCGCATTGATGTTGTTGGCTAAGATTTCTAACCGATAAATCTGCTGTGCAATCAAGTCACCGCCATAACCATTTACAGTTTGAGCATTGCCATGATGGGTAGAAGTAGCAGAAGGTACAGAACGCTGCTGCAACTTCTCAATGGCAGCAGTACTATTTTTATTTGTTGTCTGTCCATTTGCTGTGGGGATATGCTGACGATGGATGGGCAGTGCCATCTGTTGAGAAGAAGACCAGGGCATTGCGAGTACTTCAGACTCGACGGGTTCTGCCTGAAGCTGCTGCAGTTTTTCTTTTATCGCCTGTAAATCCATGTCAGTATCTTTCATAGTTCAGGGCGTCAGGATAGAAAAGGGACGCCCTCGCTAGTTGTTGGTACAAGTGTACTATAACTTTTCATAAAAAGCACCTAAGTCAAAAAACTTTTGCGAATACAGCTACTGAAAGGTAGTACGTACTATGCCTTGGTTGTCTCTGAAGTGATTGATATGCAACGGTTTCGGGCTTTTTTTGAGTGAAGTCTGAAGTCGAGTAGAAAGCCGGAAAATAAATAGGCTTTGTGTACTATGCCTTGAGTTTTTGATAGTACATCTACATGCATCAAAGGAGAGAGTGATGTGCTGAGCTAAGAAATTACCGAAGGGCACAATTTTGCAACTCTTAACAAGTCATCAAGATTGTTCAATAAGCTGTGACACGCGTCTTACCATAGCCATATCCTCACAATGTCCTCAGGGCACTCTAAGGCTGCTGAATAGCGCCTATGTCAGTGTGTGATTCAACCGTCGGCAGCCAGATTGGCGATGAAGTCGGCAGCAAAGCAGGAGCCTAGTGGTCTAATGGTCAAAGCCGATAGAAGCAAATCTCATCGAATTTTTCGGTTCTGGAATCCGTCAAAAAGTTCGAAGAAAAGAGCAGCTCAGAGATCCTCGTCGAGGTCTATTGGCTTTGCGTGGCTGCCTCAACCAAAGCCAGGTGCTAAGGAGGCCGATAACCCCTTTTACCACAGCACCATGGCCTTTTTGTTGGCGGGGCAGGTCATGCATCGTTTGCCCAGAGGTCGCTGGGGACAGCGGCAAATTATGCACTACCTCATGTGTGCTGGGCCGCGCTGTTTGGGGCCTGTGGTGGTGACTAATATTTGTGCAGGCATCATTTTTGCCATTCAGACGGCCCGCGAAATGGCCAAGTTTGGTGCGGTTAGCTCGCTGGGTAGTGCGTTTGCAGCGGCCTATTGCCGTGAGCTAGCACCGCTACTCACCGCAGGGGTATTGGCCTGTCAGGTGGGGTCAGCCTTTGCTGCCGAAATCGCGGCTATGAAAATGACACAGCAGATAGACGCCCTCAAAATGCTGAGAACCGATCCTATCGACTATTTGGTCATGCCTCGGGTGATTGCCTGTGCCACTATGCTGCCAGTGCTGACAACGTTGGCACTGTTTTGCGGCGTATTTAGCGGCGGTCTGCTAACGACCCAGGCCTATGCACTATCAATGACGACGTTTTTAGATGGGGTGCGCTCCTATCTCACCGTGGGTGACTTGCTGACGGTTATGGCAAAGTCGTCACTGTTTGGCATTGTGATTGCTGTTGCTAGCTGTAGTCGAGGGCTGACGGCGGCTCGCCATGGTCGCGGCGTTGGAGAGTCTGCAACCTCGGCGGTGGTGATGGCCTGGATTTCTCTCTTTTTAATTGATTTGATTATTTCGTGCTTGTCGTTGATTGGTTAAAGCCTGAATTGCATCTGTTAGGTGAGTTAGGGACACGATATCTGGCTGAAACCGTTATGTCGTCGCAGCTAACCTGACTAGCCAAGTAAGCGTGCATCCTTGCTTTGGCCATATCAAAACTTTGGCCATATCAAATTAATTCTGTGACAGGACTGTCACGTGAGCGTCACCGCATAGCCATATTGATCCGTCAGTATTTGTACTAGGAGTGATGATGCTCCCTCACACAAAATAAGCCGATAGTTTGCAGCGCTAATCCCCAGGCTGTTTTCTGTCGGCTTTTTTATGTTGATTGGTGAGCGTTCCCTGGCTCGATGGCCCCTGGCTTTATGGCTACAGTTTTGATGGCTGCAGTTTTGATGGCTACGGTTTTATGCGTCGGGCGTGTCGAATTGCTGGGTGTAGAACTGCGCATATCGGCCATTTTGAGCTAGCAGTTCTGGATGAGTGCCCGATTCTACAATTTTGCCTTTTTCTAAAAAGAGAATACGGTTGGCCTGACGCACGGTGCTGAGTCGGTGAGCAATGATAAAGACGGTGCGATTTTTCATGGCTCGTTCTAGGGCTTCTTGTACCAATGCTTCAGATTCTGGATCTAGCGCGCTGGTGGCTTCGTCCAATATTAAGATGCGAGGGTTGAGGAGAATGGCGCGGGCGATCGCAATTCTTTGCCGTTGCCCCCCGGAAAAGTTACTGCCGCGCTCCCCGACCCAGGTGTGATAGCCCTGGGATAGCTGACTAATAAAGTCATGGGCATTGGCAACTTTTGCCGCTGCCTCAATCGCTTCATAATCTAGCTCAGTTTGTCCATAGGCAATATTTTGGGCAATAGTCCCTGAAAAAAGCGCGGTTTCCTGGGGTACAGTGCCAATTTGATGGCGTAAGCTCTCAATAGTGACGGTTTTTATGTCTATACCATCGATTAATATCTGACCTGTTTGCGGATCGTAAAAGCGAGCCAGCAAATTTACGATTGTTGTTTTGCCTGCGCCAGAGGGGCCCACGAGGGCGACGACTTCGCCAGGGCTCACGACCAAATTAAGGTCTGTCAGAATCGGCTCAATGTTGTTGTTTTCTGTTTGGTAGCCGAAGTTGACGCTTTGGTAGTCTACTTTTCCGGTGATGGCAGGAAGTGCGATCGCATCTTCTCTTTCCACCAGCGTTGGCTTGATATTAATCAGCTCAAACACTCTATCTGCCGAGGCTTCTGTCTGTTTGTACAGGTTGTAATGTTGGATAGAGAGGTCTATTGGCGCGATGAGGAGTGCGATCGCCGTCAAAAATGCCACAAAATCCCCCCCATTTAGCTTCCCCGTCGAGATTTGCCATGCCCCGATCAAGAAAAACAGCATGATGCTCAGTGCCTGCAATAGACCGACGACCGGATACTGCACAGAGGTCAAATACTCTGTGCGAAAGCGAGTATTTCGATTGGCCAGAGCCTCTTTTCCAAATCTGCCAAGCTCATACTTTTGTGCCGCAAAGGCCTGCACAATTCGAATACTGCTAAACACTTCCGTGATCAAAGAAGACAGTCCCGAAATGGCCGACTGGTTTTTGCGCGATAGTATCAGCTGTCGCTGGCCAAACTGCCCAATCAAAAAGCCAATCACGGGTGCAATGAGCACCCCCGTCAAAGACAGCTGCCAATTGAGATAAATAATATAAAAGCTGAGCACCACAATCTGAAAAACACAGGAGGTAAACTGCTGAGACATCTTGAAAATAACTTCGCCCAATCTATCGGCATCTTCAGTGAGCCGGTAGGTCAAGTCACCCGTTTGTGACTTAGCAAAATAATCGACACCGAGCCGGTGCAGGTTGGCATAGGCTCGGTTGCGCAGATTCAAAACAATGTTGAACGAGCCATGACTGGCACTGACCCGCTGCCCGTACAAAAAAGCACTCTGGATGGCAAAGTTCAGCATTGCTAAGCTCAGCCAATATGCCGTATTTCTCACATCCCCTTGACCGATGTAGCCAGAAGCTTGCTTTGCTAAAGGTGGCACCAGGGCCTGGGTGACAACAAACCCACAGACATAGATAAAGGTGAAAATAAAATATCTCTTTTCTGCTGCGATAAAGGGAACCAGCTGTCGATAGCTCGAAGTTTGTTGCGATGAACTATTTGCTGGGCTGGGCGCTGAACTTTGCACGGGTGACGTTCTCTCAAGAAATAGGAATATTGGAAAAAGTGTTGGATTAGGAGAGCAGCTCTCTAATGCGCATTGTTATCGCCCCCGCTCTCATCTAAGTGTTTCAAAATCAAGTTTGCAATGCGAGCCGAGCCTCCCAAAGGCCCAAACTTCTTAAACCCATTTTCGACACAGGCTTGAAGATAATCTGAATCCTGCAGGGTGCTAACTACGGTTTGTGCAGCTTCTTTAATTGTGTCAGCCGTCGCCGCCGCTGTCCCAACCGTCTGTATCGATAGCCCATGCAGCCTATTTTGCGCCTCGGCAAAGGCATAGGTAAACTGTGGCCCCTCTCCAGGAATCTGCACAATGGGTTTTCCAATGGCCACGGCCTGCTCTATGGCGAGTCCAGCCATTCCGACCACCAGCGTTGTTCGTCTAATGATGTCGCTGTAGGCATCTTGATAGCAGAAAATCTCAGCCGGCTGAGGATATTGCGCACTGCCTGCATGGCTCAGCTTGATCCAGGGCGATTGGTTATCTGTGTACATGACTTCAGAGTGCCATCCGGTTTCGCTGGCAATCTGAGCTACTCTATCCATCACGCTGGGCACTAGGGCCGCGCGAAAAGGGATAGCTGGGTTGATTTGCGCGACTTCTTGGACGAGCTGCATTTCTACTTTAAAGTTGCGAATGGCTTCAGCTGTTCGTGAGCCGGGCAGCAAGGCCACCATTTGTTGTGACTCGTCCAAGTTCAGCGCTTTTCCTGTGGGCTGAATACGATCTGCTGATGGCATTCCACCAAAGCAAACTTTGCTGAGTCCCTGGCGCTTTAAATCTTTGGCGGTGTCATTGTCTCGGGTAGCCACAGCTCGGCATCTGGCTGACCTAAAAATGGGCCAGAGCAGCACATCTAGCTTGAGCGTACCTTCGTACATGGCTGACAGCGGTGCGATGTTTGCGACAAAAGGCCTGCCGCTAAAGTAAGCAAAGGCCTGGGGAACGGTGTCACCCGTCGCCACAATCAAATCCATACTAGGCGCAGCGGCTCGCATGGCCTGAAACTGTTGCCAGCTTTTGGTGAGCAGCCCTGCCTTGATATCGTCAATCAGCAGCAGGCGGTTCATGTAGGTAAACCCGCCAGAGGGCAGTGTGTAGGTAGGCCCAATGATCGGAACATCGAGTTTGCGGTAGGCGTTGCCTTCACCTACGATGGCGACTGCTGAAATGTCGAGTGAGGGGCGAATAGCGCGAAGTGTGCGAATGACATGGGAGGAATTATCGTCTTCGCCATGGCCGTTGCTGATGAATAAGAGGCGTTCGGACATCGTGAGCTGGCGCTACCCAGTAGCCGTTTCAAGGCAGCTTGATAATGGCTAGTTGGCAGATACTGAAGGGCTTAATCGGATCATCATCGTACACCGCTAAGGGGGGTGACCGCTGGCAGATGATTTGAACATTCGCCGATATTATAAGTCTCCTTTTCCTGTTCTATTTTGTATGTGCTGTCGTCAGTCGTTCCAAATGGGGTTGTCAAGTCACAGTGTAAGTGCGTAGCTTATGGGCAAGATGTACCTTTGAATTTCTCTGCGACCGAAACTATGTTGGTTCCTACTTTTTCTCGGCTATCGGCGAGCGCTTTGGGCTTGTTGTTGGCGTCGCTATCGGTGCTGGCGGGCCAGTCTCGTGCGATGGCGGAGCCTCTCCAACGGAGAATCGCACAGCCTGCACCGGATGAAACAGTAGACTGCGAAATCCTAATTGTGGGCGGTGGTCTCTCAGGGACGGCGACAGCTTACGAAAGTTTGCTAGCGGGTCGCACGGTTTGTATGACGGAGCTGACCGATTGGTTTGGTGGGCAGATTTCTTCTCAGGGAACGTCTGCGTTGGATGAGGCCAAAAGGCAGCGATCGCTTCTTTTTTATGCAGAGGGCTACAAGCGTCTGCGCAGCACCATTGAGGCTTTTTATGGCGAGTTAAATCCCGGTGGTTGCTGGGTGAGTCTCTCTTGCTTTCTCCCGAATGATGCTCATTCTATTTTGGAGCGGCAGCTGCAGGAGGCGGCTAGGCAGGGCGGCGGTGAGCTGAAATGGTTTCCGTCTACGGTGGTCAAAGCGCTAGCGATGAGCGCGGATGGTCGGATGATTGAAAGTGCGATCGCAATCCAACACATTCCCCAGCCCGGTACGCCTCCTATCAATTCCGAACTGCTCTCTGAAACCTTCCTCGATAGCTACACCTACGAAGACTCGGCTAGATTTAGCAAGCAAATTATCCAATTTGTCCCTGCTGAGAAGGACGTAAATAAGACCGACCCCGCCGGGGCCGCCGACTGGTACGTCATCGAAGCGACAGAAACGGGTGAAGTTATTGCCCTCTCTGGCGTTCCCTATCAGCTCGGCCTCGACCCTCGCACCTATGTGAACCCTTCCTCGCCAACAGAAACAGGCGATCCGTACTGCGTGCAGGGCTTTACCTATACCTTTGCCATGGAGCGCACCGAATCGCCGCAGCCACAGGTGGAGCCTAGCTATTACAGCCAGTACGAGCCTTACTTTAGCTATGAGCGATCGCGCAACAGTAACGACTACTTCGACTACGTCTTTACCTATCGCCGCATTGCCGCCCCTCATCCACGGCCAGACGCGCGGCAGTTTGGCGTATCTGCCGTCGCCCCCGGCGATATCTCCATGCAAAACTGGACCTGGGGCAACGACTATCGCCCCGGCACCGCCGAAGACAATCTCATTTTCAGCGATGCGCAGCTGCAAGCTACTGGTCAGCTTGAACCCGGCGGCTGGTTTGGCGGACTCAGAATTGATGCCCTCCGCAAAGCCGAAGAAAACGCCTATAGCTACTACCACTGGCTGGTTGCGGGTGATACCGACTCTCAGCTGGGGGCGAACGTAAAAGAGCCCAATCCTAACCACAGATTCATCTCTGGCCTAGAGGCACCTATGGGCACTGCCCATGGCCTTTCCAAGTATCCCTATATCCGTGAGGCACGGCGTATTGTGGGTCGTCCTTCTTATGCCTATCCCGACGGTTTTCGGGTGAATGAAATCGACATCTCCCGCGCCGACTATCGAGACGAATACTATCAGACGTCGCTAGGCCCAACTCGCTATCTGTCTCTGTGGCGTGCACTTGCCGGGCTAAACACCACATCAGTGATTGAAAACAAAGTGCCCGCCGCCGACATCATGCGCCGCACCCGCTCCACTATATACCCCGACTCAGTGGGCATTGCCCAGTATGCCATCGACTTTCATCCCTGCCTCACCCAGTCGCCCCACGAAACACCTGGCAATACCGAGCGTGAGAATATCCGCAAAGCCCATGGCCAAGCCTATCCTGGCCAAATTCCGCTGCGGGCTATGATTCCTCAAAGCGTAGACAATATGCTGATTGCAGGTAAGACTATCGCCACTAGCAACATTGCTGCTGCTGCCTATCGGGTTCACTCCTTTGAATGGTCAGTGGGCGCTGCTGCTGGCACCACCGCAGACTTTGCCCTGACCAACGGCATTTTGCCCTACGAACTGGTCGATGATTTGCCCTCAAAAGAGCCCCAGCTAGAGGTTTTGCAGCGTCAGCTAAACGCCAACGGCAACCCAACGGCTTTCCCCGATACATCCATTTTCAACCTGGACTGGGAAGACTGGCGCGTTTGGTGAGTGCTCGGTAATTTTGGTAAGTGTTCGGTAATTAAAGACTTCCAGCACCCTGGAACCATAGCCGTTCGCACTTAGCTTACGCCACTACGAATAGCCATAACCTTTGTTCTATAAAGCTAAGTGCATAGCAAAGTGGGGAATGCATTCCCCACTTTGCTATAAACACCTCACCATGGGTTGCCAATCATCGTAAAGGCCGACCAATAAAAGGGATGGGAAAAGTCCCATCGACCGCTATTCGCCAGAGACGGTAGCTCCGCGAGCAGTTCACCTTCTGGGCCATAGACCTCCCCATCGTTGATGCCAACCTCTCCTCGAATCAGGCTCATCTGCGCCTGTCGCAGTGCGTCGGCGCGAACGGGCGCTTGATCGAGGTGCCTATAAAACTGCGCCATAAAGCCCAGGGTGCCTTCATCATTGACGGGCCACAGGCTAGCCATGGCTGACTGCGATCCTGCATTTACCGCGAACCCCGCAAAGCCATATTCGGAGTCCTCATCGCCTAGGGCCGTGCTACAGGCGCTCAAAATGATCATTCTGATATCTGCCTCTGACAGATTTAAGGCGGCCATATCTGTCAAAGAGAGCCGATCATCCCATAGCTGAATGAAGGAGTTTTCTAAATCTCCAGATTCAAAGGCTGCATGGGTGGCCAGATGGATAATGCCGTAGTCCTCGTCTTGCAGCTGCGATCGCAAATTTTCTAGATTGAAGTCCTCATTTAAAAAAGCATCGCCTTCCCATAGCTTTTCGGTAATGAGATTGATTTCCGCACTAACAGCGGGCAAATCTGGCTGATCGTCAAATTCGGAGGCACCCATGGCAAGCACTTGAGTGTTGCTGAAATTGGTGCGATCGCGCAATCTATCTTGAGCCGCGCTCCCTATCGCAATACTTTCAAAATCAGTCAGACTAAAGGTTGGCAACAGGCCGAGACTGTAGTTTTCTACCAAAAACTGTTCTCCATCGTGCAGGGTTGCAATGGGTATTGTCCTTAGCCCTGTGTCCATCACAAAGCCAATGCTTTGTACGTTGCGCTGATGCAGCTCACTTTCTAATGACTGCATAATCCAGTCGTAGAGCTGTTGCCCAGGCTCTAAATATTGCCTGGGGGCCGAAAATTCGCTGGTGGTATATCGCCGTAGGTTTTGACTGGCTTCATTGACTTGCGCTCTGGTCACGCCCCACTGGCGACGGCGAATAGGGTCACTATCTTGGGTAATCAGCATGACTTCTAGCTGATCGTTTGCCATTGGGGGCCTTTCGCTGCCGGTGACCACCGCATTAGGGTCTGCCGCATCTGGCACAAAATACACATAGACCAGTGCAGGGGTCACGCCTGTTTCTCGGTGGACCTCTGCTAACGTACTTTGCATGCCATACAGTGTTGTTGGTTTTCTTTGTTCCTGTTCTAGTCCCAGATGCTGGCTAAAGTTTGAAGAGACTCCAATTTCAATTTGTGTGAAAACATCGACGATGCTGCCAACCTCATTAGAAGACGCGCCTGTGTAGACAACCGCTGGCTGCTCGGCTGTGGTGCTAGCAGCCGCTACGCTATTTTCAAGCGTGGCCGAAATCAGACTGGGGTTAGGACTTTCTGGCAGGTCATTTGGTAAGTCAGGGGTTGGCGGTGAACTGACGACGCCTCTACCTCTGTTGATCAGCTCAATATTACCGGAGACATGATTGCCTGGAAACAGCCCAGTCGTAATACTGTTAGCGCCTGTTTCAATCTTGCTGATAATTCCATTTTGGGTGCCTGTACCCACTGTAAAATTGACGGCATCTCTGTTGGCATTGCCATAGCGCAGGCTCACGGCATCAGCCCCTGCTCTGCGTGTGACGATACTGCTGCCGGTTGCGGCGGTTCCTGTTGCAACAAAGTCTGTTTGCGCATCTACAACAATTTTTGCATTGGTTGTGTTGTTGTTAGGGCCCTGTGTGTCAATGAATTCGACTTCGATGCTGCCGCCGCTGAGTAGGGTGACATTGCCATCAATTGTTGCGATCGCACCCACCGCAATATCTCCATCGGTACTTTCAATCACAACATCACCTATGGACGCCACGCCTGCCCGACTGCCGCCAGAGGCGTCACCTTCTACGCTTCCCTGGGTTTGTAGCATGACCGTATCTGCAAAGGTCACTGTGTCTGCTAAGCGAATGCCGCCTATCTGGTTCTCACCGCCAATTTCAATGGAGGTAAAGCCTGGTTGAATGGCTGCGATTTCATTGTCGGTCAGCGTCAGCGTCTGTGCAGCACCTGTATCTATTCCACCAATCTGTATGTCAACCTGATTATTTGCAGGGCGAACGAACAGATTTCCATTACCCGTTACGCCATTGTTAGTGCCAATTGCGATCTCATCTCCAATCAGCTCTAAATCGCTATCTCCTACTGAGATTGAGCCGCTAATGAGAGAGGTTGGATTTGTATATAAAAACTGCTGCACCGTGTTGGCGTTGCTGGCGGTTTCTATCGTGTCAAAGTCTGAAAAGGTGATGCCACTAACCGTACCGCTATTGAGTCCGGTCACCGTCCACATATTGTTCGTATCTTCTGCTTGCAGCGTGCTCGGTGTCCCATTAGCGCCAATCACATTGCCGATATTGCTGAGCGTGCTCAGGTCTAGCGTTGCCTGCGGGCCAACGAAATTTTCGTATGTGACGACGTTGTTTGTAGGATTACCCGCTGCGCGAAGCTCTTCAATATTGGTAAAGGTGACTTGGCTGCCTGCAATGTAGCCTGAGGTATTGTCTGTTCTATGGAAGGTGGTGCCGGTGGTAATTCGACTATTAACCCGGTCTCCCCCTTGAATGTGGATGGGGATTGTGGATGCGATCGCAGCCTCTAATACTCGGATATTACTGGTACTGTTGGCATTCCCTATCAAGATTTGATCAGCTCGGCCAACGGCTGCCAAATCCTGATTACTAAGGCCTAGGCCTATGGTGTTGACGTCATCACCTAACCGTATTCTTCTACCGTTTGTAGCGGTGTCAAATGCGATAGAGCCAACTTCAATAGAGTTGTTTCCGCCCAGTAAAGCGATTTCATCGCCAATGAGGCTTACCGCCGCGTCCTGCCCATTACCAGAGCTTAACGCCGAAATCGAACCGCGTATTATGTTGCTTGTGCCTGTTGTGACGGTGATGCTACCCGCATTTCCTGTTTGGCCATCGTCATCGACAGAGCTGGTATTGATATTGCCTAAAAGCTCGACCGTATCGCCTGTGATGTCGATAGTCCCACCGTTGCCTGCGTTGTCTTCATCCGCAAAAGAATTCGTCCGTAAATTGCCCGTAGCAAATACGCTCTGACCACCTTGAATGCTGATATTACCGCCATTGCCAGCGTTGTCGTCGTCATCAGCCCTAGACGATGTGTTAATCGCCGATAGCGAGATAGTATCTGCGGTCATTGCGACATTTCCCCCGTTACGAGAGTCGCTATTGTCTGAAAAAGAGGATGAATTGATATTGCCAGCGGAAATGCTGCTGCCGGGTATGTCACTAAACTCGGCAAGTGTGATATTTCCAGGTCGGCCAAGGCCGCTATAGGCAGGCGTCCAGTCGTCTGCTCTTGTTAGGGTGTCTATATCGTTAACAGCAATGTTGTTGGAAATTAGATCAACCGCGCCACCGTTGCCTGCGTTTGCACCAGACATTGCGAATGAATAAGCTGTGAGCTGTCCACCGATCTCGATACTATCCGGCGCAGTGATGTTTATATTGCCTGCATTTTGAGTTTCTCTTTGTGCTTGAGAAACTGTGTTGATATGTGAGAGAACTTCTACCGAGCTAGCAAAGATATCAACATTGCCACCGTTGCCTGCGTTGTTGCCATTGGCATTAGAGAATGTGAAAATCTCGTTTATGAGAACATCTTGTCCGGTGATGCTGACGCTGCCCGAATTACCCGCAAGGCCTGCGCCTGCTGTTGCCATCGTGTAGAGTGAGCCGGTTGAGATGTTGCCATTGCTGGCTGTGAGCGTTATCTCGCCGCCATTGCCAGAATTACTATCGTTTGCTTGTGATTGTGTGCTGACAACGCCATAGGCTGCAATGTTTCCATTGGTGGTGAGTAAAGAAATATCGCCACCTCTGCCAGATCGCCTGTCTGTGGCGGTAGAAGTGCTGTTTAAAACCGTACTCGCCGGAAAACCTGCGCCTGGGAGTGGCATTGCTCCAAGCTGGATGTTGTTACGGGCCTCAATCGTAATGTTGCCGCCGTCGCCAGCCCTACGTCCGTTGATAAATGAGGACGTATCAATTTTTTCGTTGATTGTGACGCTACCGCCGCTGGTGGTGAGGGTTACTTGGCCGCCGTTCGCTGAGTGTTGCGGGCCCGCATTTCGCCGACCAAAGGTGAGAATGCTTTCAGCAACAATGTTTTCAGTCGCTGAAATAATGACATCACCGGCGGTAATGTTGCCATTTCCGCCGGGGTCTTGGGCAGGGGTACTGGTATCCAGGGTTCCGGCTGTAATATTAGCGCCTGCGATCGCAATATCGCCCTGCTCCGAGCGAATCCTATCGCCCAAATTCATTGAAAAGCTGCCGCTGCCATCATTGTCTGCATCTGCAATGAAGCTAACATTGGTGCCTATAGCAAACAACAGCTCATTATCCGCAAGGTCTTCAATCGTAATGTTGTTGTCAGCTGCAATCGTGACATTGCCAGTGAGGCCTTCAGTTGTCGTACTGGATTGGTAGCTGGTGTTTACGGTGTTTGGGGGCGGTGCCCCATCTGTAATCACCAGATTAAACGGATCGATAAGAATGTCACCGAGTTCGCCTGCTGGGGCACTCACGTCAATGTTGCCTGAGAGTGCTAGGTCAATCTTTCCAGAGACTTCTGCAAAGCCGCCATCGCCGCTTAATTCTCCACCCGTTGCCGAAATATTGCCTTCAAACTGCGTATAGCTATCTGCCCAGGCGATGACGCTGCCGCCATCGCCCGCCTGCACCGCATTAGCCGATAGCGAAGACAATGAATCGATGATTGTGGTAGAGGCCGTCTCTATGGGCCCTTGCCCTTGGTAGTCTCCGCCTACGCGAATGCTGCCGCCGCCGTAGGTGCCTGAGGCATTGAGTGTGGCATCGGTGAGGGCAATGTGCCTGCCTAAGATGTTAATGTCACCGCCGATGTTGCCTTGGGTAGAGAGGGTGCCTGTCGTAATGACATGGCCTCCGGTTTGTGCGATCGCTTGTTCTCTGATCGCCTGTTCTCCAATCGCTTGTTCTCCAATCGCCTGTTCTCTCCCTGGCGCCGTCCCACGTAGGCTCACACTGCCATCGGCATTGGTCACCAGTGTTGTAACAGGTGCCATCTCTTGACCTGTTAGCAGCGCTCCGATATTGCCTGACGATAAATCATTGACAATAGACGAATAGCTTTCTGGTGCTTCTACCTCTAGGGAGAGCAGCTGTTCTCCCTGGCTGATTCTGACGAGGCTCTCTCCCTCGACAGCTGCGAGGATTAAGCTACCTTCTGGTGCGCTTAGCTCGCCGGTATTAACCACTGTGCCGCCAACTAGCGTAATGCTTTCACCTGCCGCTACACTGAGCTCACCTAAATTCACGACAGCGCCCGGCTGCTCGCTAGCAAAGTAAAAGGTTTCAGGTGTGCCATTGAGATGATGGGTGGCCAGGTTGCCGTCAGCGGCAAACTCACCATGCTCAAAGCCGATGGCTGTCGAACTTGTCGCGGTAAAGCTACCTGGCAAATTGAGCTGAGCATTTGGCCCGGTCAAGATGCCTGCTGGATTCATCAGGTACAGGTTTGCCTCGCTGCCGCTGACCTGTAGCGTGCCGTCAATGACAGAGCCCTGACCACCATTAACCCGACCGACAATGTTTTGAATATTGGCGCTAGGGGCGACAAAGTTGGCAGTTTGTTCTGCCGTGACATTAAAGTTTTCAAAGCTGTGGAAGAGGTTGGCATTGTCGCTGGAGAGCTGACCACCTGCGATATCGATGCGATCGCCTACGACATCAGTAGTAGTACCTATTGCATCATCAGCGGCAATTACCTGTGCTGAAGCACTGACACTAGGCAAAACTGCACCTAATAAAGGCAATAGCGCCAATGCGAGCTGCTGCTGTGACTGGGTAAAATGAGCCTTGTTTTTACGGACGCCATCCACACTTATAACCTGTAAAAAAAGCGTTTTCTTACGTAAAAACGCTCTAAATATATGCTTATAAGATTCCCTAAAAAATGTCTCATCTACTGAAAATATTGCAGGTTCGTAAGCCCGACAGTCGCTGACAAAGAAGTATTGTTATGTGAATAAAATGGCTACGAAGTATTAGCTTACAAGTAAAAAAATAGGCCTTGAAAAAGTACAATATTGCCAAAGAATGCATCCAAAAGTATGCACCATAAAAAATGCATATAAAAGCGTAGGTAAAAAATGTCTTCCGATAGCTGGC
>JBCBKQ010000068.1:0-23997 GCA_038521595.1 Cyanobacteria bacterium J06627_28 | reverse complement strand
CTTCAAATGCTACAGTTTTTTTTCCGTCTACGCTATCGATAGAGCCCTCTAGAATAATGGCTTCTTTTGTCCCAATGCAATCTTTTTGGTCAAAAGCCCAAGATTCTTTACTGGTCAAGAGAGCTATTTTATGTTTCATCTGCTCTGATGCTGAGGTTGCTTTTTCACTTAAGAATGCTACCTCTTGCGGCAGTTCAGACGTTTTTATGACTTCAGCAGACGACGATGCGTTCTGGTCGTAGCTTTTTCCAAGCTCTTCATGTGAAGATCCAACATACTTGTCGCAAACTTCTTTCGCATTTCCCAGTTCCCTTATCTGTCCATTTTCCAGCCATATTGCTCTGTTGCATATTCTCTTGACCGATACAGGATCATGGCTAACAAAGATAATAGTCCCCCGCTGACAGAAATCAGCTAGTTTCCTCATGCATTTTTGCTGAAAAACAATATCGCCAACAGCTAATGCTTCATCGATAATTAAAATGTCTGGATCGGTCAGCATGGCTGCGGCAAATGCCACACGCACATACATACCGCTTGAGTAAAGCTTCATCGGTTGATCGAAAAAATCACCAACGCCTGCAAAAGCTTCAATCTCAGCTATTTTTGATGAAATTTGACTTGATGGAAATTCCGAGAGCTGTAGTTGAAAAATCGCATTCTCACGGCCTGTCAACTCCGGATTGAAGCCCGCACCTAATTCGAGCAAACAAGCAAGTTTACCTCGTACCTCTACTGTTCCTGATGTTGGGGTCAGTACTCCTGCTAACACCTGTAAGAGTGTTGATTTCCCTGCACCATTGGCACCTAAAATGCCAAGATGTTCGCCAGCCTTCAGTTCAAAGCTAATCCCTTTCAAAGCCCAAAATGTTTTGTGCCAAGTGCGCCAAGGGACAATCACTTCTTTTAACCGATCAGAAGACCTCGCGTATAAGTTATAAGCTTTGGTCAACTCGCAAACAGAAATGATAGGAGTACTCACATTCTCAGAAGCCATTTGGTTCACAGTACATCCGCAAAGTGAGGTCGCATTTTCTGAAAAAAGACTATTCCTATGCACAGTATGAAAATCGTGATGCTCCAGAAAATAATCGTTTCAATCGGACGATGCCAAAAGGGCACCGCATCAAACAAACTATCTCGATAGCCTGTAATGATGTAGGCAAAGGGACTGTATACAAGAAATCTAAAACCAGAATCTGCAATTAAGTCTTCACGCCAAAAGATAGGAGTTGCCCAAAATAAACCTTGTAGAAGTACTCCAACTAGAGCACCAATATCTCGAGTAAATACCTGAGCAGACGCCGTAAAGTAGTTGATGCCAAGCGTTAGTAGTGTTGCGCACCCAAAGTAGTATGGCAACTGAATCCAGTACGCAAATGAGCCTTCGCCTTGAATGGCCACTACCAGCATAAAAAGCAGCATGAGTAAAATGTGAATTGGCATTGCAGAAGCCACTTTCGCAATCAACAAAAGGTGAAGAGGAAAGCGCATCTTTGTCACCAGATGAGCATTTTCACGGATGGTGGCTACCCCTGTCGATAAAATCTCCAATACGAAAAACCAGGCCAGCATTCCAGATACGAGCCAATTGATATATGACTGATCGCCTGCAGTAACACCAACCTTGAGTCCGTACGTCATTACGACGTATATCAGCGTGATTGTGAACAAGGGGGAAATAATTGCCCAAATACTACCTAGAACTGTACCTAAATAGCGTTTTCGAATGTCCATTCTGGACACCTGAAGCAATAGTACAATATGCGATCTTAAGGTAATTGGAACTGACATGACCGCATCTCATACAAAACATTGACTGGTTGGTAGCAATAGCAGCGAGAACATGGTGCTCAGTGCACTGAAGGTCTTTAAACTAGTGAACATCTTATCAGCAGATTACCAACCTGGATTTTCAGAGTCACGATTTTACAGCATTACAGGTCTACAGACAGGAAACTGGAGCTAATCTCCTGAAAAATTTGCTCATACAACCGAGAGACCCGTTGGGAAAAGTCTCGTTGGTCCAGGCGAGTTGTGATAGTTCGCCAGTTCACTTCAGAAGCACAATTAACAAGAGCATCGTCACATAGAGCCGAGTTCAATCGAGCTGCAATTGTGTCTGTATCATCAGGCTCAACAATATAGCCCCCTTCCTCGTGCTCAAACCACTCATCGCAGCAAGCAGTATTAGTTTGGATCGGAAATGCGCCCATCGCCATCGCCTCTAAAACAGAAGTACTAATGCCATCAGAAATACTAACGCCTAGATATACCCGCGCCTGGGAAAAGGCTTCCAGCATAGCCTCGTGAGAGGTGTGGGGCAGTATTTTAATATTTTGGATGGTAGTGTGCGATCGCAGCTCATCAGCCCGTGCGATCGCCTCTGGAGACGCCGAAAATATAATTATTTGAAAGTCTTTTACAACCTCAGCGCATCGCTCTACCGCCGCTAGCGCGGTCAGTACTCGTCCGGCAAAATGCTGATAGCCTTTAATCATCAGCGTTTTTCGCTGAGATGTAGGTGTCATCGTTCGCAGCCGGTGGGCATGATCAAGATCAAAACCACTGGTATTGGGAATGACAGGTAAGGCCTTGGCAGTCATGCCAAGCTGATTGGCCAGCTGAATATCTCGGTGGCATTCACATAAATAGTAGTCAGCCGTGCGTAATAGCCGAGAGATTTGCGCGCGATGATCGGCAAATTGACGATAGTAATAAATATCACTTCCCCAGTTAGAAGCCAGCCACGTAGGAAAGGTCTCAAGGCAATATTTTTTAGCTTCTAAAACGACATATCCGCAATGCTGAAACTCCATGGAGTGGATGAGGTCGGGCTTGAGCTGACGAATCAGCCGTGCAAGCGTTCTCGGCCCATGGATTAAAGAGACTTTGGTCTTAGCATTGCCAATGCGGATGGGAATGCGGTGCAAGAGCAGCTGAATGAGCGGAAAAAGCGGCATCGGATAAATGGCTGCGTACGTCAGAGCCGATGAGCCATAATCACGGGGGGTTGCGGTTGCCCAGTGCCAAGCAGTTCTGAGCGTAGAGCGCACCCACCCCCGCAGGCTAGAAGGCTGGACGCCCGGCTTTTTGATAAAGGGCCAGTGAATAGTGACGCTCTTAAGCGCTGGCAATGGTGGATTGTTGTCAATAGCAAACAGGTGTAGCTCGTAGTCAGTGGCTGCAATGCTGTTAATCCAACGGCAAGCATGAGGACTATTTTGCATCGCCACAAAGAGAATCTTCTTTTTAGCGCTGTTCTGTTGAGAAGACTGCTCTTGCGAGAACCGCTTTTTGGCCCGACGCTTACCTGCATTCTTGACTACATTCATGACAGCTGCCACAGCCCTAAGCACTTGTCTTGGAAAAGATTGTTGCCTTCTGTACAGCCCTCGTTAATGTACCGTTCTGCCTTTGGCAAGTGATAGGGCGACAGCTCTAAATTCAGCGGCCGCCAAACGTCGCCTTCGTAGAGATCTTTGTTGCTTTCGCGCTCAGTAAAAGTTGTTGTTAGCAGCCATTTGGCACCGCTTTTTCGAAACTGCTCCAGCGCAGCTAGGCCATCGGCAAAGCTAAGGTGTACGAGGCAATCTCGACAAAAGATGATATCTGCCTGGGGCAAAGGCCCAGAAATAATGTTGAGCTGCTTAAACTGATGGATTTCGTTGCCATATTGTTCATTGTTTTGATCCACAATGGCTTGGACGATGTCTCCACCAATGTATTGAATCCCCTCTAAATTGACTTCCTTCATCCAGTGCCAGTCACCACAAGGAACGTCTAGTAGAGACTGTATTCCCAACTCTGCGATGAGCTTGGGCAATTCTGCTCGGACGATGCGGGTTTGAAATAGGGTAGAGCCTTCACCCGATAGAGAGTCTGTTCCTTTAAAGCCGTTGTGCTCAAAAATTTGTGTAAAGTCTAGAGACGCAGTTTTTTGGTCAAGGGCCCGAGCTGGCGATGATTGACTGAGGCTACTGTTGGCGCGCCCGGACTGGAGTTTGGTCTGTAAAGCGCGCACAGATTGCCGTGCCTCTAATGGCAACACTCGTTTTGCCACCGCTTTAACCTTACCTTTTACGGTGAGCGGAGCGCTGGAGGTGTGATCTGGCTGTGGTGTAATGCTCATGTAGTCTTGAATCATTAACTGCTCGAGTGCTGTCCATAATCTAGCTGGCTTGGCCCGCTGAGCTTCACACAGCGTGAGCTGCTCAGCCACCATCAGAATCGACTTTGAAAACCCTTGATTGCGCATCTGTTGACCTAGGGCCACAAAAGCGTCAATGCTTTCTTCCCAGGTGAAATTAGACTGCATATAGTCTGGCGATAGCAGTGGAATATGTTCTTCAAAGAAACGTTCTACTTCCTTTTTATGACCAAGCGTTAGAGAGCCTTGCTCTGCATGGGCACGCGCCTTTAAAAGCACTTCTGGCAGCTCTATAAAAGGATGCGTGAGCCCAATTTTGACCAGCAAATCATAGTCTTGCGTGGTCGGGAGATCTGCGCGAAAACCACCGCTCTCTAGGTATAAAGCTTTGGGCGCCAAGATAGTGCAGCAATGTAACCACTGGCCTAGCAGTAACTGATAGGCAGCCTGTTGTGGCGGAAACTGGGGCGGATTTGGCGGGGTGGAAACTGGTTGAGTCTTGGCGTTGACCGTCGTGTAGCGACAAAAGACGACAGCGTTGGGGTCTGGCAATGCCAACAGCGTTTCCATTTCTTTGGCAACTTTTTCTGGCAGGTATAGATCATCGTGAGATAGCCAGCAAAAGTATTCACCCTTCGCTTTTTCGAGGGCGAGGTTGAGGGCCGTGGCAACACCGCCATTGGGTTTAGGAAAATAACGAATGCGATCGCCATAGGCCTGTGCAATCTCCTCCGTTTTACCCTCATCGGTCGAACCATCGTTGACAACAATAACTTCAACATTAGGGTAGGTCTGCGCCAAGACACTATCAATCGCGTCACGCATGTAGTTTGCGCCGTTATAGACAGGTACCGCAACTGAAACCAACGGAGTCATATGTTTTCTCTTAATTCTTAGCGTCTCTAGTTCGTAGCATCTTGCCGTTCAAGTGCGTATAGATAATACACATCTTTGGCATATTCCAATTTTTCTACCACTAATCCAGGCGGAGCCGTTATGTCCAAATCGTCTCGGCTGTGAGTAATTGGGTCGTAGACGATGTAATCGACTTTTTCACGCAGCGCAAACTCTAAGATTGACTCGTCCTTCCCAATCGGCTTTGCATTTGGAGAATTATCCGTTCTACTTTCGTCAAACAATACGATAAAAGATAGCAACATCTTTTTTGGCAAAAATTCGCTTGAGTAGGAAAGAAGCAATACTTTTACCTCTGGACGAGGATCGGAGATTAATTTGTTAGCTCTATCTAGCAAAGGAGTCACGCCTACGATGCCATCGAAGGTGCGCAACAGAGGTAGCGTCGTGTACTTACATACGTAGTAAACATAGTTACAGTGGAGCAGCAGGATTATTACGGAAGTGACAGTTGCGGTCACCGCCCATAGTCGTTTTTTTTGCCACCACTGGTCTAGTCCTAGCACCAATATCGGACAGAGCAACAGTAGCGTCGGCAAAAAATATCTGGGTGCAATCACTGAAGGCCGCAACAGCATCCAGGCCATCATGCCAGTGAGCCCACCACAGGCTAGGTAAAGCGACTTTAGTCCAGCTTCTGACTTCCATGGCCGCATCGCGATTGTTGGAAATAACACTAGCCAAATAGGAGATAGACCGCCATGCTGCAATGGATAGTTGCCAAATATCAGCGCTAGCGGATAAGTCATGAGCAACCATCGCGTGTTCTCAGGCGAAAACCAAACCTGTTCTAAGGCAAATTCAGGCGTGCTCGCTCGAAAGTTCAGAAGTGGTGCAAATGGATCTGTAAATAGAACAAAGTTCTTAAACCACCAGCCCAACATAAAAGCACCTGCCGCCGCTAAGCAAGACTTTATGACGAACTGAGTGCAGCGCTTGGGCTGTCTTCGCCATAGCAAAATCAGGGGAACCCCCAAACAAAACGGCAAAATTAGTAAAAAAGAGAGCTTTGCCATCACCGCACAGGCAGCCATCCAACCCATGAACCACGGGAAAGATTGAGACGGTTGTGGAAAGTTCGCGGCGATTCCAGCAGATCTTGGCCGCGAATCTGCTGATAGCCCTGGCAGCAAAACAGCCGCACTCAGGGCATACATGACCCCAATGAGATCTGTTTTACCATCCCAGGCCACTAGCGTAATCGCGGTGCTGGTCGTCCCTAAGGCAACAAACATCCAGGCAGCTTGCGTAGAGACGCCTAACCGCCTCACAAGCTGCCAGAGCAATGCCAGCACCGCTACAAAAACAGGCCACATGGAAAGTTTGGCAGCGACCCAACCAAAGCTGTCATTAGCCAGGCAATACATAAATGCATAGGGCATTTCGGCGATAGCAGGCAACGTTGCAAAGTATTCATACCCTGGCAAAGGTGTGTAGTGGCCTGTGGTTGCTATTAGTTTTGGCTGTGCCATGTAATAGGCTAGAGCATCTGTTCCAGGGAATGAAAATGTAATCACTGCCACAAAGCAGATCAAAAGGATGGTACTGCAGGCTAAAACTTGGCCCGGCCTTGACTTGGGAAAGAGATCATGTTTTTCCCAAGTCAAATCTGGCACACCATGTAGCTTAAAATTGAGCGCAACCACGATACCGAGTAAAGGTATGAGGAGATACCAGTGGATGAGGCCTGCTAAGGCCATGAGTTGCAGCATTACCGCTAGCAGCGCATGACCGAAGGCATAGGTCATCACAACAGGCTGCTTTTCGCTGGAACGCCAGCGAATAAACAAACGACCCAAACTCCAGGCAGATACCGTATAGCTTGCCACTAACAATATTGAAAGGAGAAGGCCAAACGCTAGCTTCGGGTTAATAGGTATAGTCACGGTAAAAAAAAGCTTTATTAAAAGATTGGAACCGATCTAAGGGAATGACAAACCCGTCCGCTGGAACATATGGCAAAGCGCCTAGCGTTAGCCCTAAAGTAAGTAGCAGCCATAGGCAATATAGGCCAAACTTGGCTCTTTGTAATCGCGATCGCACACGGGCCATAACTGGCAACTTCTCCTCTCTAATCATGTGGTCTATTCAAGAATTCAATTTTCCTACATCCTGAGAAGACTCAGCCAACACCGAAGGCTTGGCAGGAGCCTTCACAGCAAGACTCGTCATCTGAATGGGTAATCCTCTATAAATCAAGCAGGCAATCCCAATCATGGCAGTGCCACCCAACAGCAGTAAGTGCAGCATAAGGGCAAACGGTAAGGCTGCCGAGCCGGTATACCCCAGAAAGTCTAATCCAGTCACCATGGCGAGCTCAAAGGTACCAATTTGACCAGGTAAAGCCGGAATCAAGCTCGAAAATACTGAAAACAGCATCAGCACAGCTGCATCTAGCCCACCTAGCGGTAAGTTAAACGCTTGGGCAACGACTAAAACAAGAGCGATTTCTAGCACCCAGAGCGCAGCTGTAGACAGGAAAAAGCTCATGAGGACGATGGGACTGCGAAGCTGATGGAGTCCGTTAGAAAATTCTATGGTTCCTTTTCTCATCAGGCTGACAAGCTTCGGTATCTTGTTCTCAAAAGGACGCAATACAAAGTTGATCAGCCATTCTCCCGCTAGGCCCAAAGCGATAAGACCGCCGATGCCGGTAGCCGTTACGATCGCGAGCATCAAAGCCCCGCGCCACAGCCAATCTGGCAGCGGTGCAGCGAGTGCACTCACAGCCAATACCATCATGATGGCAGCCATGTCTAAGACGCGCTCTACAAACACTGTCGAGAGCACACGACTCAGCGGTAGCGTCTTGTCATCGGCCAAATCATAAACGCGGACAAGATCGCCCGCCCGAGCAGGCAGCACCGTATTGGCCAAATAGCCAATCATTAGAGCTGAGAAAACTCGCCCGAAACGCAACCCTAACCCTCGACCTAGTAGTGTCCGCCAGCGAATAGCCCGTACCGCCATGTTGACCAGTATCAGCGGCAAGCCAATAAGCAGTAAGCCAGGATTTGCGTGCTTCAGTTGCTCCCACATCTCTGTTGATTTTTGGTTGGAGACTAGCCACACCAGTACCCCAATGCCAAGTAGGCTTCCTAAAATCGGTTTCCAGTCCAGACGACGATTTTGTACGACTGCCTCAGGCTTTAATCCCTCTTCTGTTGTCATTGGCGTCTTCCTGTCATTGGAGTATTTTGCCTTGCTGATTCCTACCTAGGCCATCTGCTTTAATATTCGCGCTGGGTTTCCCACCATCACAGCATTTGTTGGCACATCTTTAACCACCACAGCACCCATTCCAAGAAGTGCTTGTTCGCCTATTGTCAAATACTCTTTCACACATGCATTCGCGCCGAGATAGCAAGCACTACCGACATTGACAACGCCAGAGACGGTCACACCTGCCGCCAAAATAGAATAGTCGTTGATAGTCGAGTCATGTCCTACGACGCAGTTAGGCAACATCATTACCTGATGGCCAATAGTCACATTGGCGCAAACAGTCACATTGGCCATAACCACACAACCCTGACCAATCGACGCCGATGAAGCGATGACCGCCGAAGGATGAACAACAGTCGCAAATCGTTCAATCGTGAGGCCTAAGCTTTCAATCATGGCTTGCTTTTGACGGTGACTACGAGAGCTGCCAATGCCATTTATAAAGTACGCATCGGGCATTTCTCTTGCCATGGCCAGTGAGCCTAGCACCGGAAATCCACGTACTTGAGTGCCTTGTCTAGAGGGCTCATCATCTAAATAGCCCAGCACTTCAAAAACAGGCTCTTTGGCCGCCTCATTCATGGCTAAAGCAGCATCCACAATATCTAAGCAGTTGCCAAGCGCACCCAGTACAACTAGAGGAGAAGCGGTCATTTTGCCTTCTCAACTGTAGGAGGACTCGGTAAGAGGCCTTGGTTAATCGGCGCGCTCACTACAGCACTGCCAGATGCGGCTTTTTCAGAAAAGGGACTACCCGCAAAAGAACCGATAAGAGAACGGTAGAGCGCAGTAGTTTTGGCTGCAATCTGTGGCCAAGTAAACAAGTTGCGGGCCAATGCCTGAGCAGACTGGCCTATTTGCTGACTTTTTTCAGGATGAGCCAACAGATCATTGAGAATGACAGCAAGTCCTTCGTGGTCGCCTGCTTTGAGAATCACAACATTGCGTCCACTAGTTAGCACGCCCGGCCCAAAGGCATCAACATTAGACACGGTCAAAATAGGTTTACCAGATAGCATCGCTTCCATGCCAGCAATGCCAATCGAGTTTTGTCCGGCTTCGTCTTGGTCGAGCCACATCGCTTCTATTTCAGCCAAGTTGTGATACACCGACATGTGCTCGTGGGGCTGTGCGCCGGTAAAGAGCACGTTGTCTTCTAGGCCCAGCTGCTTGACTAGCTCTACAGGGCGCTGATCGCCGATACCACCGACAATAAGTAAAAGAACGTTTGGAAAGCGCGATCGCACCTCTGGCATGGCACGAATTAAATCGAGCCGATTGCGAAACACATTCACATTGCCCAGCGACAGAATCAGGCGACGGCCTTGCAGCCCAAATCGCTCAATAATGTCAGTCTCAATCTCTGGGCCAGGGTGGGGCGGTAGGCTAATGCCATAGGGAACTAACTTGCCATCGACACGGCCAAAGGCCTGACGCAGGTAGTTTTGAATATTGGCATCGGGACAAACCACCGCATCGACGCGTCGCACTACCGCGTGTCGCAAGAAAAAGCGATCTGCTGGATACAACAACAGGTTAAACGCCCGAACGCTGTGCTGAATCACCGTATGAATCGTTAGCACTGCTGGAATTTTGAGCCGACGCTTTAACAAAACACCGTTCAATGCCATATCAAACATATGGTTATGGATATGCAGCAGCTGAATATTGTGCTGCTTTAGCAGGTTTTCAATGCGGCGTAGATTTTTGGGCCATAGCGTCCAGCTCAGCCAAGGGAAATTTAGCGAGATGGGCATCTCAGGCAAACGAATCGCTGGAATACGATGCACCTCAAAGCCGTCCATTACTTCGTACTTAGGCGTGCTCGGGTCCACGTGTGGCGTAATGACAATGACATGATGGCCTTGTTCGCTCAGCGAGCGAGCCAATCCCCGCGTATGGGTCGCCGATCCTGAAACGACAGGATAAAAAAGGTTTGTGAACATTGCAACGCGCAAAAATTCTTGAGCCATCCGATCTTGCCAACTGTCAAAGTAGTCCCAAACTTATCATGCTGTCTTGATGAATGCTCAGACCAGATCACATTTAGGCGATACCACTGATCGCCCAAAAACAGCTAAAAACGGCGATCAACCAGGCCATAAACTACTGCTTCTGCTGTTCAATCATTTGTCGGAGCTGCTGAATTTGAGTCTCTAGCGCACTGACTCTTTGATTGACTTTATACAGTTCATCTTCAGCATTAGTACTTAGGCGATCGCGCAGAGAGGTCATAATTTTTGCTGGCAGCGTCCTCCCATGAGTCAGCGTCTCAGCCTCTGCTATCACCAGCACGCCGTCCTTAGTCAAAATGCTGACGCTACCGTCAGCGCCTCTTTCTATCACCTGGCCGCACACACCTACGCTAGGACAGGGCAACGATTTAGAAAACGCCCGCCAAACCACCAGCTTCTCACCGTTAAAAAAGGTATAAGCCCCAGCAAATGGCTCAGCGCTCGCTCGCACTAAGCGCGAAATTTCTGTAGCTGAGCACTGCCAATCAATCAAGCCATCTTGAGGGCGACGGGGAAAGCAGCGTAGGGCAAGCGCCGGATCTTGAGGCTGTGGACTCGGTATTAAGGTTTTGTTTTCTAGGCCTTGCAAGGCTTCAACGAACATGGGTGCGATCGCACTATCAAAAAAATCATAAACATCTGACACATAGGTCTCTGACCCAATCGAGAATGATTTCTGCAACACAATATCGCCCGCATCCAAGGCCGCGCTCATTTTATGCAGCGTCAAAACAACGCTTGGCTCACCCGATAAAATAGCCCAGTTAGCAACGGCATTGCCCCGATACCGAGGCAGGTCGCCAGCATGGGCGTTAATAATCCCATGGGGAAATAAGTCAATCGTGCGTTGTTTAATGAGTGTCAGCCAATTCACACTAATTGCAATATCAGGGCGTGCCGCTTGAATCAGCGCTAGCTGTTTTTGCTGATTAATTTTAGGGTCACAAAAAAAAGAACACTTCAGCTGTTTTGCTAAGTCTTCAAAGTCAGATTCTGTAACTGAATACTCGGGCGCAGCCGGACATGTCCCAATCAAAACTATGTCATGGCCCTGTTCTGCAAGCGCAGCAATGCTATCGAATAACCACTGCGTTCGCCCAATTGCTGCAATCCTCATCGCGCGATCCCCTCTCTAACCTTTCCAGTAACGACTCGCCAAATCGTTAATGCGAAGTGAACTGGTTTCGCTCAAAAATGACGTCACCTGCTTAAACATTGTCTGTGTCCCTGGTGCGATCGCAACAAACTGCTGCGCCTCAGCTAGAGAAACCTCCGACAAGCCTTTTCCCAGCCGCTTCATCGCTTGATAAGGCTTCATATCTGCCGAATTCAAATAGATGTGGATAGGGTGAAAATCAAAAATCTTTAGCCCTTTTGCTCCCTTGTCCAAGTCCTCATCTAATAGAGGGGCTAGCTGCCAAGAGGGCTGCTCATACTCCATTTCGATATCGTCCTCCCAAAAATATGGAATCCGTAAAAGTCCACGGCCACAGGGATACGAAACAGGCTGCAATCCAGGAGCCTTAGGTAATAGCAGAGAAACATCGCTAACGATGGGCGTTTTTTCCATCACCATATTCAGCAGAGGCGTAGACTGTACCAAAGCGTGCGTCCTCATACTTTTAGCCTCTGGCACCAGCTCCATACAGCGCTGCAAAATCGCCTCGGGCGTACTGCCATGGGAAGAGTTCGTCAGAAAATTAGGATGTATCCCCAGCTCAAATAGCTCAGAATACTGCCGTAAGCGCTCAATCGCTGGACTCGCATGTGTGACAAACCACGTTGCCTTTACCTGATGAGCCACTAAGTAGTCGGCCACAAAATCTATCGCAAAATCTGGAGCCCAGTCAGTATCAAGCGTCAGCAGTAGTTCAGTCATAGACCGTTCTGATTAGCAACTCTAAGAAAACTGATGAACAACATCGAGTAATGTACTCACGACAAAAGCTTGTTCTTCTAAGCTCAATCCTTCATAAACAGGCAGTGTAAGAGCCTGCGCAGCTATCTGATCTGCAATTGGGAAGTCCCCTGTCTGGTAATTTCCTTGTTCTCTAAAGTGGCGAGTCATCGGCATATGATAGGTGCCAATGGTTGTCTGTATGCCCTTGTCTCGGAGCGCTGTGATAACGTCAGCGCGACGTGGTGCAACGGCTAAAGGCAGCAGCACAACATAAGACTGAAAGACATGAGCCTCCCGATTTGTAGGCTGAGGAAAAGCGATATCGCTCCCTGTGAGCAGCTCGGCATATCGCGCTGCGCAAGTACGCCTACTGGCTAAAATGCGTTCCAGCTTTTGCATTTGAGTGGTGCCCAAAGCACCCTGCAAGTCCGTCATGCGATAGTTGTACCCAGCCAGAACAAAGTCTGGGCTAGCCGATTCTGCATCTAAGCCATGATTGCGCAGCGCGCGCAACTGATTGGCCAAGGCCTGATCATCAGTGACTACAATGCCGCCCTCTCCAGTTGTAATAGCCTTCCGGGGATGAAAACTAAAACACCCCAGCGTCCCCCAAGTGCCCGCCTGTTTTTGCGCGACGGCAGAGCCTAAAGCACAGGCAGCATCTTCAATGACAGGGATATTGTACGGCGTACAAAGCGCCAAAATGGCGTCCATCTTTGCCATCTGCCCGAAGACATGTACAGGAATAACAGCCTTCACGCGGCTAGCGCTGTCGGCATCTTCCATTAAGGCTTTCAATTTACCTTTTAGTGCATCGACACTCATGTTGAAAGTGTCAGGTTCAACATCGACAAAAATAGGCGTCGCACCACAAAGTTCAACAACATTTGCCGTCGAGAGCCATGAATAGGCGGGCACAATCACCAGATCTCCGTAAGAGATACCTAAGGCAACTAATGCCAGATGAAGCGCGGCCGTACAGTTAGAGACAGCAACCGCATGACTTGCTCCGGTTAGCTCAGCGACCTGAGCTTCAAACTGTTGAACTCGCTTACCCTGAACTAAAAAACCACTTTTCAAGGTGTCTACAACGGCCTGAATATCATCTTCTTCAATAGCAGGAATAGTAAGACGAATCATGTCAGACAAGTTCCTTCTTTTTTAGATACTCAGCCGTACGCAGAATCCCTTCATCGAGATCGACTTTCGCGCCAAAGTCCAACATCTCTAGGGCTTTATTGACGTTAGGAACGCGCAGCTCTACGTCTGCATAGTCCTTACGAATAAAGTTAATTTTGGAAGAAGATTTCAATACTCTCAGCACCGTATTGGCCAAGCCATAGATGGTCGTCACCGCTCGCTGATTACCAATATTAAACGTCTCGCCCACCGCTGCCGGATGCTCTAAAGATTTCATCAATCCTTTAATCATGTCGTCAATAAAGCACCATGCTCTGATTTGGGTGCCATCGCCGTGAATGTCAATATCTTTGTTTTGCATGGCCCGCTTGATAAAGATAGAGAGTGCGCCTTCGCCTACTTGACCAGGACCGTAGACGTTAAAAGGTCGAAGGACAACGGTTGGAAGGTTATGTTCTTTGTGATAAGCGATCGCTAAATGCTCCGCAGCCAGCTTAGACACCGCATATGTCCACCGAGCCACGCCCACAGTGCCAATCTGCGCACCATCTGCCTCACCCGCCAAAAAGGCCTGCTGCCCAAATACTTCGCTGGTCGAAAAACACACCACCCTTTCGATATCCGGCGTGCCATTAACTGCCTTTAAGAAATTAGCCGTGCCGGTCATATTCACTTCCATCGTCGTCACCGGACTACGAATAACCGTATCGATACCAGCCACCGCCGCACAGTGAATCGCATGGGTGGGCTTAACAGCTGACACTACCTCTTGCATCGCAGCAAAATCTAAAATATCGCCTTGCACCAACTTAATGTTGGGATGCTCACAAAAAGAGCGATCTTTAAGAGAGTTTCGAGTCAAATTATCAAATAAAACAATCTGATTGTCTTCAACGAGTAAACCGGCTAAGTTCGAGCCAATGAAACCCGCCCCACCAGTAATAAAAATAGTCTTGTTTTTTAATGCCAAAATATCTCACCCAATTCGAATTAAAGATGCACATGAAATATAAAAGTTAGGTCTTTAGCCAACTGCTTCAGCTAGCGCTCAAAACCCAGAACTCACAGACCAGACTTCACAGACCAGACCTCACAGACCAGCCAGAAGTGCTTTGACCACTTTCTCTTGCGTTTCGGCAGCTAGCTCCGGCCAAATCGGCAAACTCAGCACTTCTAGGCCTAGCTCGTTGCTCACAGATTGCTCTGGATACTGCCCTGCGTACACAGGCAGCTTATCTTGCGGAAACGGATAATAAATCATCGAACCGACGCCTGCATCTGCCATCGCCTGCTTTACCTTGTCGCGCTTCCCACCCAAAATGCGAATGGTGTATTGATGAAAAACATGGCCGTCAGCAACATGGGGAGTAATGACTTCGCTGACGCCTTCCAACAGTTTGTTGTAAGTCAGAGCAACGCCTCTTCTCTTTTCATTCCAGTCGTCAATATGCTTGAGTTTTACACCGAGAATGGCGGCCTGCATCGCATCTAGGCGAGAGTTATAGCCCAGCATTTCGTTGTGATACTTCTTCTTAGCGCCATGCGCTCGCAGCATTCTAGCTAAGTCAGCAAGTTCGTCATCGTTAGTCGTGATGAGTCCGCCGTCGCCATACGCGCCCAGGTTCTTAGTCGGGAAAAAGGAAAATGCGCCAATATCGCCAATGGCGCCCACTTTCTTGCCCGTGAGCGATGCGCGGATATTGTCATCGCAGGTTTGCTGACAGCCGGAGCAGGCGCCTGAGTACACCGCGCCAAAAGCTTGGGCACAGTCTTCGATGACTTTGAGATTGTGTTCGGTTGCGATCGCACAAATTTTCGCCATCGCGGCCGGATTACCATACAAATGCACCGGCATAATCGCTTTAGTCTTTGGCGTAATCGCATCTTTAATACGCTCAGCTGCAATATTAAAGCTTGCCTTATCAATATCCACAAAGACAGGCTTAGCACCCACACAGCTGATAGATTCTGCCGTTGCAAAAAAGCTAAAAGGCGTTGTAATCACCTCATCACCAGAGCCGATGCCAAATGCACGCAGCCCGATCACCAGTGCATCCGTCCCAGAATTCACCCCGATGGCATGTTTCACCCCTAGATATTGCGCAGCCTCTGCCTCAAACTGCCTAACCGTAGGCCCCATGATAAACTGGCCAGACTCTAATACCCGGTCAATAGCCGCCTGAATATCTGCCTTGAGCGATTGATATTGGGGCTTAAGATCGAGGATCGGAATCTGGATGGCACTCACGGCAGCTGTCTCGCTTCTGGTTTCGCATCAAACTTTATCACGTCAGAGCAAAGACTTCGCTGACGGGCTACACCTCGTCTGGGTCAATTCCCAAAGAGCGCAATTTTTCAGCGAGTTTATCAGCTCGTTGTACCGCTTGCTCAGCTTGTTTGGCCGCTTGCTCAGCTTGTAGACGCAGCTCATCTGGAGACAGCAAGCGTTCTCCGGTCTTTAGCTGATAAAACACAATGAGCCCGTCTTCATGCTCTAGTCGCAATTGCAAAACTTGACTGGTATTGTCGGTGATTGCGCTGTAACTTCCATCAACCAGTCGATATCCCTTCAAATGTGTGGCAATCCATTCTCCTTTGGGGTCAAACTGCCAGTATTCTGTGACGCCAAGACCTTCATAGAGATCATGCTTACTGCTCTCATCTTTCTGACGAGTGCCTTTTGAGGTCATCTCAAAGATGACGGATGGAATCGCTTTCTCTTCCCAAACTTTAAAGCTGTCTCTACCGCCTGGCTCAACGCCAAAAATCACCATGACATCCGGGGCTACTCGTAATTTAGGAAAGTTTTCTGCGTAGTACAAAAATTGATTGGCGAGTACTGTTGCCTGCTGACCGAGAAGATACTGTCGAAGAACTTCTAGCGTGACAAGCAGCGCATAGAGATGATCGTAGGTTTCTGCCACAGGCTTTCCGTCTCCGCTCGGATAAACAACCTTCGATGAAGTCTTATCTTGCAATGGATTAGCATGCAGTTGAGAAAGCGTGGCCGTCATCACAACCTCTGTGAGCTATCGTCTTCATTATCTTAACGAAAGGACGCGGGTACATAGCGGTCGATCTAAGACACACGTTTTACGGTGTCAGCGGATACCTGCTGATATTTCACACCCGTCGAATCTACGGCATAGCCTTCCGAATCAAATTCGAGTACGTCGCCATAGGCGCTCATCCATCCGATGAGTCGGGCGGGTACACCTGCGACCATGCCGTAAGCTGGGACATCTTTAGTAACCACTGCGCCCGCAGCGACAAAGGCACATTCGTTTAGCGTAGTCCCACACACAATCGTTGCGTTTGCGCCGATGCTAGCACCTCGCTTAACTAGGGTGTCAGCGTAGTCAGCGCTGGTGTTGCGCGGGTACTCACTACGCGGCGTTTTAATGTTGGTAAAGACCATGCTCGGCCCGCAAAAGACGTAGTCCTCTAGGATGACGCCTTCATAGATGGCGACGTTGTTTTGCACTTTGCAGCCATTGCCTACGGTTACGTTATTCGAGACCAATACATTCTGGCCAAAGGAGCATTTTTCGCCGATTTTGGCCTTGCCCATAATGTGAGAAAAGTGCCATATCTTAGTGCCAGCACCAATCACAGCGCCCTCGTCGACGTAGGCAGACTCATGTACAAAATAATCAGCCACAGGCTTTCCTCCTGACCTAAAAACAAACTGTTCAACAGCAGACTACTTGCGCAGTAGATTATGAGCGCGTTCTAAGATTTCTACGACAGCAACGCCATTCCAACCGTCAGATCGGGGGCGTGATCGCGTCTTCACACAGTCCAAAAAGTGCTCACACTCCAGCTTTAGTGGCTGCACCGACGCGATATCCACCGTCTGCGAGCCTTCATCGCTATGCTTCAAGCTCTCTCCATCAATCTGCTGATTGTGAATGGTCACCGTCTGCGCCACTTCGTCGTAAACCAAAATCTGCTTTTCGCATAGCACCGTTGTCCGCCGCTCTATCGTGGGCCAATACCAAGAACTATGTACGTGAGCCGAGAGTCCGCCTTCAAAGGTGAGATCCACATGTACGTAGTCTTCTACGGTAGGCTGCACCATCGCTTGCCCTTGAGCAGACACAGACTTTAGTTTTGGACGACCCAAAAGCTCTAGCACGACAGAGACATCGTGAGGGGCAAACGACCACCACACATTTTCCTGAGCACGAACGCGGCCTAGCTTCAGCCGTTGAGCAGAGATGTGGCGAACCTTACCCGCTTTACCACTGGCTAGATAGTCTCTCATCCATGCGATCGCAGGTTGATACAGCAGCAAATGCCCCACCATCACAATGCGGTCATTCGCATCGGCATACTCCGCCAGCCACTTTGCCTCAGACACTTCTAGCGTCATCGGCTTTTCAATAAAAACGTCTTTACCCGCTTCTAACGCAGCCCTGGCAAATTTGTAGTGAGTAGGTGCAGGCGTCGCAAAGACCACCGCGACCGCGTCGGTTTTTAGGGCTTCAGCGTAGTCTGCAAACAAAGGGACATCTGGATACTGCTCAGCGACACGTTCACGTAGGTCAGGGCTCGCTTCAGCGACTCCCGCCAGCGCACCTAGCGCATGAAAGTTTTTGACTAGATTTTTGCCCCAGTTACCTGCACCCACAACGATGACCTGAGGAGAACTCATAGCAAGGTGACCTTCTTTTCAAACTTTTCAGCACCGACTTTTTCAACCAGATGACGAGTAATTCCACGGGTATCTAAAATATGCTGCGACTTCTCAATCAGCTGAGCGTAGTCAATCTGAGTATGGTCGGTTGCAATGATAGTCAAGTTCGCTGCCGCCGCTGCCTCATCTGGCTTTACTGAGTGCAGCGTATGCCCATCGACACTAATCTCAGGCACAAAGGCATCATGGTAAGTCACATTTACACCGTCTTGCAGCAGCAGACGAATGATTTCAATCGCTGGTGATTCGCGCCAGTCGCCTAGGTCCTTTTTATAGGCTGCGCCCATCACCAAAATCGTTGAGCGAGTTGGTGCAACACCCGACACATTTAAAATCCGTCGTACTTTTTCGAGGACAAAAAATGGCATCTTGCGGTTGATTTCACCAGCAAGCGCAATGAAGTGAGTGTTGAAGTTTAGCTCCTTTGCCTTCCATTCTAGATAGTGTGGATCAATCGGAATGCAGTGGCCACCTACGCCAGGGCCAGGGTAAAACGGCATAATGCCAAACGGCTTGGTATTGGCTGCGTCGAGCACTTCCCACACGTCTAGATTCATGCGATCGCACAGCAGTGCCAGCTCATTGACCAGCGCAATATTCACCGCCCGAAACGTATTCTCAAAGACCTTCACCAGCTCAGCCGCCTTCGCACTTGTCACCGGCACCACATGATCAATCGTCTGCTCATATAGCAGAGTAGCAATTGCCAACGACGCGGGGTCAGACGCGCCCACCACCTTATTCGTATTCTTGGTGGTGTAGCGTTGATTACCCGGGTCTACCCGCTCAGGGGAATGCGCCAGAAAAAAGTCCTGACCCTGGGTCAGCCCGCTCACCGTTTCTAAGATGGGCCGCATTACCTCATCCGTCGTCCCTGGATAGGTGGTGGATTCTAATGCGATAAACTGCCCTGGCCTTAAATTCTCTGCAATCGAGCGCGTTACGCTCTCCACATAGGAGAGATTCGGCGTTAGGTTTTTTGTCAGCGGCGTCGGCACACAAATCACAATCACATCCAGATTAGACACGCTGTCAAAGCCGACCTCAGCCTTGAGTTTGCCACTCTCCACAATGGCAGTCAGCTCAGCATCATCGACATCCGCAATATAATTCTCGGCGCGATTTACCTGCTTAGCCCTCGCCTCGTTCAGTTCAATACCAATGACGTCAAAGCCTACCTTGGCTTTTTCTACCGCAAAGGGTAGGCCCACATAGCCCAAGCCCACTACACCGACGGTGGCGGTGTGATTTTTGATTTTTTGACTCAAAGAAGTCGATACGGGAGAAGCTGCAATCATGTCTGGCGCGGCAAAATTAAGTTGGGAAATTCTAGCAGCCTACACTATACAGACCCAAGTCCCAGCCGTCGCCGACTGGCATCACTCACCGCATTACCAGCCTCTCAGCTCATTAAAGCCTCTCAGTTCGCACCTGGAATGCTGTCAGGGCCTATTGGCACCTCTGGCAAAACCTCCGGCAAAAGCACATCTTCAGGGCCAAATTGGACTTGAGAGTGCAGCCAATTTGCGATGAGTTTCGGGCAATTTTTTCGCGTCCAGCGCATCATAAAAGGACGAAAAACGGGTTTCGAAAATCGGGCGATCGCCTTCATGAGATAGTTCAAGGGGCGCGATCGCACCTTTCGGTTGACCAAATTCACCGACCCAACATCATAGAGACAGTCCAGCACCAGCCGCAGCGTCGTCTCTTCGCGCAAAAACAGGCTCTCTAGCAGCAGTTCCACATCGCGCATTCGCTCATCTTCTTGTTGCTTTTCACGATAGAGCACCGCAGGCTCAGGCTTTTTTGGAAAACTCAACATAGCGCTAAAGATAACTGTCGGCAGGCTATTTCCATAAACAAAGCTGACTGAAAGAAAGCTCGTCACCTAGAAATTAGCGTCAAAAGGCCCATAACTCGATTAGAGAATGTCCTTAAATTAAAGCCTAAAAAAGAGATTCAACCTATTTCCCAAAGAAAGATCTCTAAAAGATTCTTTGAACACGAGCGTGCAATCCCTACAAACACGCTCGCTCTTCGATTTAAAGATTTTGTTTACACGCAGCTTAGCAACTGTTAACAGGAAACTTATCAAAATCTTTGATGCAGCCTTAATAACAGCTTAATTGGGTTAGGAGCAGAGCAAACACTGCTGGGCGTAGTACAACATCGCGGTGAATCTAGCGGCATCATTGCAGAGCAATAGGGAGACCAAGGTGGTCAAATCTTCTTGTTCAATGTGGATCTCGGCACTGATGGCAGCCAGTCCGATATTCTCGGCACAGACGATGATGACACCCTCGCAGGTGGCGAAGGCAGTCAAATTATCGATGGCGGCGCGGGTGATGACATTCTCCGTGGAGATAACAACAGCCGCAATTCTAGCGGTTCCGTCGGTGGCGATGACATTATCTTTGGTGGCCTGGGCAACGACCGCATCGGTGGCAAGGGCGGTAACGACACCCTAGTCGGTGGCGCTGGTGACGACCTCATATAGGGCGACGATGGCGACGACTTGATTCGTGGCGGATTGGGCAACGATACCCTCACTGGCGATAACACCTCTGGGGGCAAGGTAGCAATACCTTCATCTTGGCTGCGGGCGAAGGCACTGACACTATCGTTAACTTTGAAGTTGGCACTGACCTCATTGGCCTAGCAGACGGTTTAACCTTTGGTCAGCTAACCCTCACAGGCAACGAAATTCGCCTTGGCAATGAAGTGCTAACCAGCTTGAACAACGTAGCAGCAGACACGTTGAGCGACGTTAACTTTACAGTGGCATAAGTCGCGGTAAAGCTAATGCCATACACAGCAAAGTAAACAAGGTTAAAGTGCTCGGTGAGATGTTTTCCCAAATCGTCTCACCCGGCACTTTTTCTTTGCTCGCATACTCATTTTGTGTGGTGAGGCCTCAACAAACAGAGCCCTATGAACAGAGCATTACGTTTGATCTCGTTCCTCTCTAAAATAAAAGCCAAGGACAAAGCCAAGGGGGCCTGCCATCACAGAAGAAACCGTTTTAAAGACCTCAAAAGCCCTGTCACTGTTGACCTCTTGCTGATCGTAATCGTAAGTAATCTCTATCTTTCCACTATCACTCTCAATCACCTGAATTTCGACACCACTCCAGAAATCAGCTATCAAGAGCCCCGCAGCGATGTAGAACGAAGCCTTGATACTCCATGTAAAAATGCTAACGATTGATTTACCTAAATCACCTGCGATAGTCGCTCGATGTGGAACTTTACGCAGGTTAGAAGTGAGATTAGGCGGAGGGGGTACTGTTTTTAGTTCCGTTTGTGGTGGTGGGACAGTCGAGATGCCAGTACTTCTTTCCAGCTGCTCAGTCCCTTCTAACGGCGCAACGCTTTCCTCTGCAGGAGGTTCACTTGCGGGCAAGGGTGGATTGAGCTCGTCTGGGTGCTGCGTCATCGATTTTTTATTCAAGAGAAAATAATCAACATTAGACTATACCTAAAGACACAAAAAGGCGTCCGTACTAGCTGTCAGTACAAACGCCTTCTAATGTGGTTGATTGAATGTGATTGCCTAAATTGCCTTAGCTGGCCGCTTTTCGTAGAAATCGAGCCAGAAATTTAGGTTTTTTGGAGAGCACAGGATCGACTCCTATGCGCTGCTGAGTATCTGGCAACTGCTTATTCTCAGGTAACCGAATTTTATTGACCGCTTGTCCAGATTCATTGGTTCCCACCACATTAAGACCCATTTCGTGCTGCTTCTCAACCCAGTCGTATACGCTCAGTGCATCGCTAATCACTTGCCCTACATCTCGCTGAGTGCGGTAGGCAAGCTCGCATAAGAGGCTAGCAGCTTGCTCACTAAACTCCATTTGCACTTCGTCTGAAACACCAGAGCCAGTCTCAGATGATCTTTGTGAGGCTGAATCACTTATGCCGTGAGCTGTCATGGTTGTGCGATCACTTTACTATTTGTAACGATACCGGCCAAAATCGTTGCCGCCAGCGATAGCAAACGACAGTGATTTACTTTAGGGGGATCAGTAGATTATATCCTAGGAAACCACTGACATCGCTGGTTTTGCACCTTTTGTAATAGTTCTAGCCTACTGAACTGGGCTTCGACTATTAACATCTAACAGACTGAACTTTGCCAGTACTTGTACGCTAATGCTATGTGTTTAAGATAACAATTTTAGCTATCTTGTCCACAGAGATAAGGACACTTTTTAATGAATACCGATAACTTAACCTACTTCAACCGGCCATGAAAATGACATCTCCTGAAGTAAGAAAGTTGGGGTGTGTCTTTTCCCTTAGCATTTATAAATCAACTTGTGCACATTGAACAGTAACTTCAGTGATGTTTTGAGGTTTTGAGTCACAGAAACATACAACTTCATTCAAAAATAATAATTACAGAGCCCTCGTTAGGGTCGCTCCTGATGGGTTTCATTGTTCAGTTATCCCAATAGTTGGCTGGGGCAACCTAGGTGGCAAGGCTGCCACTAAAATTGACTAGAGTCGAGGGATGACGCGCTATGCTAGCAAGAATTTGGAGTGCGTCGCTCATTGGCATTGATGCGCTGAAAGTTGGCGTAGAAGTCGATCTCTCGGGCGGACTGCCTGGGGTCGTTATCGTTGGGCTGCCAGACACTGCTGTGCAGGAATCACGCGAGCGGGTAAGGGCCGCACTGAAAAATGCAGGCTTTGCCTTTCCGATGCGGAAAGTGGTGATCAATCTGACGCCTGCAGATGTACGCAAGGAAGGGCCGATTTATGATTTGCCGATTGCCGTAGGAATTTTGGCCGCGTCAGAGACGGTGAGTCATACCTGCTTGGATGATTATTTATTTTTGGGTGAGATGTCTTTGGATGGGACACTACGGCCGGTGGCGGGGGTGGTTGCGATCGCAGCTGCCGCCAAACAGCTTGGACTAAAAGGCGTCATTCTCCCCATCGATAACGCCACAGAAGCTGCCGTCGTACCAGGCCTGCGCGTATTTGGCTTCAAGCATCTCAGCGATGTCGTCGATTTTTTAGACCGACCCGATGACCATGAGCCAGTGAACATCGGAGAGCCAGAGGCGTTGCTGCGATCGCCCATTCTCAGCCAAGATCTGCGCGACGTAAAAGGCCAAGCCCAAGCTCGCCGCGCCCTAGAAATCGCCGCAGCCGGAGGCCATAACCTTTGTCTTATCGGCCCGCCAGGCAGCGGTAAAACCATGCTGGCGCAAAGACTTCCCGGCATTTTACCCCCACTCACCTTCCCAGAAGCGCTAGAAGTCACCCAAATCCACTCCGTCGCAGGCCTACTCAAAGAAAAAGGCAGCCTCGTCAACCAGCGGCCATTCCGAACGCCACATCATTCTGCCTCTGGCCCTTCCTTAGTCGGCGGCGGCAGCTTCCCAAAACCAGGGGAAATTTCACTGGCCCACCGGGGCGTTCTTTTTCTAGATGAGCTCACAGAATTTAAGCGCAGCGTTCTCGAATTTCTGCGGCAGCCACTAGAAGATGGCAAGGTCACCATTTCTAGAACCCGCCAATCTGTAGAATTCCCTGCACAGTTCACGCTCATTTCCAGCACAAATCCCTGCCCATGTGGCTACTTTGGCGATACCGTGCAGCCCTGCACCTGCACGCCGCGTAACCGTGAGCAGTATTGGGCCAAGCTATCTGGGCCGCTGATGGATCGGATTGATTTGCAGGTGATTGTCGGGCGGCTGAAGCCAGAGGAAGTGACCGGGCAGCCAGAAGGCGAAGATTCGGCGACGGTGAGAGTGCGGGTAGAAGAAGCGCGACGCAGGGCGCAGCAGCGATTTGCGGATGAGCCGTTCCTGCAGTGCAATGCAGATATGGAAAGCCGTCATATTCGCCAATGGTGTGAGTTTGATGAGGCCACGCGATCGCTCATAGAAGGCGCTGTTCGCAAGCTAGGCCTTTCTGCTAGAGCAACTGATCGCATTTTGAAG
>JBCBKQ010000067.1:0-24121 GCA_038521595.1 Cyanobacteria bacterium J06627_28 | reverse complement strand
GAAAGAACATTGCCGAATGCCACGACGAAACTCAACTTATGCTTCGTCAGGCTAATGCTGAAGAGGCTTGCAGCCTCTGGGTAGAAACACTAAATGGGTTCTATAAGCGAAGATAGACTTCCCATTTTTGGAGAGAAGCAAAGTCACTCAGCCAAGCACTATTTCACGTCCAGTCGACCTCCCGATCAGCTTAAAGATCTAACCGAAAAAATTCGAAAGGACACAGGAATTACATCTAAAAAAGACTTTTGTATCTTCTGCGTAAATCACATGGATGTAGATTTGCTTGCTCAAAGGTCGCCTAGTTTTGAGCACTTTGCCAGCCAAGTAAAAAGTTGGCGATGACAAAATAGTTCAAAAGTACTATTATTGATTTGATTCCACACAACCTGACGATATGTGCCCTTGGCTATCTGGTTCTGTCCAGTAGATAAGGGCTCTTTTTTTTGCGGTTGCCTAGTCAGCCCTGAGCGCCGAGCAAAACTATATATTAAAGATCACAGATTTTTGGTGTGTAATTGCCATGGCCGCTGACTCTTTATCGCTTGCTCCTACCGCCGAAACGCCCAATCAGCCATTTTATCCGCCAAAGCAGCGCCCGCTGATGACGCGGCTGGTGCAGAGCATTAGCTATCCGCTCGCTCGCATCCTCTATAAAATGCGCATCTCTGTGTCAGAAGAGTCCGTCGGCAAAGTTCGCGCCATCGACAATGCTCGCATCGTCTTTGTGTGCAATCACCCCACCATGGAGGATGGCATTACGCTGTTTGTGCTCTCAGCTCGTTTGGGTCAGCTGTTTCACTACATCGTGGCTTACGAGGCTTTTGCTGGCCTTATGGGGTGGTTTATTCAGCGGTTGGGCTGCTATTCCATTCGGCGCGGACTGGGCGATCGCCCCAGCATCAGCCAAACCCTATCCCTACTCAAAGCGCCCCGCTGCCGCCTTGTCATTTTTCCAGAAGGGGGCTGCTCCTATCAAAACGACACCATCATGCCCTTTCGCCCGGGGGCCATTCAGCTGCCAATGTCTGTGCTTTCGCAGCTCGCTAAAAAAGCAGAATCACCAGAAAAAATCCCTGACGTTTACGTCGTACCCATTAGCCTCAAATATCGCTACATGCAGCCTATGGAGCGAGTGATAGAAAACACCATTAGCCATCTCGAAGACGCGCTAAACATGCCGACGCAGGCAGGCTCACAGTCAATGGGCTCACAGTCAACAGGCTCACAATCAAATAGCAACTATCAGCGGCTCCGAAAGATTGCGCATCAGGTCATTTTACGCATAGAGACCGAAGCAAATCTGCCCCATGAGGGCACCTTAGATTGGAATCAGCGCATCGACCGACTTCGGCAAATATTCGTCCGCAAGTGTGAATCTGCCTTAAATATTCAGCCAAACGTGAACGATCCGCTGCGCGAGCGCGTCTATAGAGTACAGGCGCTGCTAGAAGATTTAGAAACCACGGGTGACTTGACCGTTCAAGTAAACGCTACTCAAGAAGAGCGTATAGGGGAGGCCGATACGATTAGTCCTCAAGACGTCTATTGGAACACGGTTCGGCTGCTAAATTTTGATGCCATTTACGATGGCTATGTTGCCGAAGCACCCACCCCCGAGCGGTTTTTAGACACACTTATGCGCCTAGAACGAGAGGTGTTTCACCTAGAACAAGCTCGACCCAAAGCGCCCCGCAAGGCCTGCTTTTACATCGGTGATCCTATCAATCTCAAAGACTACCTGGCAGACTACAAAACCGACCGCTCTCAAACGGTTGATCGGTTAGCTGGCCACCTACACCAAAAGATGCAGGCCAATCTAGACAAAATGGCTGAGTAATCCCCAGCCAACCGATTCTGACGACTGCTAATGCCCTACCGGCAGACGAACATTTTGTAAATGATTTCGTTGATATGTCAAAGAAAGAATATGATTTTATAGCAGAGACATTTAAAAGTCTTTGAGTTCCTGTATCTCTTGCAACAGCATTACGGCTGTAAACCTGATTTTATGGCTCGTTCGCCTTACCGTCATCGTCCTTTTTCTCGATTCAGCTATCCGGCTGCTCGTCGATTCAAGCTGCCTTGGGGTTCTCCGTTGTCTCTAGCCAAGTCAGCGATCGCTAAGTCAGCACGTAGCAAGCCTGAAGATAATAGTGATTCTGAAAATGATAGTGAACTTGAAAACAGCCGACTCAAGCGCCGTCTCCAAGAACATGTCGTGCGGCATCGCCCTCGCCTCAGCCGGTTGGTTCGCCGATTGGAAGCGAAAAAATCAAAGCGGCGGTTTTGGCAGCGTGCCGCAGCCGTGAGTGTTTTGAGTGTCGCCATGGGGGGTGGCATTTGGGGCAATTTGTTCGTGCAGGAGAAAGTCACCCTAGGGGGTGTACCGTACGGCATTATCCACAAATTTTGGCATGATCCCGCTGCACGGACGGCTTATTTTGTAGGCGATAGTAGCGGTCTGCACAACAGGCTGCGATCGCTCGGTGTAGAAGCAGACATCAAAGACTACTACCGCGGTCGCTTTGCCACTGAGCATGAGCTAGACCGCCACATTCATCAAATCATGTATGATCGCACAGGCTATGTGGGCGAAGCTTACCGAGTGAGTCCCAGTGGCCAGCTTGTGTCTATAAAGTCTTCACGCCTCTAACACTACATGCCTGCCATCTCAAAGGGCTTGCCTTCATCGATTCATCTCCCGCCGCCGCTGGTGCCGGGAGATTTGCTTTGTGTCATTTCCCCCAGCGGCGGACTCCAAACCAACGAAAAGTTTGAAGAAGGCCTCGCCATCTGGCGACAGCGTGGCTACAAGCTGCATCTGTGTGATGGCTATGATCAGTGCTGGAGATACCTGGCAGGGACAGATGCACAGCGCAGGCACCAGCTATCAGAAGCGCTGCATCATCCAGAGAGCAAAGGAATTTTGAGTGCTCGCGGTGGCTATGGTGGCACTCGCCTACTCGAGTCATGGCAATGGCCCAAAAAGCAGGCAACCCAATGGCCCTCAAATAAATGGCTCATCGGATTTTCTGACATTACCAGCCTGCTATGGAGCCTGTCGA
Source organism: Cyanobacteria bacterium J06627_28 (assembly GCA_038521595.1). Classification (GTDB taxonomy): domain Bacteria; phylum Cyanobacteriota; class Cyanobacteriia; order Phormidesmidales; family Phormidesmidaceae; genus Phormidesmis. The sequence continues at coordinate 21,053 of JBCBKQ010000067.1, read as the reverse complement.
AAGAAGGCATTGCTGGCGTCCATGGGCCTGTGCTGACGACGCTTGCAGACGAGCCGCAGTGGTCAATTGAACGACTCTTTGATCTAGTCGAAAAGCGACAGGTCAAGCCCTTGCAGGGCAAAGGTTGGGCACAAACAAAGGGCCCGGCCCAAGCAACGGGGCGTTTGCTCCCTGGCAATCTATGCGTTGCGACATGCTTGCTGGGCACAGCAGCAGAGCCAGATTTGACCGATGTGATTCTGGCCTTTGAAGACGTCGGTGAAGCATTGTATAGGCTAGATCGAATGCTGACACAGTGGCGGGCAATGGGGAAGCTCAAGCAGGTGCGTGGGATTGCGCTGGGCCGCTTTAGCCGCTGGGAGCCGCTGAAACCTAGCCCAACGCTGACTCAGCGAGCCATGGGGAAACTCAATCAGGTACGCGGTATGGCGCTAGGTCGCTTTAGCCGCTGGGAGCCGCCGAAGCCTAGCCTGCCACCGCCACCTGGGCCAACGCTGACAGTGGAAGAAGTTATGCGTGATCGTCTATCAGACCTAGGCATTCCCATCGTCTCAGATCTCCCCTTTGGCCACGACGGCGTCAATGCCGCCCTTCCTGTGGGTCTGCCCGTTCATCTAGACGCACAAACGGGCCAACTCTCGTGGGCATAAAAAGCGGTCACCTCTAAAATAAAAGTATCCAAATAGGGGTCTAAAACGTGGTTCCGATTAGAGATGACAACCCCATTAGCACCACGCCCGTAGTAGTCTATGCCCTGCTGGCGCTTAATATTGTCATCTTTTTGTATGAGATATCGCTGGGCGATCAGGCGCTGCAACAGTTTTTTAACATGTGGGCTGTTGTGCCCGCAGAGCTGACGGCCTCATTTAGTCAGGGTGCCGTCGATGCCCCTAGCGAGTGGATTACGCTAATTTCTTCGCAGTTTCTCCACGGGGGCTGGCTGCATGTGGGTGGCAACATGCTGTATCTGTGGGTCTTTGGTAATAATATTGAAGACCAGCTGGGTTCGGTTAAGTTTTTATTTTTCTACCTGGCCTGCGGCATTCTCGCGGGGCTGGCCCATTGGATATTTGATCCGGCCTCTGCGGTGCCGACGCTAGGGGCAAGCGGTGCGGTCGCAGGTGTCATGGGAGCCTATGTTATTCGCTTTCCCCGGGCCAAAATTGTGACGTTGATTCCGCTGTATATCTTTTTCACGACGTTTCGGATTCCAGCGATTTTCTTTTTGGGCTGGTGGTTTGTGCAGCAAACGTTTTATGGCGTCATGAGTTTAGAGGCCACTGCAGATATGGGAACGGGTGGCGTTGCCTATTGGGCCCATGCAGGGGGCTTTCTCGTTGGTGTTATTTTAGGGCCACTGCTCGGTTTGTTTGCCAAGGGGCGCGATCGCTTCCGCTGGTAGCTGAGAAATTAACGGCACAGACAAAGACTAAATCATTGACAGCAAGAACGGAGGATAGAGAGATGACTGCAAATGCGCCCATGGCAGAAAATACGCCGGTCGAAATTTATGAGGGCCAGTTTGGCACATTTACGATTGAGCAGAGCGATCGCACAGAAGTCGTTTTGTACCGAGCGGGCCTTGCCATTGCCGCAGGCAGTTTTGCGATCGCCACCCTTGCCACTTTTCTTTCGCCTAACAATCTTTCGCCCACCAACGCCGCCCTTATTTCTACTCTCTGCTACGGCTTACTATGGGCAGGCTTGGGCCTCAGCCTATTCAAAATTCATATTTATGTACGCCCATTGCACCGTGCGCTTCAGCTATTTTGGGCCATTGGTGGCCTGGCGAGCAGCGCGATCGCACTCATCTATCCCAACGCCTTAGCCCTCACTGCCTACCAGCAGCCACTCACTATTTTTGGCATCGGCTTCACCTTCGCCGCCCTTACAGGCATCTTCTTCAAAGAAGCCTTCTGCTTCAACAGGCTAGAAACCAAATTTCTCGTCGTTTTAGTGCCAGGGCTCTTGCTAGGCCACATGGCCGGATTGCTATCTGTCAGCACCGAACGCACCATGCTAGGCGCTTGGGCTATTCTCTTCGCTATCTTTGCTATCAGAAAAGTGATCCAGCCCATCCCGCCAGATATTGGCGACAAAAGCGTTTTTGACTATTTAGAAAAAGAAAGACAGCAGGCAGCATAGAAGATCAAGCATCAAGACTCTGACGCCGACTGACTGAGCAAAGCTGCTGTGGCATTCACCACATGTTGCGCACAGCCTCGAAAAAATGAGCGATCTATTGTCTCTGGGGTGTCTCCTGCTGTGTGGTAGTTCGGATTGCGAAAGTTTGCGGTGTCAGTGACAAACACAGCCGGAATATCTTTCTCCCAAAAGGGGGCGTGATCGCTACGTAAGAGATCAGGCACCACCGTTAGCGCTGCCTTTGGAATTGGTAAGCTCATCACCAACGGCCAATTTTTTTGAGTAGATCCCATAAAGGCACCGATGAGTTCAGGATCTTCCGCTAGGCCCAGCACGGCTAAAAAGTCTCCTGTCTCTGGCACGTTCTGCAGCGGTAGCCGCTCAGGATACTGCTGACAGCCCGCCGTACGGCAGGCATAGCCAATCATGTCTAAAATAATGGCGCCGTTTACCCCTGCGACATTATTCGTGGAATTGGTAAATGCCAAGCTGCCTAGCAATCCACTCCCATCTGGCTGTCGCTCTTCTTGGTCAAAAAATACTAGTTTTAGCGTTGCGTCAAAGGGTGAACGCCCCTCATTTTGATTCGCGGTGTCAGAAAAGAGACGAGCTGCTTCTAAGACGGCTGCGATCGCACTGCCATTGTCATCTGCCCCCGGCGATCCCTTATGAGTATCGTAATGTGCCCCTAGCACATACGTCCCCGCAGCTGCATCGCGCCCAGGAATTTCCGCCACAATATTTAGCCCACCTGTCTCAGGCTGGTTCGTTTCAGGGTGAGCATACTGCTGTTGCACTATTCCAAGGCCATAGCTTGCCAATGTCTGCGCAATGTAGTCCCGCACAGCGGCCTTTTGCCCCTCCCCAAAGCGCGGCTGCGATACTGCCAGCACATGCTGCCACAGCCGCTCGTCATCGACCGTCAGCGCTAACGAGCCCACAGTTTCAGAAACAGCAATCGGCTCAGGCGGCGTCGGAAAAATAACAGATGTCAAGCGACTCACTGGATTGCCCCAAATGATACTCACCATAATGAGGGTCGCAATAATAAAAAAGACAACCCGCCTACCCATGTATTTTCCTCAAGCAATATCTATCACAAATAAAAAAGACTATGCCACATTGGACATAGCCTTTCAGTCAAATCTACTGTCTCTGTTACTCTCTAGAACCCGCTCTCCAGGATCTGCTCTCTAGAATCCACTCTCTAGAACCCGCTCTCCAGAACCTATTCCCTAGAACCCACTTAGAATGTCTAGCCTAGTGCATCCGGTCGTCTACGTCGGGGGCGCTGTCTTTTTGCAACAGCTTAGAGAGCTGACCGCGAATGTCCGCCAGCTGAGGATTATTGGTCTTGGGCACAACCACTAAGCGCACTTCAATTTCTGAGACGTTATCAATGCGCGTTGTTTTTTCCCAAACCTTGCGCTCAGTATCCGACTCAGATTCGTAGCGAAACGTCAAAACGTTGTCGCCAACTTCCAAAATCTCAACGTTTTTGAACCAGCCGCTGCTGCTCTGAATATAAAGCCACACCCCTGGCTTGCCTACAAGGTCCTTGAGTTTCCCTTCCATTTTTTGAGATCCCGATCAAAACGACTAAGTACAAAAGACTCGCGCAAAACCTTTGCTCCGGTAACTGGCAAACATCAGAGTTCAATCGTGCTGCTTGCGAATGTCTAGCAAAAACTTTCTTTGTTTGTTATCTGCAATTATTAAAAAATTTTACCATTGCAAGAAGTTTTGTGACGCAGATCGCGTGAAATCCTTTAAAGAATATGATGAAATCACGGTTGTCAGCCATGGCAACCCACTACTGCCTGCGGGTTTAGATTATTAACCCACGAATAATTATTGCCCGCGCAGAAACAGGCAGATGAGAGTAAGTACTCTTGCGACTGAAGACTTTTGTATCAAAGTCTGTTGTTTAAGTTGTTCTTCTAAGGCTGCATGGTGGGTTCGGCAACGTAAGCCGTCAACCGACCAACGTTAAATGCACGTATCACTTATGAAAGGCAGCGCCTTTATCCCTCTGATGGCTTAATCAGCTCTAACAAAACACCTTGGCCATCATGTAGCTCAAAGGAACTGATGTCCTGTAGGGCTTCGAGGGGCATTCCAGGGGTGGCAATCGCCACTCGCCACTGGCGCGAATCTATTTGCAGCCATTGTTCTAGCTTGACGACTTCGGGCTCTCCGCCCATGTGAGTTGCGATCGCAATCTGCTCTGTCGCATCGTCTGGGTTTGTTCTCAAGCCATAAAACACCGTCCGCTGATCGTCACTGATGCGATTGAAGCGATCGCTCCCCAAAACGTTGTCTTGCAACCAAGGATGCTGTCGCCGATAGTGCCTCAGCGCCAAATTAAATGCCGCCACCATCGGATTAATCTCATTGAAGTAGTGGCTCACATTGCACAGCGCATGGCCATCTTCCATAAAGGCCATCGCAAAGGTCTTCAGCTTTGACACATCTAGCGTCGCCAAAAAATAAGGCAGATTAGGCTCATTTAGCTCCTCTAGCGCCGGGATTTCACAGGCCCCATGGTCTTCACCCAGGCAGTGACTACAGATTTTGGCTACCTGCTCCAGGTCGTAGTCAGTCTCCACCATTGCCGTCTGCAACGCCTTGCCAAAATCGCTCAGCTGCTCCAGATTTGTGAAGCCCAGCTGCTTAATCTGCTCAAACACACCCGCTCGCTCATACAGCTCTGGTGACACCTGCCAATCCAAAAAGCCGATTTCCTCAGAGGCGACCTTTACCCCATAGCGATCGTCCGTATTGCGAAAAAAGCCCCAGGCCGCGCCCACCGTTGCATTCAAAAAGTCCATTGGCAGCCCCGGACAAAAGCCCTGCACCCAGATTTGAGTAGCCGGATTGTTATAGGCGGTGTTCAGCACCTCCGGCAGCGTATCGCCCAAATGCCAGTTAATAGGCTTATCCAAGTCAATCTGATTGCCCCGGCGCACCGTATCGTGATTGCCGCAGCCCGTAATCCAACGGTCGCCCTGAAAGATCACTTCACAGGCCCGCCGCCATTTCTTATCCCAGTAGCCCTCTAGCGCAGGCGTATTGTGCGCAAATATGAGCGGTCCCCACTGAAAAGACTCCGGCTTTTTCTCAATCAGCTCCCGATAGCGAGAAATCTCCTCCCATCCTTTTTGGGGCCAGGGCCGCCCATCTTCAAAAATTGTAAACATCAGTCGGCGATAGCCCTGAATGTTTTGGGTCAAATCACTCATGGCCAGCAGGTAGGTATCATCCTGCTCCACTCGATCTGTCAGCGGATTAAAAAATCGAAAATCTTGGCCACCATCGACCCGGATGCCGTCCGCGCCCGTATTGATTTTGCGGCGCTGCATCTCCAGTAAAATTGCTCGCACCTGGGGCGACTGATGGTTTAAATCTTGCCCATACATGTTCGGGCCTTTTAAGAACTGATGGTTGAGCAGCTCGAGGGCCTGATTGTCCGCGTGGCCATAGACCAAGTCGTAAATTAGCTGGATGGGCCCTTGTGAAAAGTTATGCAGCGTTGCAATAAAGTCAATCACTTCATTGGGGCGCAAACTTCCGAGCACAGCAGGGTTCGTCGTCGAAGAGCCCAAAATAGGTACGTCATAGCCCCAATTCTGTGTGCTGGGCTTACGTAGCGTCACCGTTAAGTCAGGCTCAAATTCGCCTAATTTGCTAGCGGCATCCTTCGCGACATCGCCAGAATGAATCCAAAAGAACTCATGTTCTCCTTGAGTTTCCTCTCGGCGATATTCAATGGTCGGTTCTACGGGCAGTAGCTGAACTGCGTCGTATCCGGCGTACACCGCTTCTTCTGGCAGCAGCGGCTCATCATTTGCCAGCTTGTCAGAAATCCGCTGAAAAATTTCAGTTAGTCCCTCCAAGGTGCCTTTCTCAGAAGCTGTATTGACGTGAATTTGCAAAATGGTTGTCGGGGCAGAAATTCGTGGAATTGCTGTATCGCTGAGATTGCTAGAGCTGCCCGTGCGGCGAAAATATGCTAGGTCTGGCCGGCGGCGCTGAAGCATTCGCATATTAAAGACTTCAGCGGGGGCAAACACACCGTAAGGCAGGGAGTACGCTAGCGGATCTCGAATAATCTGCACCTTGCCGTCGGCATCTTCGTAGCGTAGCCAGTAGAAACTCCCGGCCTGATCGCGGGTGCCTGCCTGTAAGCCATAGACGACGGCCCAGACATATTCGCCTTGCTTGATGACGGGGATGCGATCGCGCCTGAAGCGCACCTGTTGACTCGTCGCCCGAAAGTCAATCTCATCAATCGGCGAAAAAATCTCTAGCTCCAGCTTGTGCTCAGACTGAATAATGTCGCCGGCCAGCTCCGGTGTCCAAAAGCCAATTTCCGTCAGGCGATCGCTGCGATAATTTGCCCCCAGCCGATGGGCAATCTGCTGCGCCTTTTCAAAATAGGTCGTCGTTGTTGCTTGGTGGATGCTATCAGCCCACTCCACCAGGCTATACGTCTCATCTTCTAAAAACCGAATTTGCTTTGCTGCCGCAATAACCACCGTCGCGCTCATCCTTATAAATCAAGGCCTCAAAACATACCTTAATCGGTTTGCAATCGGTTTGCTCTGTGTTGCGTGAGATTGCCCTGAAACTTAAAAAAGCAGTCACGAAAACTGCTTAACAACTAATTAATATTAAGTTTGCATAACTTTAGAATCGGCAGGTTATTCCCTATACTTGCTACTACCGTCTAACCGTCTAAAGGCACAGCGGAAACCTAACCGTTTCACGGTATGTTCCCCAAAGAAGTATACAGAGGCTCTTTCGATGAAATCTTCGCTCGTGATTTTGTACCACCGCGAACCCTACGACGAGGTGGAAGAAAACGGCAAAATCTACTACCGCGAAAAGAAAAGTCCCAACGGCATCGTCCCTACCCTCAAAAGCTTTTTTGCCAACGCTGACCAAAGCACCTGGGTCGCCTGGAAGCAAATCACCCCCGACCAAGAAACCGACTTCGAAGAGCGCGTCACCATGGAAGGTGGCAGCGATAGCTGCGTGGTTCGCCGTATTCCGCTCAACGCAGAGCAGGTCAAAAACTTCTACTACATCACCTCAAAAGAAGCCTTCTGGCCCATTCTTCACTCCTTTCCAGAGCACTTCACCTACGACAGCTCCGACTGGGATAACTTTCAAAACATCAACCGTATGTTTGCCGAAGCCGCCTGCGAAGATGCCGCCGAAGACGCGCTGATCTGGATTCACGACTACAACCTGTGGTTAGCCCCTTTCTACATTCGCGAAAAAATGCCGAATGTAAAAATTGCCTTCTTCCATCACACGCCTTTCCCCGCCGCCGACGTTTTCAATATCCTGCACTGGCGCAACGCCATCATCGATAGCCTGCTGTGCTGCGACCTTTGCGGCTTTCACATTCCCCGCTATGTGCAAAACTTCGTCAGCGCTGCCCGCAGCTGTCGTGAGGTAGAAGTCCTCGAAACTATGCCCGTGCCCAAAGCCTTCACCCGCGTTGGCACCGCCCTCGCCGAGCCAGAAATGACCACCAAGCTCCGGTATAAGGGGCGCGTCGTCAACATTGATGCCTTCCCCGTCGGCACCAATCCTAAAAACATTCGTAATACCGTGATGACCCCGGATATTACGGCCCGTGCCGAAGACATTCGTAAGCAAATCGGTGATAACAAGCTGATTGTCTCTGCCGGACGGGTGGACTACGTCAAAGGCGCAAAGGAAATGCTGCAGTGCTTCGAGCGCCTACTCGACAGGCGGCCTAAAATGGTGGGCAAAGTCAACCTCGTAATGACAGCAGTCAAAGCCAATGCCGGGATGCGAGTCTATGTAGAAGCGCAGCAAACCATTGAGCAGCTCGTCGGCCAAATCAACGGCAGATTTTCCAGCATCGGCTGGACACCCATCGTGCTCTTCACAGAGCCCCTGCCCCAAGAAGATCTGATGGCACTGTATAAAACAGCCGACATCGCCTGGATTTGCCCACTACGCGATGGCTTAAACCTAGTAGCAAAAGAATACGTCGCGGCCCACGGCGGCGAAGATGGCGCGTTGATCCTGTCGGAGTTCACTGGCTCAGCCGTAGAGCTACCTGACGCACTGCTAACCAACCCGTATTCCTCCACGCGAATGGATGAATGCATTGATGCCGCCCTGGAGATGTCACCTGAAGAGCAAAAGGAGCGCATGACAAAAATGTACAAAGCCATCTGCCGCTACGACGTGCAGCAGTGGGCCAATCACCTTTTTCGCGAAGCTAAGGCCACTGCCATAGAAACCAGTGCCTCTTTGTTGTCGTAGGTGTCGTGCCTATTGTCGTAACTATTGTCGTGACTGCCGACGGTTTCAGTTATCAAAAGCAAGCGTTTGTCTTCTCTAGGCAAGCTCTTTTCTCAAGTTCTTTTCTAAAGAATGTACTTTGGGCACAGGCATTTCTCAGAGTCGTCAGATACTATGGCCTCATAAATGGCTATCTATATCTAACCGAGGTTCTTGAAAATGCGCGACTTTTCATCCATTGAGTCCACAGCTTATGACGTAATTGTGATTGGCGGTGGCATCAATGGAGCAGCGACCGCACGCGATGCGGCCCTGCGCGGGCTCAAAACGCTGCTGGTAGAAAAGGGCGACTTTGGCAGTGGGACCACTAGCTGGTCTTCGCGGCTGGTGCACGGCGGCCTGCGCTATCTGGAATACTTTGAATTTAACCTCGTTCGTGAATCGCTGGCAGAGCGAGAAATTTTGCTCAAAAGTGCGCCGCACTTAGTTCATCCGTTGCAGCTCACCATCCCTATCTACGCCCAGGGCTCGCGCAGCTACTGGGAAATTTGGGCGGGCATGATCCTCTACGACATCCTCAGCTTTGACAAGAGCCTGCTGAACCATCGGATGTTGCCCAAAGCTAAGCTCAAGCAGCTCTTTCGCGAAGTTAATCCCGAAGGTGTTCAGGGCGCTGGGCAATACTACGATGCCCAGGCAGAATATGCCGAGCGGCTATGCCTAGAAAATGTACTTTCAGCCCAGACAGCAGGCGCGTCCATGCTGAACTACGTAAAGGTAACAGAGATAGAGAGAACGGGCGATCGCATCACAACCCTCACCTGCCAAGATCAGCTCAATGGCACCAGCTTTACCGTGCCCATAGGCGACAACGCCGTCATCATCAATACCTCTGGCCCCTGGGTCGATGAAGTCTGCAATGAAGGCACCCAAAATAGCCAACCGGCGCCCATTGGCAAAGGACGTAAAATTGGCGGCACTAAAGGCAGCCACATCATCGTTGATGAATTCCCTGGTGCGCCCGGCGAAGCTTTTTACGTCGAAGCGCTTACCGACAACCGTCCCTTCTTCATTCTGCCGTTCCTGGGTCAATACCTCATCGGCACCACCGATCTGAGATTCCAGGGTGATTTAGACCGGGTCAAAGCAGACAACGAAGAGATCGATTACCTGCTCACCGAAACCAACAAGGTCTTTCCCTCTGCCCAGCTCACCCGAGAATCTGTCAAATTCACTTACTCTGGCGTGCGCCCACTCCCTTACACCGAGAGCAAAAAGCCGGGAGCCGTTTCTCGTAACCATATTCTGAACGACCACAGCAAAGACGGCGTGACTAATATGGTGTCGCTCATTGGCGGCAAGCTTACGACCCATCGCCGGGTAGGCGAGGAGATGGTGGACTGGGTCTATGCGCACAGAAAACAACCGGCGCCTGCTTGCCCAACACGGCAGCAGCCTTTACCCGGGGCAATTTTGCCCACCGATGGCCGGATTGCTCAGGCGATCGCACAGTATGCCGACATCCTCTCTGCGCATACCCTCGGCCACCTCTTCCAGCGCTATGGCGCCCGCACTTTTGCCCTGCTAAAGCTCGTAAACGAATCGCCTGAGCTAGCAGAGCCCATCGTGCCAGCCCTCCCCGATATCAAAGCGCAGATCGTCTTTGCCGTCCGCGACGAAATGGCTTTCAACTTTGGTGACATTTGCCGTCGCCGCACCATGCTGTCTTTGCAGGCAAACTATGGTTTGGATGCTTTGGATGCGATCGCCCAAACCCTGCAAACCTACTGCCAGTGGAGCCCCGAAAAGTGCCAGCAAGAAATCGCCGCCTACAAAACTCTCATGGCCGACAACTGCATTCCAGACTATGCGATCGCATCCACGCTTGGCACCGAGCCCGATATCGACACAACGTCAAACAGTGCAGTCAATACCCCTTCGGTAGAAGAAGCGGCACCACAGCTTGCGGTAGGCTAAAAGAGGTCCACACAGCAAGCGTTTTGCTGTGTATTTCCCTCAACACAACCTCAACAGGCTCGATTATGTCGGCAACAACAACGACACCTTCAAAGCCCAACCCATCTGTCACCACACCGCTCCCTAAGCCCATAAACCTCACTGTTTTAGGTACAGGCGCTTGGGGCAGCGCATTGGCACAGCTTGCCAAGGTGAACGGTCACAGCATACAAATGTGGTCACGCCGAGGTGAGCGATCGCTCAAAGATGCGATCGCCAACGCAGACGTTATCCTATCTGCTATTTCCATGAAAGGCGTTGCCAGCCTAGCCCAGCAGCTAAAGGCCATCTCCATAGCGCCTGAGACGATCCTCGTCACCGCCACCAAAGGGCTAGACCCAGAAACCACACAGACCCCCTCTCAAATTTTCACCGTCGCCTTTCCGAACAACCCCGTCGCCGTTCTCTCTGGCCCCAACCTCTCCAAAGAAATTGAAGCCGGACTGCCTGCTGCCACCGTCTTAGCCAGCACCGATCCTGCTGCCGCTGAAACGGCTCAGCAACTGCTCTCCTCAGACAAATTTCGCGTCTACACCAGCACCGATCCCCTCGGCGCAGAGCTAGGCGGCACCCTCAAAAACGTCATGGCCATTGCCGTTGGCGTCTGCGATGGTCTTAACCTCGGCACCAATGCAAAGTCAGCCCTCATCACCCGCGCTCTGCCAGAGGTCATCCGGATTGGCCTACACCTGGGAGCCACCGAAGTCGAAACCTTCTATGGACTCAGCGGTCTAGGGGATATGCTTGCCACCTGTAGCAGCAGCCTCAGCCGCAACTATCGCGTCGGCTATGGCCTTGCCCAGGGCAAATCTCTCGACCAAATTTTAGAAGAGCTGGGCAGTACGGCCGAAGGTGTCAATACAGCCCATGTTCTGATCAATATCGCCAATCGAGAAGGCATTCCAGTGCCCATTTCGCGCCAGGTAGATCGGTTGCTATGCGGTCGTATCACCCCACCCGAAGCATTGGAAGCACTGATGGACAGAGATCTAAAGCCCGAGTCATGCGACCTCTAGAGCAAGTCTAACCGCCTTAGACAATCGGTAACGCAATGCGAAACGTTGTGCCCACACCCTGCTCTGACAGGCAGCTAATTTGACCTTGATGGTTCAACGTCACAATCTGATGAGCAATCGAGAGACCAAGCCCGGTGCCCTTTCCGGCCGTTTTCGTCGTGAACTGACTCTCAAAAATCCTTACCCTGACGCTCTCTGGCATACCGCCTGCATTATCTGAGATCGTCACGATGACACTGCCGTCTTCTACCGTCGAAGAAATACTGATTGTCGGCGCTTGCGCTGTCCTAGCAAATAAGCCGGAGCAGGCATCCACCGCGTCTACCGCATTGGCCAAAATATTCATAAATACCTGATTTAGCTGACCCGGATAGCAGCTGATATTAGGTAGCTCGCCATAGTTTTTGATTACAACGACATCTTCTCTATCGTCGGTGCATTTGAGCCGATGGCGCAAGATTAGCAGCGTCCCGTCAATGCCTTCATGTAGACAATAGGGTTGTTTTTTCGTCGTATCCGCGCGGGCAAAGGTTCGCAAAGATTGACTGATGGCTTGAATGCGATCGCCGCTTGTCACCATCGACTCGATCAATGCCGGAAAGTCTTCTGCTATGTAGTCCAGCTCAATTTTGGCAGCATGCTGTTTTAGCCGCTCCACATCAGCCGCATCTAGCTTATCTATATTGGCATTCAGCATTGATTCATACTCAGCGATATGCGCTAGCAGGTTTTCCCCATGCTCAGCAACAAACTCTACATTGTTTGTAATACAGCCAATTGGATTATTAATTTCATGGGCGACCCCTGCGACTAGCTCGCCTAGGCTAGAGAGCTTTTCACTTTTTACCAGCTGCCGCTGCGTGTGGTGGTAGTGCTCAGAAGCCTCACTCAGCACCGCCGTACTTACCTCAATACAGCTCTCTAGCTTACGATTGAGTTCTTCAGACGTATGGCGCTTATCAATTTCTTCGGCCAGCTGCTGATTGCGCACCTGCAGCGAACGAATCAGCTCACTGCGCTGCAAATGAATTTTGACCCGTGCAAGCACTTCGACATCTTGAAACGGCTTGCTGATGTAGTCTACCGCGCCCAGACTCAGCCCTTGAACCTTGGCATCCTCATTCGTCAGCGCCGTCATAAAAATGATCGGAATATCTGAAAACTGAGCTTCTGCCTTCAGTCGCCGACAGGTTTCAAACCCATCAATGCCCGGCATCATCACATCTAGCAAAATGAGCGCAGGCTGATTGAGCATGACCTGCTTTAAGGCACTTTCACCATCCATTGCAATGCGCACTTCATGATTGGCATATCGCAAAGTCTCTGCCAAGACAGACAGATTATTGGGATTGTCATCAACAATGAGAATGATGTTATCGGCTATCGTTTCACTCAATGCTTAGTACTGACATAACTAAGTTTATATTTCCCGAGTTAATCTCTCAGGTCACCATATCTTAGGTCACCATAAGAAACGCCTCAGCCCTCTGTGGTTAAAGTCGTTACTGAGTTCCGTGTGATCTAGTATTATCTTGGGCCAGAATTATCTTGGGTCAGTATTACCTTGGGCCAGTATTGCCTGAGTCGCCATTTATGCCAGTTTGCTATTAAGCCAGTCAGTCAATAGGTAGGCTCACCCGAAACGTTGTGCCTACCCCTAGCTGCGTCAGACACTCAATGTTGCCTTGGTGGCCTTCGGTCACAATGTGGTGAGCAATCGAGAGCCCAAGGCCCGTTCCTTTACCAGCCGCCTTCGTTGTAAATTGGCTTTCAAAAATTCGCTCCTTTACCGCCTCTGGCATGCCTCCTGCATTATCCGAAATCGTAACAATGACCTGTTCGTTGACTAGGCGAGTCTCAATGCTAATTTCGGGTGGCCCAGAAGGCTTTTCACCTTCCTCCATGGCGTCAATCGCATTCGCCAGGATGTTCATAAAGACCTGGTTTACCTGTCCTGGGTAGCAGTTAATCTTGTCAAAATCACCATATTTTTTGTTGACTACGATGGCAGGGCGCTCGCCGTCCGCCTTTAGTCGATGTCTCAAAATTAGGAGCGTGCCTTCTATGCCTTCATGCAGGTCATAGGGCTGCATTTGCGTCGTATCTGCCCGTGCGAATGTGCGCAAAGACTGACTGATTGCCTTAATGCGCTCTCCGCTCGTTGACACCGATTCGACTAGCTTGGGAAAGTCTTCTGTGAGATAGTCCAGCTCAATATCGTCTGCGTGCTTATAAATAGCTTCCAGCTCACGGGGATCAATCTGCGCTTTTATGGATTCTATCAAGGCCTGCTGGAAAGAAATATGCGCTAGCATCTGCTGCCCATATTCTTCAACAAAGCCCATATTGCTAGTGATGCAGCCCACCGGATTGTTGATTTCGTGAGCGACACCGGCAACCAGCTCTCCAAGCATAGAGAGCTTTTCACTATTGGCCATTTGCACCTGCGCCTGCTGCAGGTGATCGGTCGCTTTGGTCAACGCCGCGCTGCCAATTTCAACCCGGTCTTCTAGCTGTTGATTGAGCTGAGTGAGTTCGACTTTGGCAGCAGCCAGCTTCGCACTGTAGGCTTCTGTTTCTCGCAGCGCTTTTTTGAAAACATGCTCACGGTGCTGATTGTCGGCTTCCATTTCAGCGCGGGTTCGCTCTGAGCGGTAGAGCTGTTTGCGCAAAATGCGATTTAACCGCAGCAGGGCCGCGACTTCTGGTGTCACAGTAGTTGACGCTACTCCATTGTTTGTTTCAGTCGGTGATGGATTGGGAGCTACTGCATCTGTAACCTCAATAATCGGGGCATGAGTATCTGATTCCATGGCATTTGCCACCGGAGTATCCGGCGCTGTCCTCGACTGTTCAAGATTAGGTGTACCAGTAGTAGAGAGGGTGCTCACTTATTGAGTTCCTAGCAAGAGGGCAGTAAAGGTTTCATTGTGAAAATGAGACGTTGTTTGGTCGGTAAAGGGACTGATTTCGCCGTAGGCATAAAATCCCATGTTAGGTAGCCCTTTCCCGACGAGTTCTTCGGCTAGCTGATACTCCTTTTTCACCTGGGTGCCTAAGTTCTTCATCCGCGATGCACAGGAGACCATCAAGGCGGCGCTGGGTAACGTCCCGGGGTAGGCTGCTTTTGCTTTGTCAAAGGCTTCTTGGGCAGATTGCAGCAGGCTTTCACGGTTCATCTCTGTGACTTGGATCGTCGCGCTTTCGGGCACGTGGCCAAAGTAGTTGATGCTGCCGTCGCTACCTGTTTCACCATTGGGAGCCCGCAGATAAAAGTCTTCTGCGCCAGGTTCATAAACTGCGATCGCACCAATCCAGGCACTGCTGGCCGCACTTTTCACTTCCTGATCGCCAAAGTAAGGTGCATAGAAAGATTTGGCAGGCTGCCCATCGATTTCATACAGCGTGTAGCTCTCGGATCTGGTCACGGTGGCTTTGTGTCCTGTCGGCTGCTGTCCCGTCGCTACACCGTATGACACTTTTAGGTTGCCAAAGAAGGTCAAGACAACAACGGCATTTTGCAGCACTTCTGTGCCAAAAAACTGATAGGTACTCTCAAACCGATAGTCATCTGCGGTCAGACCGCCGATTATGGGCACAGACTGATGGGTCGCATCTCTCAACCCCTGCACCAGGGCAACACCATCTACGCCTAGCCCTTCGCCAAGGGCGTAGCACAGCTTGATATCGTTAGGCGCTTGCCCATCTAGAGCGCTATCAATGGCGCTGCGTGCCGCAGAGAGTTCGTCTTTATCTGCCTGCCTACCAACGCCTGCACTAAAGGTCACTTCATCGGAGCAAAAGAGCATTATCGTTAGCGAATCCTGCTGAAAAGCAAGTGTCGAAGACATCTCACCAACGCTAGTACCGCCTACTAAGACAATGTCGGGGTAGACGCTACGAATATGCTCCAGGATTTTGACATGTTCAAAATCAATGGCGGCAATGACAATACCGGCCTGGGGAATATCTTCACCTAGTGACTGCTGACACTGGGCCAATGCTTCTGTGACCGCGCCATATGAATCTGGGTCAATGCCATGTCCTACGGCTGCTTTAAACATGAGAACCCGAAACGAGATAACTGAAGTTTATTGACACTTAAGGGCGGTAGGAAGGTTCTACTGCCAAGAAATGATACATACTTCACTTATATTTTTCCCAAAAAACAGCGTCAGCTATGAAGCGCACTTTTTTTTGGCAGGTCTGTCTGTGCAGAAAGCGTGAAGATTCGCTTAATCAAGATCGCTTGCTACGTCAGAAGTCTCGTCAGACGGGCGTTTTGACACGATCACAGTTTCTGTAATCCCACTCGGAGCTGCTAAGAGCTCAGGCATATTTTGTGGTTTAGACGCAGGAATAGAGATGGTTTCAGAAGGGGCTAATGGCGCGATCGCATCTTCTTCTCTAGGTAAATCTGCGCCTTTTTCGAAATCCGGAAAATTTATCTGCGGTTCTATCCCTAATTCTTCAGCCTCTTCAGCATCTTCAGCCCTGGGCAAAGAATATTCGATATCAGCTGGGGTGTTTTCTAGTGCGGCTGGCGATTCTTCTAGAACAGAAGGCAACTCGGGAGAACGTGACTCAGCTTTCTCCGGCTGCAGTGTCTGCCAGTAGCCACTGAGCTGTTTCTTGAGCTGTTTCTTGAGTTGTGCAAAGGCTCCCAACGGCTCACTGTCAGACATATCAAGCTCAGGAGTCGCTGGGGAAGACGACCCATTGACTTTAGGACCCGCTAACTCAGACGCCGCATCATTCATATTGGGTGGCAGCAGCTCATCAGTCACGTCATCTAGCCGCTCAATGATCTGCTCTTGCTCGGTGACATCCGCCTCGTCAAGTACTGTTTTTGGCGAATCTGTTCTTGGCGAATCTGTCCCTGGCGAATCTGTCTCAAGCAAATCTGTCTCAAGCGAATCTGTCTCAAGTAAATCTGTTTCATCCACTTCTATCTGAGAAGAAGGCCCTTCTTCGATAGCGCTGGGCGCGACTTCTTTTTGAGACGGCTTAGAATCATCCAAATCAGAATCATCCAAATCCGAGGCCCTTACTTCATCGCTCGGTGCCGCCGCCGCTGGCTCTGGGGCAGACGACGCAGCTGATGAGGGGAAGTCGGTTGTTTCTTCTATTGCAGGACGCTCGATCACGTCAACCGAATCAGAAAAGTCTTCAACCTCAAAAGTAGCATCAGCACTGGCATCGCCGGGCTTCGCACCTTCTCGCAAGTCCTCTTTTGCCTCGGAGAAATCAGCAGGCTCTGGTGCATCTTCAGTTAGCTCATCTTCAGTCAGCTCATCTTCAGTCAGCTCATCTTCAGTCAGCTCATCTTCAGTCAGCTCATCTTCAGTCAGCTCATCTTCAGTCAGCTTATTTTCAACTGCCTCAGGCATTGGCGGGTTAGATACCTCGGGAGGAGGTTCGTAGCCAGGAACTGCGATCTGGCCGACCTGAGGCAGCGATAGTTCTCCCCGTAAAAGCTGAGCTAGCGAACTCTTTTGATCTGGGTCGTATATGAATGTGCGAACGGCGCTGTTGAAGATATTGTCTATGGCTTGGCCGTGCTCATCGATCAAGGTGAGCTGTACCCAATTTCGTCCAGGCGTCAGCCCCCTGAGATAGGTGGGCTGCCACTGATCAAACTCAAAGCTTTTGCCATTTACCGTGCAGCGAATTTGCCAGTCAGCAATGTCATCTTGTGGATTTGCCTGGGCGAGCTGATGTAGCGGGGCGTTATTGAGATAAAAGTCTAGCAGCACAGGCCCTGCGCCGTAGGTCCCCTGGGGTTCGCTGTAAGTTAGCAGCGGCAGGCTTGGGTCTGGGGTGTTCGCATCGTTTTGAGCAAAGACATGAAAAGTCGTTTGGGCGTAGGCGGCTTCGTTTTTGAAGCTTTCGCCCCAAGGGCGCACGGCTAAAACGCGCAGGGTATGACTGCCTGGCATTAAGCCCTCTAACGTTATCGGCTCGTCAAGGGCGTAGATAGATTTGGCGGGCTGATCGTCTATAAAAACTTGTAGGTGAGGGCCAAGGCCGTATTGTTCGTCTTTATATATGGAGAGACCTTTGAGTCGGAGGGTGAGTTCGAGCTGGGTGTCGTTGATAACTTGGTTGGGTCTAGGAGATGCGATCGCAACTTGAGGCTGAATATCGGCCATCAGCTCAGCCAAATCCAATAAAACCGATGGAGGCGCAACCGCCTGAATGGAACCGCTCAATCGCCTAACCTCGCTAGTACTAGGGATATCGGGCAGCTCAACCAACCGAACACCCGAACCACGATCCGCGCAGCTTGACAGCGAAAAATTAAATACAGCAATCAAAATAACTGGCCACACCACCGCTCTGATCGCGGAACAATCCGTGAATCGGCGACAGAACATCAACCCAAATGCAATAACCTTGCGCACTGTTTTGTGCGTTGTCTTGCGCACTGTTTCGCGTACTGCCGCCATTGACAATTGAGTCGCCCAAACTCGGCAAGACCCCAGCACTGTCCGATATGTCTGACCAGATAATTTTCGCGAGATTATTTCTCGAGAAGCGGCCCACCAGGTACCCATAACCAAATCAATCCAGGAACGGTTTGCTTTTTTGATCGCACTTTTTATGATCATATGAGACAGGTGACGACGACGCGATCCCCAGCTACAGTCACTGCATAGCGGACAGGCTAAAACTCTACAGTCAGCAACAAAAGTTATTAAACCAACATTTAACTTTTCTCGATCAATGGTGTTATCTATGAACAACACCAGAATCCGTCTATTCTTTGTCCCCAAAAACGAGAAAAAAGACATCAAAAACAATAGCTGTGGTGAAATATTTCTTTTTGTTAAAACGGGATGCAGCTCTCCACTTCGATATGTATCCCACTCGCGTGCAATCCTTTTGGGGTGAGGATTTTCGCTGGTTGAACTATTGTTAACTCTTCGTCATACGCAGGCGGGAGAGTGACTATAATACGTGAGAACATTCCTTGTCCTGTGCCTGGAATTTGAGCCTTTGACGCATTTGGTTGCTCACGTTTCTAACGTGACTTTGCAACAATGCGATGCGCACGATTAGCTTGTGTGCTTCAAGGTGTTCAAGTCGGGTACTTTTGGCAGTTGGTTGACAGTCGGTTAGCCATTGTCGTCAGAGTGCTCCAGCCCAATGCCCTGCTTGGTTTTGAGGATTTTTTAGAAAATCTTTTTGACTGGGCGCATGGCTGCGGATTGTCAGGAAAGGTGTAAGTTCTTTCTCTGTCTAGAGAGGAGAGTCTCCATGACAACTACCCCGCGCGAGCGGGAGGCCACCAAAGCCAAGGTTGTGGTTGATAGAAACCCTACCCCTACTTCTTTTGAGAAGTGGGCTAAGCCAGGTCACTTTGATCGGACTTTGGCTAGGGGACCCAAAACTACCACTTGGATTTGGAACCTTCACGCCGACGCTCACGACTTCGACAGTCATACCAGTGACCTCGAAGATGTATCTCGCAAAATCTTTAGTGCTCACTTTGGTCACCTGGCCGTAGTGTTCATTTGGCTCAGCGGCATGTACTTCCATGGCGCGCGCTTTTCCAACTACGAAGCTTGGATGTCAAATCCGACGGGCATTAAGCCCAGTGCTCAAGTTGTTTGGCCTGTATTTGGCCAAGAGATCTTGAATGCTGATGTCGGTGGTGGCTTCCACGGAATCCAAATCACTTCTGGTCTTTTCCAGCTGTGGCGGGCTTCCGGTATCACTAACGAAACGCAGCTATATGCCACTGCCATTGGCGGTTTGGTGATGGCTGCTTTGATGCTGTTTGCAGGTTGGTTCCACTATCACAAAGCCGCTCCCAAATTGGAGTGGTTCCAAAATGTGGAATCGATGCTAAACCATCACCTGGCCGTTCTGTTTGGATTGGGCTCCCTGTCTTGGGCTGGCCACCAGATTCACGTTGCCGCACCTATTAATAAGCTGCTGGACTCGGGCGTCGCGCCTGGAGATATTCCGCTGCCCCATGAGTTCTTGTTTGACAAGGCGTTCATGGCTGAGCTTTATCCTAGTTTTGCTCAAGGCCTCAAGCCTTTCTTTACGCTCAACTGGGCGGCTTATTCTGACTTCCTCACCTTTAAAGGTGGATTGAACCCTACCACAGGTGGTCTTTGGATGACTGACATGGCCCACCATCACTTGGCGATTGCCGTGATGTTCTTGGTGGCTGGTCATATGTACCGTACCAACTGGGGTATCGGTCACAGTCTGAAAGAGATTTTGGATGGTCAGAAAGGCGATCCGTTGCTGTTTGGCGGCGAAGGTCATGTCGGTATGTATGAGTTCCTCGTGAGCTCTTGGCATGCTCAGCTAGCGCTTAACCTCGCAATGGCTGGCTCGGTCACAATTATTGTGGCTCAGCATATGTATGCAATGCCGCCATACCCATACATCGCAACCGACTACGGTACGCAGCTATCGCTGTTCACTCACCACATGTGGATTGGTGGATTTTTGGTAGTGGGGGCAGGTGCGCACGGTGCGATCGCACTCATTCGCGACTACGACCCAGCCAAGCATGTCAACAACGTGCTCGACCGCGTGCTACGGGTTCGCGACGCTATCATTTCCCACCTCAATTGGGTTTGTATTTTCCTCGGCTTCCATAGCTTTGGTCTATATATTCACAACGACACCATGCAGGCACTGGGCCGCCCCCAAGACATGTTCTCGGACTCGGCGATTCAGCTGCAGCCCATCTTTGCCCAGTGGATTCAAGGATTGCACACAGCAGCAACGTCTGTTGGTGGCACTGCGCCTCAAGCCTTGGCCCCTGCTAGCTACGCATTCGGCGGTGACGTCGTTGCCGTCGGCGGCAAGGTAGCAATGATGCCTATTACATTGGGCACCGCAGACTTCATGGTTCACCACATTCACGCGTTCACGATTCACGTGACCGTACTCATCCTGCTTAAGGGTGTGCTGTACGCTCGTAACTCTCGCCTTGTTCCTGACAAGAGTGAGCTGGGCTTCCGCTTCCCTTGCGACGGCCCCGGTCGTGGCGGCACCTGCCAAGTATCCGCTTGGGATCATGTCTTCCTAGGCCTGTTCTGGATGTACAACTCCATCTCGATTGTGATTTTCCACTTCAGCTGGAAGATGCAGTCGGATGTCTGGGGCACGGTATCGGACAACGGTACGGTTTCTCATATCACTGGCGGCAACTTTGCGGCAAGTGCAACCACCATTAATGGCTGGCTGCGCGACTTCCTGTGGGCGCAAGCTTCTCAGGTCATCAACACCTATGGTTCGGCGCTGTCGGCTTACGGTTTGATGTTCTTGGGTGCCCACTTCATCTGGGCCTTCAGCCTGATGTTCCTCTTTAGTGGTCGCGGCTACTGGCAGGAGCTGATTGAGTCTATTGTTTGGGCTCATAACAAGCTGAAAGTAGCTCCGGCTATTCAGCCTCGCGCACTGAGCATTACACAAGGTCGGGCAGTGGGCGTAGCTCACTACCTCCTGGGAGGGATCGCTACCACATGGGCGTTCTTCCTGGCTCGAATGTTATCAGTAGGTTAAGGAGCGCGGAGGAAACATAAACCATATGGCAACTAAATTTCGGGAATTTAGTTG
>JBCBKQ010000066.1:0-24251 GCA_038521595.1 Cyanobacteria bacterium J06627_28 | reverse complement strand
TCGTCGGCGTCAGCGGGTTTGGATTGGTTCTTTGAGTAGTGCGCTGGCGTTTGTGGTGGTGCTGAGTGGGGTTGCTTGGTGGCAATCCCAGCGGGCGCAGCAATCCCAGCTCAAAGCTATGATCACATCGGCAGAAGCGCTTTATTCTTCTGACCAGCGCTTAGATGCGTTGCTGCAGTCCGTCAAGGCCAAGCGAGTTTTTGATCAAAACTGGCAGTCTAATGACGACTCAGTGCTAGAGCAGCGGCTAACGGGTATTTTGCGCACCGCAGCGGTCAGCGTGGTAGAGCGCAATCGTCTGATGCTAGCGGACAGCAACTTTTGGGATGTGGATATCCATCGCTCAGGTGACTATCTGGCGACAGCTAGCGCCGACTATAAGGTGCGTTTGTGGTCGGCGACGGGCGAGCAGCTGGCAACAATGTCAGGGCACAAAGCCCGTGTTCAAGCGGTTGCGTTTTTCCCGTATGACAAGTGGATCGCCTCGGCCAGTGACGATCGCTATATTAAACTGTGGACGATGGATGGGCAGCTGGTGAAGACGCTGCCCGGCCATACGGATGCCGTCAATGATATTGCGATCGCACCGGATGGCCAAACGTTGGCTTCTGCTAGCAGCGATCGCACCGTCAAGCTGTGGCACAAAAATGGCACGCTGCTCAAAACCTTTGATGGTCATCGTCTGGGTGTATTGGCCGTCGCGTTTAGTCCCGATGGTAAAACGCTGCTGTCGGCAGGTGAAGATCAGACCATCAAGGTCTGGGATCTAGAAAAGCAGGCGCTAGTGAAGACCTTTGAAGGGCACAGTGCTGCGGTAACGGACATTAGCTTTGCTCTGAGCGGTCAAAGCTTTGCCTCTAGCAGTGACGATGCCACCATTAAGCTTTGGAACTTAGCCGCAGAGCAACCTTACAAAACCCTCACTGGCCATGAGGCAGACGTGCTATCTGTTGCCTTTAGTCCAGATGGCAAGCAGATTGCTTCGGCCAGTCGAGATAAAACTCTGCGCCTATGGACTAACAAAGGCGATGCACTGGCGACGCTGGTGGGACATCAGAGCCGAGTTAACGCGGTCACTTTTGGTCCAGACAGCGAGTCGCTAGCTAGCGCTAGTTTTGATAAAACTGTGCGGCTATGGAACTTGACGAATCCGCTACAGACACAATTTATTGGTGCGTCAGAAGGCATTATTGGCGTTGATATGAGTCCGGATAGCTTGTTTATTGCTGGGGCTAGCGATGATGGCAATCTATACATTTGGCGTCGATCAACGGGCAGGCAGGTTGGAACCTTCCGCCATCCAAGCGGTGTACTCAGCGCGACCTTTGCTCCCGATGGTCAATCTGTAGTGACTGGGGGATGGGATGGGGTTGCACGCCTGTGGAATATTTCTGGTGAGCAGCTGGCTATTTTGAGCGGACATCGCAAGCCGGTATGGGATGTGGTATTCAGCCCAGATGGTCAGACGATTGTGACAGGTGGTGCAGATGGCAAGGTGCACTTATGGGACAGGCAAGGCCAGTTAAAGCAGGTATTTTCGGGCCACCGAGCAGAAGTTCGCGCAGTGGCAGTGAGTGCAGATGGGCAGTTTGTGCTCTCTGCAGGGCTTGATCAGTCGGTGAAGCTGTGGGATATGGAGGGGCGCTTACTGAGAATTTTTAATAGTCCTGAACAAGTTGGATTTATTGATGCCAACTTTAGTCCAGATGGTCGAATGGTGGCTGCGGCTGGATTTGACAGCAAGGTCAGAATTTGGAGGGTTGAAGACGGCTCGGAGATTGCAGCTTTAGAAGGTCATGAAGCAGAGGTTCGTTCGGTACGCTTTAGCTCGGACAGTCAGCAGGTGGTGACAGCTGGGGGCGATGGTCAGGTAAAGGTATGGCAGGTAGAGGACGGGACACTAATTTCAACGCTGATGCGAGGTGGCGAAGCCCTGTGGGAGGCGCGCTTTGCAGAAGAAAACCGCACTGTGATTGCTGCTGGAGAAGGGCGAAAGGTGTTGCTTTGGGATACGGAGCAGGTGCTAGACAAGGCAGGCCTGATTGAAACTAGCTGTAGCTGGCTAGCTGACTATTTAGAAACGAGCCCTAACAACGATTTAAATCGTGATATTTGTTCCTAACCATCAGTGCCCACTAATAAAGCCCATCGATAAAGCCCATCAATAAAAAATGCCATGACTCTACAAAAGTCGCTAAAGTAAAGGAACGTTAACTTTTTTATCGCGGACCTTTACTATGCGTGTTCTTTTGATGACTGGAAAAGGCGGAGTGGGTAAAACCTCTGTCGCTGCCGCAACGGGTCTGCGATGTTCTGAGCTGGGCTATAAGACGCTGGTGCTAAGTACCGACCCGGCCCACTCTCTGGCCGATAGCTTTGATACTGAGCTAAGCCACGACCCCAAAGAGATTCAAGACAACCTATACGGCGCTGAGCTAGATGCCCTGCGAGAGCTAGAGGGCAACTGGGGAGCCGTCAAGCGCTACATCACTCAAGTTCTACAAGCCCGTGGCCTAGAGGGCATTGAGGCCGAAGAGCTAGCCATTTTGCCGGGGATGGATGAGATCTTCAGTCTAGTGCGCATGAAGCGCCACTATGACGAAAAAGAATACGACGTGCTGATTATTGACTCTGCTCCGACAGGCACCGCGCTGCGACTGTTGAGCCTGCCTGAGGTGGCTGGCTGGTACATGCGTAAGCTCTATAAGCCTTTTCAGGCCGTTTCGACTGCGCTGCGTCCTCTTGTCGAGCCTTTGTTTCGCCCGGTAGCTGGCTTTTCGTTGCCGACGAAGGAAGTCATGGACGCCCCCTACGAGTTTTATGAGCAGCTAGAAGCGTTAGAGAAAATTTTGGCTGACCCGACGATTACGTCTGTACGGCTGGTGACGAATCCTGAAAAGATGGTGATCAAAGAGTCTTTGCGAGCCCATGCCTACCTCAGCCTGTACAACGTGGGTACAGACATGGTCGTAGCCAATCGAATTATCCCTGAGAGCGTAAGCGATCCGTTTTTTCAGCGCTGGAAAGATCAGCAGTCTGTGTACAAAAAGCAGATTCACGAAAACTTTCACCCCTTACCTGTAAAAGAAGTCCCGCTGTACTCAGAAGAAATGTGCGGCATGGAAGCGTTAAACCGACTGAAGGAAACGCTCTATGGTGAGGAGGATCCCGCTCAGGTTTACTACGAAGAGACGACGCTGCGAGTTGTACAAGAGGACCAGAACTACAGCCTGGAAGTGTATTTGCCGGGTATTCCTAAAAATCAGGTGGAGCTGAGCAAGACAGCAGACGAGCTGAATATTCGCATTGGTAATCATCGCCGAAACCTGGTGCTGCCCCAAGCGTTGGCCGCGCTCGATCCAGCGGGTGCCAAGATGGAAGACGACTATCTCAAGATTCGATTTGCGTCTGCGGCCTAAAAGCAATCTGGCGGCGCGAGGAGACTGGTGGACATGAAGCCCACTTGTCCGTTGGCCAGCTCAACCCGCGTCCAATCGCCGTTTAGTCCCCCAAATCGAACTTCGGTATCGTTGGCGACTTCTGCCAGAATGTCGCCATTGGGCGTTTCTCTAAAATTGACTGTCGAATCGGTGGGATCTTGCACTTGGTAGACCACTCGGTAAAGCAGATCTCCCCAGATGTAGCCGTTGGTTGCGTTGGTGTTGGTGATGACTTCGTTCCAGCCAGGTTCAACGGAGGCAGGACCGTTAGCCCCTACTCGTGTTAGGTTTGGCAGCTGGGCAAGGCGCTCTCCATCGGGGGCATCGCGCAGGTTGACCATAGTGTCATCAGGATCGTAGGCAAAAAGGTCAAAGCATTTGTCACCATCGACGACGGAGTCGCGGATGATAGGAACTGGCGCAGGCGTTGGCTCGTTTGTCTCAGTATCTGGTTCGTCAGTGTCTGGTTCGCCAACGTTTGACTGTTCTTCTTCTGGCTCGGTCTCAGTTGTGTCTGTCGTTTCTGGGAGCGTAGCCGTTGTTGGGTCGGACGTCTCTGTTTGAACAGTCGATTGAGTGGCAGGGTCGGTTTTAGCGCCAATTTTTTCTGTGGAGAACTGGCGGACGCCCCACAGGCTGCCTAGGGAGATAGCTGCTAGTGCGATCGCACTCAACACAATCACTATCGGACGGCTATTGCCCGCAGTTTCTGGCGTTTCTGACGTGCTTGGCGCAGCTACCTGTGTATTTCTCTCTGGGGTATACGCATCGGCACTACGAGCATTCTGCGATGTTTCAGCGGTCTGCATCACAGGACTCGTATTGATAACTGTGTCAGCTTGGGCCATAGCAGGCTGGGCATCTTCTGAAGGGAGATCCACAAGGGCCGTGAGCATTTCTTTGGCGCTGCTGTAGCGATCGCGCGGATGATAAGCCACTGCTTTGGTTAACACAGCCATCAGCTCAGGACTTACCGCATCAGCGGCATCTTGCCACAAGAGTTCTCCAGTCTGTGGATGGGCCTGCATCGCTTGTGGCGTTTGCCCTGTGAGCAAATACACCGCCGTTAAGGCCAAACTGTATAAATCGCTTGCGGGTACTGGCCGCCCGGTTGCCTGCTCCGAAGACATGTATCCGGGTGTGCCAATCACGATGGAGCTGGCCGGTGCCATGGTCTTGCCTCCTGCGGTGACGGTGCCCATGGTTTCTCTCACCGCGCCAAAGTCTATCAGCACCGGCTCGCCAGTACCCTGGCGCAAAATGATGTTCTCGGGCTTAATGTCTCGATGGATGATGCCTTTGCTATGGACATAGTCGAGTACATGCAGTAACGACGTGAGCAGGCTGCGCACCATTGATTCGTTTGGTGCCTTAGGCTGGCTGGCTAGCATTTCTAGCGTGGTGCCCTCGATCCATTCCTGCACGAGGTAAAACTTTTGGTCTTCGCTGAAGTAGCTGTACAGCCGAGGGATTTGCGGATGGTTTTCGCCTAGCTGTTCTAAGATGGCGGCTTCTCGCTGAAAGCGCTCTTGGATCAGGGTGTAAACGTCCTGATTATCACTAATGGGCTTGAGCTCTTTAACAACGCACTGCCGTTCGGAGGGCATGTGGGTGTCTTTTGCCAGATAGGCTGTGCCAAAGCCGCCTTCGCCCAGGGTTTTGAGAACTTGGTATTGATTTTTGATTAGCATGGGCTACCTTGCTGTGTTTTGGCGTTTTTGATTATTTGGCGTTTTCGATTATTTGGTGTTGGGATTGGTTGGTGTTGGCTTTGACTGCGCTCAGCCATCGGAGTTGCTGCGCAATGAATCTGACGCGTAGTTGTCGGTGTCAGTGTCGGCGTCGGTATCTCTAGGTTCCGGTTAAAGCAAATAGGCTGAAGATCAGCAGGCAAACGATAATGCCGAAGAAGGCAAACTCAGCAGCTAGAACAACGCGAGATTTTTCTGCTTTGGCTTCTGATTGCGCGTGAATCGTCTGAGTGCTTTGGTAGGGGGGCGCCGTCGTGACTGTTTCATCACGCTTTGCTGTTGGTGAGGCTGTTGGTGAAGCTTGTGTTGCGGTGTATGCGGACTGTTGGGAGGTATCAGCTGTCTGGGTCGCCGTGGTCTGGGTTGCTGTGGTCTGGGTTGCTGTGTTAGGGGCTATCTCTGGAGAGAGGTCGCTCAGCATTTCAAGGGCGCTGTCATAGCGATCTTTGGGATAAGACTTGACGGCGCGAGTGAGTATTTTGGTTAGTTCTGTGCTGACTTCGCCGGTTGCTGGCTGCCATTCAAATTCTCTTGTTTCCTGCGTTAGCGGTATGCTCTGGGGCGATTTGCCCGTGAGTAAAAAGATGATGGTGAGTGCCAAACTGTAGAGATCGCTCGAAGGCACAGGTCTGCCAGCGGCTTGCTCTAGTGACATGTATCCGGGGGTGCCAATGACGACAGAGCTAATGGGCGTAATGCCGTCTACGACCGTCCCCATGACTTCTCGAACGGCTCCAAAGTCAATTAGGACGGGCTGCCAAGTATCTGTACGCAGAATAATGTTTTCGGGCTTGATATCTCGATGAATAATGCCCTGGGTGTGAATGAAGTGCAGCACGGGCAGTAGCGAGGTTAGCAGTGCCCGCACGGTGGCTTCTGAGGCGGGAGAGTGCTGCGCTGAGAGGGCTTTTAGCGTTTTACCATTGATCCATTCCTGTACGAGATAGAACTTTCCTCCTTCAGAGAAATAGGCGTATAGACAGGGGATTTGTGGATGCTTGGCACCGAGTTTTTCGAGGATGGCGGCTTCGCGTTGAAACCGTTCTTGTATGAGCTGATAGATTGCAGGACTAGAGTTGATAGGCTTTAGCTCTTTGACGACGCACTGTCGTTTGGAGGGCATGTGGGTGTCTT
This sequence comes from Cyanobacteria bacterium J06627_28, assembly GCA_038521595.1. Taxonomy (GTDB): domain Bacteria; phylum Cyanobacteriota; class Cyanobacteriia; order Phormidesmidales; family Phormidesmidaceae; genus Phormidesmis. Next base: position 17,926 of record JBCBKQ010000066.1, on the reverse strand, counting down.
CTGCCAGATAGGCTTTGCCAAAGCCGCCTTCGCCCAAGATTTCCAGTACCTGATATCGATTGCTGATCAGCATGGTGTGTTTGTTCGTTTTGACCTTTTAACCTTATTTGGGGGCGAGCTGGCTTTTTAGAATTTGCTCATGGAGCATGGTGGCATTTGTGGCAGGCTCGAAGCAAATAAAAAGAAAACTGATCGTTTAGGACTTTGACAGCTTTAATGCTGCCTGAGATTGAGGCCGCAAGGCGACTTATGAGGTAAACATTGATGAAGTAAGTTTGAGCGTGCAGCTAATCTTTTCCTAAGATGCTCCACTTTTGGGAGCTATCACAGGCAATAGGCTAAAGGGATCGATTGCGATATCCGATGCCACTGTTGTATCGTGCCTGAAGTGTGCGGCCTGCCGCTATGCGCTATCTACCAGATTTTTTCAGCAGCTGATAAAACGCAGCCATCTTCATCGTGACCCAATCCCCTTCTGGCCCCCCAAACGATCCTCGCCGCGATCCTCGCCCGTCTACACCGCCTGCAACGGGTGCTACTAAGCCGCTTTCGTTTGATGAAATGGTGGCGCTTTTTGTTGCGTTTTTGTCTTTGGGGGGTGTGCTGGTATGGGGCCTGACGCGTGGTCAAATGAACTTTTTGGACGGGGCAACTACGCCACCTGGTCCAGCTATCACAAGCACCGAGGGCGAATCAGAGGCAGAAATATTTACCACAGCGGAAGGGGGCACCTCGGCTGACTACACGGCTTCTGCTCAGGCAAATTCGGCCTCTGTAGATTCGGCCACTGTAGATTCGGCCACTGTGGACACTGAAGATGCACCGGCAACGGCAGAGGTCTCTGCGCGTTCGGCGCGTCAGCAATTGGCCGAGCAGGCGCAAGCTAGACGCGATCGCATAGCGGCAGGCACCCCGATTGCAGAAGATATACAAGATGGCGTAGTGGGTGCGATCGCAGGCGTGACAGGTGCCGCTGCCACCTCTGAGGGTGCGCTTTCTGAAACCCCCACAGACGCTGAAGCCGCTGAAGCCACCGAAGATGCGGTCTCATCCGATACTGGCGAGACGGCGCCTGGCTCTGCAGTACCTTCTGAAGCTGCGAGCGCAGACCCGGCGAGCGAAGCGATTGCCTTTGCCGATGTGAGCGATGACTACTGGGCCAAGCCTTACATTGATGCGCTTAGCAGCCGAGGCCTGATTTCTGGCTACGAAGACGGCTCCTTTAAGCCTGACGATCCGGTGACCCGCGCTCAAATTGCCAATGTCGTTTCGCGAACGTTTGACCTTACGGTAGAGGCTGAAGATTTTCCCTTTTCTGATGTGCCTGATGATAACTGGGCCAAAGACTCTATTAGTGAAGTGGTGCAGGGCGGCTTTATGACCGGCTTTCCGGACGATACCTTTGACCCCAATGCGCCCGTTACCCGTGCTCAGGCACTGACCACATTGGTCACTGGGCTAAACGTCGAGACGCCTACAAACGTTCAGGCCTCTATTGATCGCTATACAGATGCCAATGCAATCCCTCAATGGGCCAACGAAAAAATGGCAGCAGCGACGGCCGGTAGCTTTGTGGTCAACTATCCAAACATCGCCGAACTTAACCCCACTGAGCCCACCACACGCGCAGAACTCTCTGCCATGATCTACCAGGCGCTGGTCAGAGAAAACGTAGTTGAGCCCGTTGAGTCTGAGTACGTGGTCAAGCCGTAATGCGTTGGTTTTAACGTCTAAATGCGTCGACTTAGGCCTAATGACCTGTTTGCTGCTCTGCACGTTTTTGACGAGACTCTATCCACCACACCGTGACTATCCAGCCAATCACGATGGCCAGGGCGATGCCTGTAAACTGACTGACCCACTTGAGCAGTAGGGACAAAGGCACAATCCGACCCAAAAAGTAAGTAAGGCTGACCATCACAGAGGCCCAGCTAGCTGCGCCAATGGCATTGCACAGCAAAAACTTGGGGTAGGGCATACGGGTGATGCCTGCCAAAGGCCCTGCGAAAATTCTCAGCAGCGCGACAAATCGACCGAAGATGACGGCCTTGTCTGCATTCTCGCTAAAGCGATCGCGCAACCTTGCCAGCTTTTCTTCGGAGACATTCAGCCATCCGCCTACCTGCAAAATCAGCGGCCACCCGCCGTAATACCCCACCAGATAGCCGCCGCTGTCACCGACAATTGCGCCTACTGTGGCCGCAGCCAGCACTTTCCAAACGTTCAGCTCATGGCTCCCCGCCAAAAAGCCGCCCACCAGCGTCATGGTTTCACCAGGAATGGGAATTCCCATATTCTCAATCAAGATGCCAAAAAAGACGGCCCAATAGCCATACTCGCGGGCAAGGTCTTGTACCAAATCCAACGGAATCAGCTCATCCATGAAAACGCTCGGTGATTATCGTGTATTGGCACTGGTCTCAGAAGTCGGATGCTAGCCAACCCTTACGCTAACCAATGTTGAGTTAGGCTTCAACATTGATTGTTCCCACCGATACGTTTTTTGTCTGCGCTTTACATATAGCAAGCTGCTTAATGTATTGAGCAGCTTGCTGAGCACTAAGCTTTATAGAGCGAGGGTTGTAGCTCTACTAGGTGCAACAAGCTTAGTGCAGATTGCTATGGGTTGCTGATTTTATTAACCAGCAGCAGTTTTTGCAAAGCTGGCCATGGAGTTGCTTCCGAGCATTTCACTAGGGAACGTAGGCAAGTCTAAGTGTGTACTGCCACTACTGCCTTGGCGGCTGCGAACGGCGAGTCGATAGCTAGTGCTTTGCAACTCAGCCTGTAGCTCACGGTTTTCTTGCTGAATGCGGGCTACACGGTCTTTCACCGCGTCCATGCGCTCAGCAAACTTTTCCTTGTAGATTCTCGGTAGCTCCTGCACCACCTGCTCAAGCATTCGAGTGCGATCGGTGAGCTCTTGGCTGGTTTGGCGGAGCTGTTGGCTTTCTTCGTCGCGCGCCTCGAGCTGGTTTTGATAAAAGGTGACCTGCTCCTCTAGCTGCTGCATTTGCGCTCTGAGCGATCGCACTTCTTGCTGGTGCTGCTCAGAGACTTCTGGCGTTGGCAAAAAGTCTTGATTGCCTTTCACCAAACGAAATAGCTCTTGAGAGAGCTGCTGTACTAGCTGATCCCTCATTTCCAATTCTTCTTTGAGTCTGGCAATTTCTGCCTGACTAGATGTCCCAAGCGGGCTAGCTGATATGGCCACGGGTAAAATTTCCTTTAGATGGCGACGATAATAGGGGCAATACGTAAGCTCAAAAAAAGAGCAATAAAAGTTAGTCGGGGCAGTTGACCTACTTGATAGGTCTCATGACGTATCAAGATATTTTTACTTATTGCGCATGTATAGCATTCCCGCAAACTCACCGAAAACCCAGCGACAACTGAGACGCCCTGTATTAAAGCAAACATCGCTAGCCGCATCGCGGGCTAAATCCCGCACGGCTAGCGATGTAGAGAGAAAATAACGGCAAAGCTCAAATATCAAAAAATGTTGACTTTACCAGCTAATCTCGATATTAAAGTGTCTGTTAGTTAGGAACCTAAGGGTGCTGCGGTTGCTGCTGGTTCCTCAGCTTCGCTCTCGCTTTCTTCGGAAGGCTCTTCAAAGCGAATGGTGAGGTAGCGAATAACGTCTTCGCTGAGGCGCATGGCTCTCTCCATGGGTGCGATCGCAGTCCCTGGTGCCTCGTAGTTCATCTGAATATAAATGCCTTCGCGGTGACGGTTAATTTCGTAGGCGAGGCGACGCTTGCCCCGGTGCTGCGTTTCCAAATCCGCCGCGCCACTCTCTGTGAGCATATCTTGGTAGCGGCTAATGGCCTGATCTACAGCCTCATCACCCAGATCAGGGCGGAGGATGTACATGGTTTCGTAAAGTGTGTTCATAGCTAAATTCTTGAGATCCTTTTGGTCTTTGTGGCCTTTGCGAAGCGTGGGTAAGGTGCCATTTGGGTACCTCTCGGCACACGGTATGGGTACCTCTCGGTACACTGCACATCTCAGTGCACTAGGTAACCAAGGTAACCAAGACACCTCCGTCAAACAGCGTAGTTTGGCCGTTAGCCATAGCGCCGACAAAAGCAAGGGTTTACAATCATACCAACCAACTGACCGCTTCAACTTATTTTTTAAAAGGGCAACTTCTGTAGGCCCAAACGATATGGCGCACCGCTACGTTAGAGTTCAATCGTCATCCGGTCAGCTGCACTACGGTCTTCTTCAGGCAGACCGTAAGGTTCAAGTCTTAGATGCGCCCCCTTGGCGAAACGGTCAGCTTACCGAACAAGAGCTGCCGCGCGAGGACTATGTGTTGCTCGCGCCTTGCGCCCCGTCAAAGGTGATTTGTGTAGGCCGCAACTATACCGCCCACGCTGCTGAGTTTGGCAACGAAGCACCCAAAGAACCTCTTCTATTTATGAAGCCGCCTACCGCGATTATTGCGGCAGATGCCCCTATTACCTATCCTGCGCAGTCTCAGCGAGTGGACTACGAAGGCGAGCTGGCCATTATCATGGGCGAGCGCTGCCGAGACTGCGAAGCCGTAGAAGCGCGCAACAAAATTTGGGGTTACACCATTGCCAACGATGTGACCGCTCGCGACTTGCAGCGCCAGGATGGTCAATGGACGCGGGCCAAAGGCTTTGATACGTTTTGTCCGCTGGGTCCCTGGATGGTCAGAGAGATTCCCGCAGGGGCCCAGCTACAGACGTTTGTAAACGATGAAGAAGCGCCCCGTCAGTCGAGCTCTATTGCCAATATGATCTTTTCACCAGAGGTGTTGGTGGCGTATATCAGTCAGGCGATGACGCTGCTGCCAGGTGATGTGGTGCTGACAGGCACGCCAGAGGGCGTCGGGGCTGTGGACGTGGGCGATCGCATCCGCATAGAAATTGAAGGCATCGGCTGCCTAGAAAATACTGTGCAGGTCAAAGCCAAAAAAGAAACGCCAGCTCAAAAAGAACTCGCGCTTCAGTAAGGCTATGTAAGCTATAGCAATATGCGGCTCAGCTAGTAGGGTAGCTGCATATTAATAGCTTCAGAGATAGTTGGAATCTCTGCATATTCGCCTCTGACCGATTGGAAAACGCCGTAGACCACAATGCCCATCCCTCCGAGGAAGAGCACGTTCATCAGCGACTCGCCAATGAGGGCAACGCTACCTAGTCCCAGCATCCTGATAATCAGCATAGAAATAGAAATCAGAATACTCACTAGCAGTCCTTGGAGTACGTTGTAGCGAATGAACCGGCTGATGTTGGTATTTCTAACAACGAAGATGAAGAGCCCAAAGAAGATAGCAATGCCAAAAATGCTGTTGTCTAGCAAGATAAATGGAATCAGCGGCGTCATGATGATGTTTAGCGCATCAGATAGGGGCGGCGCATTGGTCGCTAAAAATTGAAGGAAGTACCCGCCTGCTATGTAGGCAGAAGACAGCGGCATCAGGTATGCCAGCGACGCAAACACTCTGTCTAAAGGGGATACAGAACCGTTCATTGAGCAACTCCATGGATAATAAAGGGGACAGCTACAGACAAAAAGCTGCAAAGTATGACCCCAGAACTGCCAATAGCATAACCTATTGGTTCAAGTCACGCGCTTTTGAAAAGGGCTACTCGGTCACCTCGGCAATCCGAAATCCCATGGTGCACTCATACTGCTGGGAGGCAATGGCTGCCTTGGCTTGAACGGGCCTGCCACAGCCGAGCTTACCCCGCTTCCAGCGAGGTTCGCCGCTTTGGCTGGCCATAGGACAGCTCTGGCAAACGGTCGCAGGTGTCAAGAGCTGTCCTTCTATCAGAATGACCAACATAAAATCACCACTCCATCCTAGGTAAGAACATGCCCCCAACTGCACAGGAAATAGGGTGCACAGGTAATAAGCGCACAAGCAGCCTGGGATGGCTCTATCTTAATCCACCCGATAGAGGGATCTGTATGAAGGGTTACAGAGCGTGACGCTATTTAGCTTGCAGTACCTCGTTCTCAGCGTTAATCGATAGCTTCGACGATGATTTCTTAGCAGGTGATTTGTCGGTACTTTTTGATGATGCGTCTGACTCTGCCGCAGAGCTCGGTGTCTCAGAGGTCGGCTCTAGCGCTTGCTTAGAAGGCAGTAGCTTCGGTTTGGGCGTGGGCTTGGACTTTTTGCTCGGTTCGTCTGCTTTCAGATGTGCGGGGCGAGCCTGATCATAGGCCATTTGCAAGGCCGCAGCGGCAATGGTGCGAATGTCGTATTCTTCAGCGAGCTGAGAAACAATCGGCAAGAAAGAGGCCACCCTCTCGCTGGTTACGGCTTCGCGCACGCGAGTTTGAAGCTTTTCTAAATGGCGAGCCGCAATCTGAGCTTGAGTCGGTACCGGCTCAAATTCTACGGGTTTCTTAAAGCGCTTCTCGATTCGGGTGAGCTTGTACTTTTCTAAGACGGTCACGATGGACACGGCTCGCCCTTCCTTTCCGGCTCTGCCCGTGCGACCAATGCGGTGCACGTAGCTATCCAAATTGTCTGGCAGCTCGTAGTTGATGACATGGCTCAAGTCATCAACGTGGATGCCTCGGGCCGCAATATCGGTGGCGACTACCCAGCGAACTTGTCGCTGACGGAAACGCTGCAGCAGGCGCTCTCTTTGCGATTGTGTCAGATCGCCGTGGTACTCATCGGCGCTGTGGCCGGCCGACTGTAGCTGGCGGGTTAGCTCTGCTGCCGTTCGCCTTGTGCGTACAAAGATAATGGCCGACTCAGGATCTTCTATCTCTAAAATCGGCATGAGTGCTCTGGGCTTAGACCAGCCCTTGGGCACCACATATGCAATCTGCTTAATGCGAGCAGTCGCGGCCTTTTGAGGCTCTACGCTAACCGTTACAGGCGACTTCAAAAAGCGAGTAGAGAGCTTTTGAATGGCAGGCTCCATGGTCGCCGAGAAAAATGCCGTTTGCCGTTCGTCTGGCGTATGGGACAAAATTTTCTCGACATCTTGAATGAAGCCCATGTTTAGCATTTCATCGGCTTCGTCCAGCACCATCATGCTGAGCTGATCGAGCACGAGACCGCCGCGTCCAATTAGGTCAATCACCCGGCCAGGCGTACCGACTACTATCTGTGAGCCTCGTTTGAGGCGGTTTAGCTGTCTCTCGATAGACTGACCACCATAGACAGAAGTAATAAAAATGCGTCTGTCCGTGTTGAAGCTTTCCATGGCCTGGGAGACCTGCATGGCTAGCTCACGGGTGGGCGTCAGCACCAAGGCCTGCACGTAACGATTACCTGCATTCACCTGCTCCAGTATGGGGAGCGAAAAGGCAGCTGTTTTGCCAGTGCCTGTCTGAGCTAGGCCCACTACATCATGGCCAGATAGCAATTGCGGAATGGCTTGGGATTGAATGGCGGTCGGCGTTTCAAATTCCATCCCAGTGAGATGGTCTACGCAGCTTTTTGACAGGCCTAGATTGGCAAATGATGAGGTCATTACGTTTCGCAGGGGGGTAAAAACTGATTAAAAAGAATGAGGATTTATCGGCGCTCTAAAAATGAACATGAGGCCGAAGAAGTTTAAAGAAGGGATTTTTATGGAATTGCGGTAGACGCTGTGACGCTTTCAGTGACTTTATGAGCAGTTTGCTCACTACGAGTGGTTTGCTCGGCTAAAGCCTTTGCCTCTAAAGCCTTTGCCTCTAAAGCCTTTGCTTCTAAAGCCTTTGCTTCTGAAGCCTTTGCCTCTGAAGCCTCTGTTGGAGAATCTGCTAGCGAATCGACCAGAGAACCAAAGAGGTCGTAGGTATCAGCTGCATCAATGTGGACGGTGACGAGCTGCCCCAGAGGCGCTTTGCCTTGGACATAGACCAATCCATCGACGTCAGGCGCGAACCGAGCACTGCGGCCAATTAGCTCGCCCGTGGATGGATTTTCTTGTTCGATGAGCACAGAGACCGTCTGACCCACCTGCGTTTGATTCTGGCGGAAGGAAATTTCTTGCTGGGTGAACATCAGCGCCTCCCGCCGGGCCGCCTTGACTGACTGCTCAATTTGATTGGGCAGGCCATAGGCAGCGGTGCCTTCCTCCGGCGAAAAGGTAAAGACGCCTACATGGTCAAATTCATGCCGTTCGATAAAGGCTTGGAGGTGCTCAAAGTGTTCTTGGGTCTCGCCGGGGAAGCCCACAATGAAGGTGGTGCGTAGAACCGCTTCTGGCAGCGCTGCCTTGAGGTTGTTGATAATGTCGTCGTTGACCTGACCTTGCCAAGGGCGATTCATGGAGCGCAGCACTTCGGGATGAGAGTGCTGAAGGGGCAGATCTAGATAAGGTAAAAAGTTGTCTGTCTCGCGGATGGCATCGACAACAGCAGGCGTGAGTCCAGTCGGATACGCATAGTGCATCCGCACCCAGGGGACATCGACTGTGCCCAAGGCACGGATAAGCTCGGCCAGCTGAGGCTTGCCGTAAATGTCTACGCCGTAGTTAGTGGTGATTTGAGAGATTAAGATCAGCTCTTTGACGCCCTGCTCAGCTAGTTGCTTCGCTTCGGCAACGATGGATTCGATGGGGCGCGATCGCTGCTTTCCACGCAGGTGAGGAATGATGCAAAACGCACACTTATAGTCACAGCCTTCGGCAATGCGCACATAGGCCACACCTTCAGATGTCGTGCGATAGCGAGGCACCGTCTCATCGGCAATGTAGGTAGGCTCTGCCGAGACAGCTTTGACCCGCTCTCCCGCTTCGGCCCGCTCAATCACGTTCACAATTTTGTGATAGTCACCTGTCCCCACGAGGGCAACCGCTTCAGGAATTTCTTCGAGCAGCTCATCCTGGAAGTGCTGAGCAAGACAGCCCGTGATCACAATTTTTTTATCTGCTTCGGCCAGCTCTACTAGCGTGCGCACCGATTCTTCTCTAGCGTCTTGAATGAAGCTACAGGTGTTGACAATGACGTAATCTGCCAGCTCTTCGTTGGCACCAACGCCGTAGCCTGCCTTTGCCAGCAGACCTAACATATGCTCACTATCGACCCGATTCTTTTCGCACCCAAGGTGTGAAATGGCAATCGTGGGTTTGTGTCCCATAACGTACTCTCATATGAAAACTCAGTGCTTAGGCATCGTATCTGGCCGAAAACTTAAATCGGTGAGAACATTGCCGTACCTTGCCTTTCGCTTAACGTCTCTTAATGTCTTGATTTGCGAACATTAGCTTGCTAGAGCTAACCAAGAGAAGTAAGAAGACCTACGTAGAAGGATGCACTGCCAGTAACAGCTAATTTAAGTGCTATTACTGCTGAGATGACTAAACCCCGCGAAAATAGAGCAGAAATTAGATCTCTTTCACTACCGATCATAACATAACTTCACAATTGACGAGAGGAAAACCACGATACACGGCGCTGGCAAAAGCACTCGAGCACAGTTCTCAGGGGTGCTCCAATGTTTCTCTAGTGTTGTCGGCCAATGTTGTCGGCCAATGCTGTCGGCCAATGCTATTAGAGTGTTATGAGTACGGGCAATTGACATTGCCGACATTGCTCGACGTTGACTGATAAGGTAGATCGAGGTCTAGAGCGATATGTGTCTGTGCTGGGCCTTCTGTCGTGCATTGCCTTATCTGGTTGGTGCACTCCCTCATTTCGCGGTCATTCTGACAAGTCCGAGATACTCTTTAAAACCCCGTGGACTTACTCCAAATCTTTAAAACGGCTAATCCTGCAATTGGCGTTATCCACCTGCTGCCGTTACCGACATCTCCCCGCTGGCAGGGCGATTTAGATGCAGTGATTGCCCGCGCTGAGCAAGAGGCGACGGCGCTGGCGGCGGGCGGTATGCACGGCCTGATTGTCGAAAACTTTTTTGATGCGCCTTTCCCTAAGTCGCAGGTAGATCCGGTGGTGGTGAGTGCGATGACGCTGGTGGTGCAGCGCTTAGCGCAGCTGGTGCCTTTGCCCATAGGGGTCAATGTGCTGCGTAATGATGCTCGCAGTGCGCTGGCGATCGCCGCCTGTACAGAGGCCAGCTTTATCCGTGTGAATGTGCTCTCGGGTGTGATGGCTACGGACCAAGGTTTCATAGAGGGCGATGCCCATGGGCTGATGCGCTATCGCCGTGAGCTAGGCACAGACGTGAAAATATTGGCAGATGTGCTGGTAAAACATGCGCAGCCCATTGGCTCGCCGACGATGGCGTCTGCGGTAGAAGATACGCTGCATCGCGGATTAGCAGATGGTGTAATTGTCTCGGGTGATGCAACGGGGCGGCCGCCTACGCTGGAAGATTTGGCGCTGGCGAAGCAGTCTGCAGGAAAGGCGCCAGTGTTGATTGGCAGCGGGGCTAGCTCAGAGAATATTTCCCAGCTGGTTGGGTCGGCGGACGGTGTGATTGTCTCGAGTGCACTGAAGCGGAAGGGCGATATTGAGAATCCAGTGGATCCGATTCGGGCTCGGCAGTTTGTGACGGCGATGGCCCAGGGGCTGGCGCAGCAGGCAATATCGGTGGCGGATGGGACGCATTCGCTGATCGCCAATTAGTATCGCAGATGTCAATGAGCGAAATTATGCTTCTCAATAAAGTGTTCTCTACGCTAGCGTAAGGGTACTTTTGGGTGGTAGAAGCTCTAATATTTTTTGATATCTGATGTTTCTGTACATCTGATGTCTTTTTATATTGGATTCTTTGATATTTTTTGCGCTTGATCTTCGCGCTAGAAGATTTCAAGTACCATTGATATTCGATTGTCAGTGACCTGTCCTTTTTACTTATTTTGTTAGGTTCTTTGCTATGAGACGTCGTCGCCAAGAAGCGCTTTGGATTCACAAGTGGTCTCGTCCGATTATTGGCGCGATCGCAGCAGTCGGTACGGTCGGTACGGGCTATCTGACCTATGCGCGAATTTCAGGTGACCTTTCGTCGTCTTGTAGTGGCGGCTGTGGTCAAGTGCTTTCAAGCGAATGGGCGACTGTGCTGGGGCAGCCCTTAACGTTGTTTGGGTGTTTGGCGTATTTATCGATGCTGGTGCTGGCCGTGGCACCGCTATTTATTAATGCGGTGGAGGCTAAGGATCAACGCGCGAAGTGGGAGGGCTTGACTTGGCCTCTGCTGTTCGTGGGTGCGACGGGCATGACCATTTTTAGTGGTTTTTTGATGTTCGTGCTGTTCACGAAAATCAATGACCCTTCTGCTCCTTTTGTGGTGCTCTGTCCGTATTGCATTGCCTCGGCGATTATGTCGCTGTCGATGTTTTTGCTGACGCTGTTTGGTCGCCGCTGGGATGATCGCGGGCAGCTGATGTTTTCGGGCGCGATCGTGGGGATGATTGCGCTGGTTGGCACGTTTGGTATCTATGCTCTGCCCGGTGGGCCGTTTAATAACAACACGCAGGTTGCGAATGCGACGCCAGGGGATGGTGTTACAGCGCCTATTACGACGTCTTCTGGTGAGTCAGAAATTGCGCTGGCGAATTATCTGACTGAGAGCGGTGCCAAGATGTATGGCGCTTATTGGTGTGGGCATTGTTTTGACCAAAAGCAGCTGTTTGGTAAGGATGCTGCGAAAAAGATTCCTTACATTGAATGTGCGCCGGATGGGCAGAATTCTCAAACGGCTGTTTGTCAGAGTGTGCCTGAGGTGACGGGCTTTCCAACTTGGAATGTGAATGGTGAGTTTTTGGGTGGGACGCAGAGCCTGCAAACGTTGGCTGAGGCGTCTGGGTATGAGGGGCCGACTGATTTTGTGAATTGATCGGTTAGTTAAATTTTTGTGTGAGAGGGCGCAGGATTTGTGCCCTTTTTGTTTATTGGCGTGGTTGCCGCGTGACGCAAAACAGGGTCACTGCGCTGTCGGTTATTTTTGCCAGTGAGCTTTTAGATCTAACTTTTCGGATAGCTCCTCGCGGATCTGGCGCATGATGGAGTCTTCGTCTAGGTCGGTGAGGATTTGACTGACGACGGCTTTGGGGCCGTCTTTGCCCCAGGTGGCGCCGTTGGCGAGGTAGGTTTTGGTGACTTGTGCGATCGCATAGGTAGACACCCCAGAAACAGCTGCCTGCGACAAGGCCACCGCCACATAAGGACTCGCCGTAAGCCCACCTGTCGGAATGGCAGCAGCGGCCAGTATGCTTTTGAGTCCGCTGAGCCCAAACGTAATTGCGAGTTCGCTCAAGGTGAGTCCGCCGAGGGCGAGGGCAATTTCTTTGAGTAGCTTGGTGGCCCCATGCTGTGTCATCTCTAGGCCGTATAGCTTGGCCAGCGCAATAATTAGCGCGATGTCGATGGCTGCGCCGCTGAGCAAATCAACGACGGTGACAGGGTTGAGGGCAATGGCGACGGATTTGGTAAGGACGGTTTTCCAGATGGTGTCGTCGGCGGCGCGATCGCGTAAAGCCAACTTCTGCGCTATCACCTGCTGGTTAATTTCGTCGGCATAGAGCAGCGTATTGAGCGCGACGAGGGCTTTGCCTTCCCGCTGCAAAATCTCTAAAATTTTGAGCTTTAGGGCGCTGATGTCGGCGCTGCCGCGTTCGGTTTGCCGATGTAGCGTGCCGTCCGATTGTCTTGTGGCTTTGGTGACTAGGGGGGCGGCTGCCGTGGTCACAATATTTTCGGGCGGCAGCAAGTCGAGCAAATGCTCTTGGCGCAGCTTGTGCAAAATTTGCGCGCGGTCTGCGCTTGGGTACTGATCTACCTTATTGAAAACGAGCAAAATCGGTTTGCCCGCCTGGCACAGATTGCTGAGGGCATCGTGCTCTAGCTGGGTGAGATCACCGGCGATGACGAATAAAATTAGGTCGGCCTGGCGGGCAATGTTGCGGGCGATCGCCTGCCGATCTTCTCCACCCACCTCATCGATTCCGGGCGTATCAATCAGCTCTACCTGCGAGGCTGACTGACTAGAAATCGTCGCCTTGTAGGTCGCGTCGCTTTTCTCAATATCCCATCGAATGCCTTCCGCTAGCTGAGTCACACCATGGAGCGGGCCGGTCTGAAAGATAGGCTGGCCGACTAGGGCATTGAGCAGCGAAGATTTTCCACGGCCCACCATGCCAAAGGCCGCAATGTGAATAACTTCGTTCTTGAGCTTGTCGAGGACGTTGTGCAGATGGTTGATTTCAGTTTCTAGGCCAGCTTTCTCACGGGCAGACAGATCTAGCTGGTTGATGAGCTTGGTAACGGCTGCGATCGCTTGCTCATACTGCAAGTCTTTTGGTTGCAGGTCTTTTGAGCGCAAGTCTTTTGAGCGCCAGTCTTCTGGGTGCCAGTCTTCTGGGTGCCAGTCTTCTGGGTGCCAGTCTTCTGGGTGCCAGTCTTCTGGCGGTGTTGGTGAGGGGGCCGCTGGTAAATCGCCCATGGGCTACATCGGTTAAGTGCTCTCTCAAATATAAGCCGCGTTTACGGGCGCTTAGGTGCGGTAAACCCTATCTACCTCAAGGGGTATTTGTTAATCATTGCAGGAAAAAAAAGTGAGAGAATAGGAGCATACAAAAGTTAAAAAGAAAGGGGGCTCATGGAATTTGAAAGTACTGCCCAACAAGCCTGTTACAAGCGAATTGTGCCTTGGATGCAAGATCTTTTCGGTGATGCGGCTGTCACGTTCGAAGACGAACCGCTGTTTATTGTAACGATTGGCTCTGCGGTCGCCTCTACTCGCGTCTTACCCTGGGAAAATAATGATGCTCTGGTGACAACGCGCTCATTTGTCGTCACCGACGTCAACGTCACACCCGAACTCAGCTACTATCTGCTACGGGCTAACAACGGCATTCAGTTTGGCCGCTTTGCCCTAGATAACGAAAACGACATTGTGTTTGAACACAGCCTAGTCGGCTCTACCTGCGACCAAATCGAACTCAAGCACTCTGTCACCACCGTCATTCGTATCGCCGATGACTACGACGACGAAATCGTGGCCCGCTGGGGCGGACAGAGGGCACTAGAGCGCTGGTCTTCGTAGCGTATGTACAATGCCGCAAAGTTTCGCCGGTCAAAATCTAAAGGGCCGTTCGTTTAAGGGCCAAGATTTAACGAACGCAGACTTTAGCGGTGCCCAAATTCAAGGCGCAGATTTTTCCCAGGCGACACTGACCGGCGCAAATTTTTCCCAGGCAACGGCAGGTGTCAGCATCCGCTCACTGCTGGCAACTTTACTGTTGTTAATGCTCAGCGGTTGTGGCATCGGCTTTATGGGCGTGGTGGTGGCCGACACGGTCAATACTGACTATTTCCAGGTGTTTGGGCCTAGAGACGCCATCATCGCCTTCACAACGCTGATATTGTTTTCGGTTTGTTTATACCGTCGTGGTCTGCTCAGCGCCCTGACAACGACTTTGCTCAGTGGTGTGTTGGCTTGGATTCTGTTTTTGGTTTGGGAGTACTGGCAAACTGGCGACTTTCTCCATGGGCTGATTGGCGCTAGCTCGATCACGGTGGATGTGATTACGACCATCATTATCTTTTGGTCGGGCATTGGGTCGATGGTGAGTATCTGTGGTGTCTTGACCGCAAGCATTCATTTTCAAACCCACCGTCGTCGGCTGCCAGGACGCTTTGAGCTGCTGACGTGGCTATGCGCCTTTCCCATCGGCATTCTTGGCGTGTATGGACTGCCAGGTACGCTCTTTAAGATTAATTCCGTTCTAGATCCCATTATTCTCTGGTTGCTCAGTCTTGAGATTGCTCGGCAAATCCTGCGCGAAGATCCGCGCTACGGGGCGCTGCGATCGCTCTCTTTGACCCTGGCTTCGTTTGGCGGCACTTGCTTTCGGGGCGCACAGCTGACAGCGGCTAACTTTTCCCAGGCACGGCTAAATGCGGCTGATTTTACGGGGGCGACCTATGCCAGGGCCGGTTTTGCGCGATCGCACTTCCTCCAATACGCCCGCGCTGGCGACGGCATTTTACGCCAGCCCCGCGTTCGTAAACTCCTCGTTACCGGCATGGGCACTGGGCAAAGCTATCAAGGCTGCGATCTACAGGGTGCCAACCTCGTCGATGCCGAGCTAACGGGCGCAAATCTGTCCCGCGCCGATTTGTCCTATGCAGACCTTACAGGTGCACAGCTGGCCAATGCGACGCTGATCCAGACGCAGGCCATCGGCACCTGCTTTCGGGGGGCAGATCTGACTGGCAGCTGCCTGGAGGCCTGGAATATTGATACCACTACCGATCTAAATGGCGTCGTCTGTGACTATGTATATTTGCTCAGCAATCAGCAAGAGCGCCGTCCTAGCTATGGCAATTTTCAGCCCGGCGATTTTACTAAGCGCTTTCAAGACGTTCTGCACACTGTAGATCTTATTTTCCGCCAGGGGCTAGATATGTCAGCCTTTATGGCAGCCTTTCAGCAGGTGCAGTCCCAGCAGGCCGAAAGCGGCGAGGCTATCTCTGTGCGCAGCATTGAAAATAAGGGCGATGGCGTCGTGCTCGTCAAAGTCGAAGTCCCCGAAAGCGCTGACAAACCCCAGATTCAAGTGGCCCTCAGCCAAGAGTATGAGCAGACCCTGCAGCGCTTAGAAGCTCGCTATCAGGCAGAACTCGCCGCTAAAGATGCCCAGATAGACCTCTACCGCCAGCACCAGAGTGAGCTTACGCAGCTGACGGCTTTACTCACCCAGCCTCATATCTCCGCTTCAACAACTTCTCAATCAATTTCTCAATCAACTTCTCAATCAATCGCCCCCCCTCATGCCGTGCCGCAGCGCCTAGTTCTCAAGCTGGGTAATGCGGACGCTAAAGGGATTCCAGTCACGTTGCAGATCGCAGATGAGTCAGGGTTGCCCCATGTAGACTCTTCTGGCTGGCTGCCGCCCGTCGATGAACTGATGGCGGCCAGCCAGCGTTGGCAGCAGGCGTACCGGCAAGCGGTTGGGGTGATGTCATCTAATGCGAGCGCCCCTATTCCCGCTCGCATCCAGTCGCCACCCACGCAGGTGACCAACGTCAGTCGTACAGAACTGTTTGAGCGCTGTCGCATCCTGGCCGCTGAGCTATCCACACAGCTAAATGCTTGGCTAGACTCAGACGCTTTTCGCCCGGTGCGAGAGACGCTTTTAATGTCTTTGAGCGCCGAGTCATCCATTCGATTTTTTTTACAGACGGATGATTTGGCGGTGCGATCGCTGCCTTTTCACCTGTGGTCATGGTTCGACCGCTATCGACAGGCAGAGCTAATTTTGAGTGAGTCTTCCTATCAGCGCTCCCTCTATCGGCGCTCCACCCATCAGCGCTCCACCCATCAGCGCTCCACCCATCAGCGCTCCACCTATCATCGACCATTGGCTACATCTGAGGGCAATCAAGATGGAAAGATTAGGGTTTTAGCGATTTTGGGAGATAGTCAGGGGTTGGATGTGGAACGCGATCGCGCCCTATTGCAGCAGCTGCCAGAGGTGGACGTGACCTGTTTGGTTGAACCTGTGCGATCGCAGCTAAACGACGCTCTCTGGTCTACCCATTGGGACATTCTCTTCTTTGCCGGCCACAGTATCTGCCAAAACGAGCAGCAGCAGCTCCGAATTAACGCCACCGAAGGACTCACGCTAGCCGAACTCAAATACGCCCTCAAAAAGTCTACCGAACGGGGGCTTCAGCTCGCTATTATTAACGCCTGCGACGGCCTTCAGCTCATACGCGATCTCCACGAGCTATCGCTGCCGCCCACCATTGTCATGCGCTATCCCGTCTCGGATGCTGTCGCTCAAGCTTTTCTCAAATATTTCCTTACGACCTTCTCTCAAGGGCTACCGCTGCATCAAGCCGTCCGCGATGCCCGCGAGCAAATGCAAGGCATAGAGTCTCAGTTTCCCTTTGCCACCTGGCTCCCGGTGCTTCACCAAAATCCGGCCATGCGATCGCTCACTTGGTCAATGCTGACTGAATAGCACTTGCCCTTTATGCCTAGACAACTTGCCTTTTATTCCTAAACAAATAGGCCTAAACAAATAGGCCTAAACAAATAGGCCTAAACAAAAATTTGCCTAAGTGGGCAACTAAAGTCGGGCAATAGAGGAGACGTTAACGTATCTGTGCTCATCAGTGTCATTTCTAAAGACAGTCGCCCCTCGGCCCGCCGATAGACTTCTATTTGCTGAGTGAATCGATCCGCAATCCAATATTCCTGTACGCCCTGAATAGAATAAAACTTAAGTTTTGCCTCCCTATCACGGCGGATATTCTCTGCTCCGGCAGAAAGTACTTCGATTACAATCTCAGGCATTTTCGTTAAATGACCGGACTCATCAGTAATTAAAGCTAATCGCTCCTGAGAGACCCAAACGACATCTGGAATAACATTGTCCGCATCAGATAGAACGATTCCAGGGCCGAAGATGGCCCTACCTTTTTCCGTTTGTATAGACCAACTGCGTAAAGTGGCGTAGAGGTTACCTCCTACTTCCTGATGATCAATATGGGGAGATCTCGTCACGAATAGTTCTCCGTCAATAATTTCATAGGTGATCCACTCGTTTTGTGGCAGTACCTCTAGATCGCGAGTTGTCCACCGGATATTTGCCTTAGGTTGAGCAATCATCATCGCTGCCTGCTTGCGTATGCTTCATTATAAAAGCCCCACATCCTTATCGAGTAAGGAGTGGAGCTTTTGTCTAATTATCTGACGCGATTTTAAATCAGCTATCTATCGACCGACGCCGATATAGCGGAATCCAGCCTCTTCTAGTCCTTTTTGATCCAGGAAGTTGCGACCGTCAATCATCACAGGTGCATTCATTAGACTAGCCATCTTTTTGTAGTCGAGGTTGTTGAACTTAGCCCAGTCTGTCACCAGTACTAGCGCATCGCAGCCATCTGCGAGCCGCTCAGGGTCGGTCTCTACAATTACGCCAGAGAGGCCCTGACTCACGCCGCTCTGAGAAACGATAGGATCATAGGCCTTGACCTTGGCGCCCAGTCGATTCAAGTTCTCAATCATAATCAGCGA
>JBCBKQ010000065.1:0-24263 GCA_038521595.1 Cyanobacteria bacterium J06627_28 | reverse complement strand
ACTAACATTGGAGATCCTGTTCTGAGTAAGTCAATCTCTATGAGGTGAGTTTGCGTTGCGAGTAGACGCTGCCTCTTTTCAGAATATGTCCCTGGCGTTTGATTCTTCTTTTTCAAACACTACGGTGTTTGGAATACCGACTAAAACTGCATCCATGTATACTCGTTTTTCTACAGCTACTCGATATTTGGGAGTCAGCTGTGGGTTTAGAAAACGCATCAGAGCGCCCATCAATCCATAGTGAACTTCTGGCCAAATACCAGGATGCTCAAGATAGGGATTCATGCCGGGAAAGACTGGCTTAGTGGCCATCGTGGTTACCGCTCTTTCCCACCATTCTAAGTCGTTAAAGCCACATGGCTTAGACATTAAAAATGCCGTAGGACAACCATGACTGGAAGCCCCTACGGCAAGAAAATATTTTCGTCTCAATCAGTGGCACTGAGACAGTGGCACTAGTCAATCAGTAGCAATTAGACAGTGGCACTAGATTTTGCCACCGGCGGCTTGTAAACGAGCGCGCGCTTTTTTCAAAGCCTGAGCGGCTTTAAAGGTTGCCTGACGGTCGTCGGCAGAAACACTACCAGCGGCACTCTGCGCTTCTTCGTAAGCTTTTTCTGCTTCGCCTTGATCGATGCTGTCACCGCGCTCCGCACCGTTGACGAGAATAGTGACTTCGTCTTCATCGATTTCTGCAAAACCGCCCATGAGTGCGATCGCAGTCCACTCTTTGGCACCTTCTGTCGAGCGTACACGCAACACGCCCGTATCGAGCGCAGTCAACAGCGGGGCGTGACCACCCAAAATACCCAGCTGACCAGTAGTGCTCGGCAGAATGACCTCTTCAGCTTCGTCATCCCAAACTGTTCTATCAGGCGCAACAACGCGCACGACTAAAGACATGGCTCTCTCGAATAATGTTGTTAAAAAGGCGGGAGCATCCTCTAAAGCAGGAATGCTCCCTAGGAAAGGTCAGAACTTATTTAGCAGCGTCTGCTTTCATCTTCTCAGCTGCTTCGATAACTTCCTCAATGCCGCCTTTCAAGTAGAAAGCCTGCTCAGGAATGTCATCCAATTCGCCGTCGAGAATCATGTTGAAACCCTTGATGGTCTCTTCTAGCGTGACGTATTTGCCCTTCATGCCTGTGAAAACTTCAGCAACAAAGAAAGGTTGAGAGAGAAACTTCTCAATCTTGCGAGCGCGAGCAACCACCTGACGGTCTTCCTCAGAAAGCTCGTCAAGCCCCAAAATTGCAATAATATCTTGCAGTTCCTTATAGCGCTGAAGCGTGGACTGTACCGCACGTGCTGTACCGTAGTGGCCTTCCCCAACAATGTCTGGCTGGAGCATTGTAGAGGTGGAATCCAAGGGGTCTACCGCAGGGTAAATGCCTTTGGAAGCCAACGCACGAGAAAGTGTTGTGGTCGCATCCAGGTGAGCAAATGTGGTCGCAGGGGCTGGGTCAGTCAGGTCGTCTGCAGGGACGTAAACGGCCTGAATGGACGTAATGGAGCCTTCAGTCGTAGAAGCAATACGCTCTTGGAGGTCGCCCATATCTGTGCCGAGGGTGGGCTGATAACCTACCGCAGACGGCATCCGGCCTAGCAGTGCAGATACTTCTGAGCCTGCCTGTACAAAGCGGAAGATGTTATCTACAAAGAGCAATACGTCTTGCTTGTTTACATCACGGAAGTACTCGGCCATGGTCAGCGCAGATAGGGCCACACGCATGCGGGCACCAGGCGGCTCATTCATTTGACCGTATACCAGCGCTACTTTGGACTGGCTGAGGTCGTCAGCGTTAATCACGCCAGACTCAATAAATTCGTTGTAGAGGTCGTTGCCCTCACGGGTGCGCTCACCTACACCGCCAAACACAGATACACCACTGTGCTCTTTTGCAATGTTGTTGATCAGCTCTTGAATAAGAACTGTCTTACCTACACCCGCACCACCAAAGAGGCCAACTTTTCCGCCTCGTCGGTAGGGAGCAAGCAAGTCTACAACTTTAATGCCGGTTTCAAATACAGCAGGCTTTGTTTCTAGATCAACAAGCTTAGGGGCTGGTCTGTGAATGGGTAGAGAGCTTTCTGCATTCACTGGGCCCTGCTCGTCTACGGGCTCACCCAATACGTTAAAAATGCGACCCAAGGTTGCTTTACCTACGGGCACGTTGATGGGGGAACCCAAATCTTCTGCGCTCATGCCGCGTACGAGTCCATCTGTAGAACTCATCGATACTGCGCGAACCTGAGAGTCACCAAGTAGCTGCTGTACTTCACACGTTACGGCAACGTCTTGACCGGCAGGGTTCGTGCCGGTAACTCGAATAGCGTTATAAATCTTGGGAAGTTCACCACTGGGGAACTTAACGTCTAAAACGGGGCCAATAATCTGAGTGATATAGCCGGTGTTTGTTTTCTCTGCGGTGGAGACCATTCCTGCGCCTGTCCTACGTTTGAGCTGATACCGCGCCTGATCGCCTTAATACTAAGTTCTGAGATAAGTGACGGACAAAAGGGTCTGACAAATGTGACTTATTAATAAGATCGACTCGCGCCATATTCAAGATT
The DNA here is from genome assembly GCA_038521595.1 of Cyanobacteria bacterium J06627_28. Taxonomy (GTDB): domain Bacteria; phylum Cyanobacteriota; class Cyanobacteriia; order Phormidesmidales; family Phormidesmidaceae; genus Phormidesmis. Next base: position 21,689 of record JBCBKQ010000065.1, on the reverse strand, counting down.
ATCACTAGATGCATCGCCTTTAAAAAATATGAAGAAGGAATGACGAAGGATTAAGCACTTAATCCCAGCCTGTACGACCTGAATGGTGTATTGCCTGCGACATTGCTGGCTGAGTTCTATGCTTTGGCTTACGAGAAAAGGCCGTATGCCTCGCAAATTAAGCCTTCGGTGGAATTTATAAGTTTGTGCAGACGCTTTCCTCAAGGACTAAAAAGTGCTTAGTTCGGTAACCCGCACCGCTCTGTGTATTGCTAAAGCCGCTGAGGATTCGATAAATTAGCACTCATCAGCTGAGAGTGCTAACTCTCTACAGCTCTCAATTTGAAAGCCCTGTCGAGGTCGCTGGTTTGTGAAAGGCGATATCTTGCTGGGCTTTAATCGTGCCTACTTCTACGGCTTAATAGGCAGTGGGTAGCACACCATTATTTAGTTTTGATTCATAGCGGAGAAGTCATCATGGCAGCTATCTCTTTAGGTAACTCAACACTCAAGCCCTTGGGCGATCGCGTCTTTTTGAAGGTCAGCAAGTCCGCAGAACAGACCGCTGGCGGCATTATCTTGCCTGATGCAGCCAAGGAAAAGCCTCAGGTTGGCGAAATTACAGCCGTTGGCCCTGGTAAGTACGACGAAAGCGGCAAGCGTCAGACGATGGATGTCAGCGTTGGCGATAAGGTTTTGTACTCTAAGTACGCAGGCACAGAAATTAAACTGGGCGACGAAGACTACATTTTGCTTTCTGAGAAGGACATTCTAGCGACCGTTTCATAGCAGCTGGAATCGTCTGAATGGTTAAACCCCTTAACCCATCAAGGACAGGTAAGACAAGGATAGGTAGGATGCCTATCCTGCCGAGGGGTTTCTCTCGACTTCTGATTGATTTCTTCCTGATCCCTTCCTGATCTCTTCCTGATTTCTTAAATACACACCCAACACCTCGATACCTCCAATGGCAAAACGCATTATCTACAACGAAAATGCCCGCCGTGCACTAGAGCGCGGTATGGACATTTTGGCTGAAGCGGTGGCGGTCACCCTCGGCCCCAAAGGACGCAACGTCGTTCTTGAAAAGAAGTTTGGCTCTCCTCAAATCGTCAATGACGGTGTGACCATCGCCAAAGAAATTGAGCTAGAAGACAACGTTGAGAACACAGGCGTTTCTCTTATTCGTCAGGCCGCGTCTAAGACAAATGACTCTGCGGGTGACGGCACAACAACAGCGACTGTGCTGGCTCACGCGATTGTGAAAGAAGGTTTGCGCAACGTTGCCGCTGGGGCGAATGCGATCGCACTCAAGCGTGGCATCGACAAAGCCACTAGCTACCTCGTTGAGCAAATCGCAAGCCAAGCACAACCTGTTGGCGACTCCACTGCCATCTCTCAGGTTGGATCCATCTCTGCCGGTAACGATCCTGAAGTGGGCAAAATGATTGCCGATGCCATGGAGAAAGTCGGCCGCGAAGGCGTCATCTCCTTGGAAGAAGGTAAATCGATGTTCACCGAACTCGAAATCACCGAAGGCATGCGCTTCGATAAGGGCTACATTTCCCCTTATTTCGTCACCGACGCTGAGCGTATGGAAGCGTCCTTCGACGAGCCTCAGATTTTGATCACCGATAAGAAAATTGCCCTCGTTCAGGACTTAGTGCCTGTGCTTGAGCAGGTCGCTCGTGGCGGTCGCCCGCTGCTCATCATCTCTGAAGATATTGAGAAAGAAGCGCTGGCAACCTTGGTCGTAAACCGTTTACGCGGCATTTTGAATGTGGCAGCTGTCAAGGCGCCTGGCTTTGGCGATCGCCGTAAAGCGATGCTCGAAGACATTGCAACCCTCACCGGCGGCACCCTCATCACTGAAGATGCTGGCCTCAAGCTAGACACTGTGACTATCGATCAGCTCGGTTCTGCTCGTCGCGTCACGATTACTAAAGACAGCACAACTTTAGTTGCAGAAGGCAACGAAGATGCCGTCAAGCGTCGCTGCGACCAAATTCGTCGCCAGATTGATGAGTCCGAGTCTAGCTACGACACCGAAAAGCTACAGGAGCGCTTGGCTAAGCTCTCTGGTGGCGTTGCGGTGATTAAAGTCGGCGCAGCTACCGAAACAGAAATGAAGGACCGCAAGCTTCGCCTAGAAGATGCGATCAACGCAACTAAGGCAGCTGTAGAAGAAGGCATCGTCCCTGGTGGTGGTACGACTTTGGCACACCTCTCCCCTGGCCTTGAGTCTTGGGCAAACTCTAACCTCTCTGGTGAAGAGCTAGTGGGTGCCATGATCGTGACTCGCGCATTGACCGCGCCGCTGAAGCGCATTGCTGAAAACGCGGGTCAAAATGGCGCAGTGATTGCTGAGCGTGTGAAGGAAAAAGACGCCAGCATGGGCTACAACGCAGCAGAGAATTCCTTTGTGAATATGCTCGAAGCCGGTATTGTTGACCCCGCAAAAGTGACTCGCTCTGCCTTGCAAAATGCAGCGTCTATCGCCGCAATGGTACTCACCACTGAGTGTATCGTTGTCGATAAGCCTGACGATGACAAGGCTGCTGCTGGCGGCGGCATGGGTGACTTTGATTACTAAAATGCAGCTTTAGCCAACTCCAGAGTTGCACTAAACATCAAAAGGGACAGTCTGCCTCTGGGTGGTCTGTCCTTTTTGGTATCAGCTGTTAGGTTGATAGAAGGTAAAAAGAGAGAACTTTATGACGCCTGATGATGTAACGGCTGCGCTAAAAGAGAAATTTGGAGAGGCTGCGACCTTTTCGCCACCAGATGCCTGGCAAGTGGAAACAGACACCATGCGTCTGCTAGTGATTGCGAGCGACCCATGGTTACGGCTGATGACGCCGATTGCGCCTATGGAAGAAGCCAAAGCATTTATGGCACAGATACTAGAGGCTAATTTTGACCAGACGCAAGAAGCCCGCTATGCGAGTCATCAGGGGATAATTTGGGGACTGGTGCAGTACGATTTTGGGGCTTTGGAGCTGCCTTTGTTTGAACGCGCGATCGCACAGCTTACCGATCTAAAAGCTCAAGGCCTCAATGTCTTCTTTAACCGCATTATGGAGGCTCAAATCACCCAAATCATCACAGCTGCCAAGCTACAGGGACAGTCTCTAGAAGACACCATCCGAACGCTAGATCGATTTTATTCTGAAGGCGTCATGGGTGAAATGGGCGAAGCCGAGTATCAGCAAAAAGCCATGAGCGCTTGGCGCAATCAGCTAGAGCGACTGTGGCCCACCGTAAACGTCGACCAGGCCAATCGTTAGATGCAAACAACAGAACAGATAATAGAGCGACTAAAAGAAGACTACGCCCGTTTCCCAAAAGAACAAAGCTATGAGCTGTATGCAAAAGATGTGCAGTTTAAAGACCCGCTAAATTCATTTTCTGGTGTAGACAAGTATAAGAAAATGATTGCGTTTCTCTCGCAGTTTTTCCGAGATATTGATATGGAGCTGCACAGCATTGAACAAATTGAACAAACAGGCGTAACCTCAATTCTCACGCGCTGGACGCTAAACATGACCGCACCTGCCCCTTGGGCTCCTCGCCTGTCAATTTCGGGTCGCAGCGAACTCGGGTTAGATTCACAACAGCTCATTAACTCTCATATCGACTATTGGAACTGCTCACGGTTAGACGTGCTCAAACAAGTTTTTAAGTTGGCTGCTTGAGGTCAATCTTCAGCGAAAGGCGCATAAAGCACGCCCACAGACTGAGACGCTCCCATTTGCGGTCTGCACCGTCAGAGTCCATTGCCCTCGGCACTCTGAAAAGCATGAGGTGCACAGTGATGACATAGACACTCACAAAGTCATTGGAATAGGCGTCAACCTGGTGCTTTCTGGAGTCCTTATTATAGAGAAAGCAATCCCCTACCCCTTAAGTGAGATGCAGCTAGTTTTACCGCCTGAAATCGAAGCTTTTGTGCAGCGCCAAGTCGAAAGTGGTAGGTACAGTAGTCCTCTGGAAGTCGCTATTACAGCCTTCCAAAGGATGCAAGAACAGGACGAGGACATTTATCAGGGGCGTCTATCAGAACTACAGGAAGATGCACGAATAGGTTTGGAAGCCTACGAAAGAGGCGAAATTGTAGATGGGCCAACTGCGATGGCTCAGATTCGCTCGAACTTGCATAATCGTTACCAAAAAGCATCAGAAGCACAAGAAGAATGAGTTTGCAGCTGAGTATTTCGAACCCTGCACTAAAGGATATCGAAGCAATTGCGGACTATCTGGCAATGCAATCAGGAATGAAACTTGGTGATAGTTTGTTGTCGAAGCTGGATCGTAAATTTGCAAAGATTGCTCAGTTTCCAAATATAGGGCGTAAAAGAGACGAGATTTTGCCTGATATGCGCAGTCTTGGTGTAGAGAGTTAGCTCATTCTATACAAGCTGGATAATCAAAAAAATGTGATTTTGCGCGTGGTCAATGGCTACCAAGATCTCACTCATTTATTCAGTCCTTGAAGCTACTCACAAGCGGGGATTTCCAGCATTGGTTTTGCTGTATGCATGTATGTGCTAACCACTGCTTGTTTGGATTGGGATAGTCGCTGCGATAGTGGCCGCCTCGGCTTTCGGTGCGGAAGGCGGCACTTTTGAGAATGAGGGCTGCGATCGCACACAAATTACCCACCTCACCCCACAGGCGAATCTGGTCAGCACTCACCGTCTTAGGCGGCTGCACCGTACACCCTGGTTGTAGCTTTAGCGCTTGAGTGATAGGCAGCTGATCGTATTTAGTTTGTAGCTGTTTTACCTGTGCGATCGCACTGTCCAATCCCTCTTGCGTCCGACTAATGCCCGCTGTTTGCCAAATGAGCTGCGGCAACGCCTCCCGCCACTGGGTTAACTGCGCTAGCCAATCACCTGCCATCTCTGGGCGAGACTGATGTCCCCTTGGCAAAGTCGGCATCTCATTGGCGAGCCTGATATTTTTGAGCTGACCGCCATAGACTAGACATTCTAGAAGCGAATTACTCGCGAGGCGGTTGGCACCATGGACGCCTGTGCTCGCATTTTCGCCAACGGCATAGAGATTCTTAATCGTCGTTTCACTCTTTAAGTCAGCAGTGATGCCGCCCATCCAATAGTGCGCAGCCGGAGACACGGGAATAGGTTCATTAAACAAATCGATGCCCCAATGCTTACAGACGCGAATGATGTTGGGAAAGCGATACCGAATGCGCGCCGGGTCGATTGGGCTTAAATCTAAATAAACCACCTCCGAATCAGGATTCTTTTGTAAATGGGCGAAGATGGCTCGGCTGACGACATCACGGGGCGCAAGCTCTCCGTCAGGATGATAGTCAAACGCAAATCGATGGCCTTTGCTGTCTCGTAAATGTGCACCCTCACCCCTTACGGCCTCACTAATCAAAAATCGAGGTGCACCGGGCTTTGTCAGCGCTGTGGGGTGAAACTGAAAGAATTCTAAATCGCGAAGCTGTGCCCCAGCACGCCATGCCATCGCCATGCCATCGCCCGTGCTGGCTGCTGGGTTTGTAGTCTGAGAAAAAACCTGCCCACCACCGCCCGTGGCGAGTACCACCGCCCGAGCCGGAATCCACTGAATTTGAGGCTGACCGTCTATCTGTGCCTGAGAGAGGCAAATGCCTTTGCAAACGCCCTCTTCTACCCAGAGATCTAAAGCAAAGGTGCGGTTGTAAACATAAATATTGTCATGACTCAGCACCTGCTGTGCCAAGGTCGAAACGATAGCATGCCCGGTGGTATCGGCCGCATGGAGTACGCGCTTGCGTGAATGGGCTGCTTCTAACGTCATCGATAGCTGCTGATCGGCGCGATCAAAGGCCACGCCCAAATCTACCAAAGAATCTATACAGGTGCGGGCTTCTTCGACTAACAGCTGAACGGCGTCTGGCTCGCACAGGCCTGCGCCGGCTTTTAGGGTGTCTTGGATATGAAGGAAGGAAGAGTCATCTGGTGCGATTGCAGCTGCGATGCCCCCTTGGGCCCAGTCACTCGCTGAAATCGCTAGCGTATCTTTGGTAACGACCGCAATTTTGAGATGCCTGGGCAGACATAGGGCCGAATATAGCCCAGCTGCACCACCCCCCACGACCATGACATCAAAGCCCTGAGTCGTGCTGCCGCCAGCGTTAGCTGCTGTATCAGAATCAGAATGAGTCAATAAAAAACGCTCCTGCGAGAACCGGCAATCCCTTAGGGTTGCTCTACTCTATCAGGAGCGATGATTTGAATTTGAATGTCTTTAGCTAACGTAGCTTACGGGATGGTGTCTACTTAAGCGTTTACTGGCTAAGCGTTTACTGGCTAAGTGTTTACTTGCTAAGCGTTTACTTGTAGACGCCATTATTAAATCGGTCAGCACCTTCAACCAAAGCAGGATCAGGGGCAGAGATTGTGAAAATATCGATATTTTTCTGCAGGCGATCGCGCTCAACCTCTTTGAGGCCAGGAATATTCAAAATATCTTCTACAGAATCGTAGGGCGCGTTAGAAACGACCTTGCCTGCAATCGTTGGGTACAGGCCACGATACTTTCTAAATGACGCAATGTTTGTGTTGTTGACGTCAATTTTGTTGCCGTAGGCTGTGGCTAGCTTGTCATCGATAGAATTGCGCAGCTCTTCTCCACCCGCATTGGCCAGCACGGTAATGCCCATGGCCGCATTTGCACTGCTGCTCCAAGAGCCGCTCAAAGAGCCGCTCAAAGAGAGTGCTGATACTGGCGGCACATTACCAAAGAGCAGCGAACCCAGAAAGATTCCGACTGCCATCAGTGCAGCTAACGCCTGCTTGCCGAATGCCTGCTTGCCTAATGCCCGTTTCATGCTTCGTTTCATCCGCTCAAAACCTCTTATTAAATCTACTCTTCAGCATCTTGTTAGAGGATATCATTTTTGCGCAATGGAGCGGCGCACAAGCTAAGCCTATAACGGCCCATGCCGTGATTCTTAGCAATACTTATAGGTCTGTTTGGTCAGGTTTGCTCGGTGTAGTGCCTTAGCCTAAAACCAGCTCTAAATTGGCTCAGATTGGCAAAGATTTTTTGGGTGCTCAGGTTTGCGTGGCCAAAAATCGGTCTAAGTCAGAAAAAGCACAGCCGTGGGTGATGAGGGGCTGCTCATAGCCTTTGAGATTGACTGAGTAGCGCTTAAAGGTTTGGTCGGTGACGCCCACTTGCTCTAGTGCTTCGTAAGTGGTTTCGCCCACAGAGATATCTAGCCCCAGCTGCTTGGTCGAGCTTTCAAAGCGGAAGGCTGCATTGACCGTATCGCCAAGGGGGGTATAGTCGGGGCGATCGCTGCTGCCAGAGTTGCCGACCATTGCATAGCCCGTATTGAGCCCAGCGCCAATGCGCAAAGGAAACGGCAGGGGAAATTCTTCATGGAGCTTGCCCGTCATCCGATTGAGCTCACTGATAGCTGTGGATATTTGCAGCATGGCTGTGGGCGTTACCTCTTGAGTGCCATGAATCCAGACGGCCATGACCGCATCGCCGATGTACTTATCTACCCAGCTACCATATTCATTGATAATTTCTCCGGCATAGCGAAACCAGGTGCCAATAGATTCGGACAGTACCTTTTCGTCTAGCTGACGAGTCATGACGGTATAGTCTCGAATGTCGACGACCAGTACCGAAATCAGGCGACGCACATGTAGCGCTGCCGTGGCAGTAAAGTCGTGGGGTGGGACGTAGTCAGGACGCTTGACGGTTTCTCGCACCGGGCAGTAAAACTTGAGTTCTGTTTGGCCAAAGGTAATAGAATCGCCATTGTGGAGGGTGACTGGCACGCTGACTCGGCGGCCATTGATAAATGAGCCATTTCGACTGCCAAGATCAATCAGATAGTATTCGCCAGTGTCCATGCACTGGAGCATGGCGTGGTTGCGCGAAATCCAGCGGTCTCCCAGGACAAAATTATTATCGTCGCTACGGCCAACCGTCCAACAGTTGTTGCCAGCTAGGGGCAAATACCGTTGACTCGTATCTGTCTTGAGAACTAAGCGGGGGCCGAGTTGTGGGGTGGGCTCAGGAATTGCCACAGCTACCAACTAAATGAATTTCTAAATGGTTTCGAATGACTTTCAAACGGCTATGTACGCTGCTAGCCCAAAAAGCTGGTGAGAACGTTTTAGCGCTATATAGCTGTAAATACGTTCAAAATAAGCAACCTGTGTGCAGATTGTTTCAGACACTAGCCTATAGCCATCCTTACGTTTCCACCAACGTGATCTTACTGAGTGCTACTGAGCACTTCGTAGCCATAGTCGGCTTTGTCATATAAGGATGGAGCCATTCCTCACGCCTGCAGGTAACCTTACTAAAACTTACGCTTCCCCCCAGACAGTTCCGGTAAAGTTTTGAGTAAAAAGTAGGGCTCTGCTATTGCTTTATCAGAGGACTTCGCTCTGGCTCTCCAGGCTTAATTTTCCAGGCTTAATTTTCTAAGCTTAATTCTCTAGGCTTAATTCTCTAGGCTTTATGATGTGTGGCTTGGGCCTACGCAAAGATGGCTGCAACAAAAAATAGGCTGTCCACCAGGATTGTACTTAGGACGGCGCCGCTGAAAGCCCACCAGGTTGCACTGCGCGATCGCAAGGGAATCGTGCCTAGCATCACCAAAAGCGTCAGCAACACAATGGCGCAGCCAACACCCTGATAGGTTTCCATCCGCAGCAGCGCACTGTGCAAAATAGGACTAGCTTCCTCGGGGGTCAGCATCAGCGCCCGCCAGTACGGAATTAACCCCGTGCAGTAAAAGTATAAATCTGTAATAGCCGTCCCCAACAGAGAGCCTAAATAGAAATAATTGCCGATTTTTGCTTTGTTCTGGAGTAGTAAAGTCACTACAATCGGCAGACCAATGGCCTCTATGGGCAAATGCACATAGGGATCGGTACGGAACCATCCCCAGTAGATGGCGCCTGCTAGCCATGTCCAGCTAAAGCCGATGATCAAATCACCCCACAAGGCCGCATTAAACACTGGCGCTGAGGGGTCTGGTATTAAAACTTCTGGTGTCGAGGGCTCTTCTGGACTGCTCGCCAACGCATCAGTATTGGCTTTGCTGAAGTTGGACTTGTTTAATAAACGCCAGCCAATAGTCAGCCAAGCTGCAGTGGTCAGCAGCGCAAATTCTGGCAGTATCCTAACAAGCGGTGCTTGAATAAAGACAGGTACAGCGACTAGAAATGCCGACGCCGCAAAGGCTTTAAAGCGAATAGCATTGGGCTGGAGAGGGAGGGTCTCGTCAGAAAGAAAGGCGATGTTGCTTAGACGAGAACTGTTTGGACGACGATTATTCAGGGGGTTGTGAGCGTCTGTAAACGTCGCTGACCCACGAGGTTGACTCTGGTCAGAAAATGAATCATTGGAAATCTGCAAAGTCTCAACATCCTTGACTTGTGGCGTAGTGCGCTGAAGAACTTGCAAAGCCTTTCTGAGATAGGTTAACCGTTCTTAACATAACATGCTTCTTTATAGCTGTGGAGGCTGTGGGTGCAAGTGACAGCCGGGGCGATTGATAGTAGAGATGATTGCTAGGACGCACTTGTGTTGCGACGGGCTCCGTAGCGCAAAACATGTAGCGCAAATCTGTAGCGCGAAGAGTTGTAGAACAAGAAACCAGAGCTGGCAGGCGTCGCTACTTACGTCGACATTTACACAAGGAGCCTAATACTTATAGGGCTGTTTATTGAATAATTTAATCTTGATTTTGCACTCACTAGAGCTTAACGGCACAGGTGGAATGTTGGCCCTTGAATTTAATGCACTCTTTACAGTGGGTAGCAAGATGTTACGGAGCGTGCGAAAAAGTAATGTAAAAAATATCGCTGGCGCCTGTTGACAGGTCATCTTTATGAATGTCTTTTTTGCGATTCTTCTGTGCGACTAAATGATGCTTATCAAGACGCTCGATTTGACGCTAGAAGATGGCTGTTGTGATCCGACGCAATCGTTGTTAACTGTAGTTATGAAGGAAATAGAGGATTGCTGCTCATGGGTGGGCTAGGAATGATGATGCCGTGGGTGGTAGGCCAAGCAGCTGAACAATTGCCTGATGTGGCTGAGGCAACTGTTCAGACGATGACGCTGTTTCGTGCGGTGATAATCGGCATTGTGCAGGGGCTGACCGAATTTTTGCCCATTAGCTCGACTGCCCATGTGAAGGTGGTGCCTGTGTTGCTGGGCTGGGGTGATCCGGGTGTGTCGTTTACGGCGGTCATTCAGCTGGGCAGTGTAGCCGCTATCCTTTGGTACTTTTGGGATGATTTGTCATCGGTGACGGCAAAGTTTGTTCAGGCTGTGTTTGATCGGAGATTTGACGGGCCAGATTTTCGGCTGGGGCTGGGTATTTTGCTCGGGACGCTGCCGATTGTGACGGTGGGTCTATTTATTAAGCTATTTGTGCCGGGGTATGACAAGTCGATTATTCGCTCTACGGGGGCGATCGCAATAACCTCTATCGTCATGGCTATTTTGCTCGGCGTTGCCGAATTTATGGGCAAACGGCAGCGAGATTTTTCTAAGCTGGGGCTCGGTGATGGGCTAGCTGTCGGCATTGCTCAAATGCTGGCGCTTATTCCCGGTGTTTCTCGCTCAGGCTCTACGCTTACAGCGGGTCTATTTGTCGGGCTCAAGCGTGAGACAGCGGCTCGGTTTTCTTTTTTGTTGGGGACCCCTGCGATTTTGCTCTCAGGGCTGGTGTCTATTACAGATGTGGTCGGCAGTGATAGCGCGGTGGGGTTGGTGCCGCTGCTGGGTGGCGTAGTGGCGGCGGTGGTATCGTCTTATTTGGCGATCGCATGGCTGATTGAGTTTTTGAAAAAGCACAGTACCTGGGTCTTCGTTTGGTATCGATTGGCCTTTGGCGTGGTGCTTTTGATTGCGATCGCCGGCGGCCTCGAAAATATCTAGACAATGCCCATCAAAACTGGCGCTAAAAACCCTTGGTAAAACGTTTTGCTAAAAGGCGCTAGGGTAGAAAGGCGCTAGGGTAGACGAGTGACCTCCCTTGCAGCGCCTCTATGGAAATCACAGCTACAAAAACTACAGCTACAAAAACCACAGCTATTGCTCCAGCCACCGTAACTGGCGTAGAAGCAGGCTCTATTGCTGAAGACATCGGTTTTGAAGCGGGTGACCGGCTAGTCGCTATCAACGGTCAACGACCACGAGATCTCATTGACTATCGATTTCTATGTTCGGATGAGTATCTGTCGCTCGACGTGCTCGATAGCAAAGGCGTCTCTCACAGCGTAGACATTGAAAAAGACCCTGATGAAGAGCTAGGTCTAGAATTTGAGAGCGCACTATTTGACGGGCTGATTCAGTGCGTTAATCGCTGTCCGTTTTGCTTTATCGATCAGCAGCCGCCGGGTAAGCGAGAGACGCTGTATCTCAAAGATGACGACTATCGGCTGAGCTTTTTGTACGGCAGCTACCTGACGCTGACAAATATTCCACCGGCTGAGTGGGACCGAATTGCTCGGCTGCGGCTGTCTCCTCTATATGTGTCGGTACATGCAACCGAAGGAGATGTGCGATCGCGCCTGCTAAAAAACGACAGAGCCGCCCAAATTTTAGACCACCTTGCCTGGTTTCAATCGCACCGCTTACAGATTCATGCGCAGGTTGTGGTTTGCCCAGGCATTAATGATGGCCCCCATTTAGAGCAAACCTTGCGAGACTTGGCGGCTTTCCACAGGGGCGATGTCCCTGCGGTAATATCAGCCGCCGTTGTGCCAGTGGGGCTTACCCGCTTTCGCCCAGAGCAAGATGAGCTAGTTCCGGTCACTACCGAAAAAGCGCAGGAAGTCATTGACCAAGTCACCGTGATTCAGGCCGAGTTTCAAGCTGAGCTAGGCACTACCTTTGCCTGGTTAGCTGACGAGTGGTTTTTGATTGGACGTAGGGAGCTGCCCCCCGAAAGTCACTACGAGTCCTACCCACAGATTGGCAATGGCGTTGGCTCGATTCGGCTTTTTCTCAAAGAATTTGATGCCCTTGCACAAAGCTTGCCCGCGTGTGTTTCACCGCCGCGTGCTTTTACTTGGGTAGTGGGCAACGCCGTAGAATATGCCTTTGCTCCTTTGGTTGCGAGGTTAAATGAAATCGAGGGCTTGACGATAGAGATGGCGGCCATTCACAGCGACTACTGGGGCCAAGAAATTACGGTGACCGGACTGCTGACAGGACAAGACATCGCCTCACAGCTGGCCGAAAAATCCTTGGGTGACGGCGTTTTACTGCCGAGTCTAATGCTCAAACAAAGTGACAGCAAGCGGCCCGAAGAAACTTATTTTCTTGATGATATGTCACTAGCTGAGCTAAAAAATAAACTAAACTGTTCAGTAGAGTCTGTTCAAGACCTTGCTGAACTGATCGCACTTTGTACGCGGCCAAGTCTTATGGTCTGCGAGGCGTAAACCACGGCTTTTGGCCGAGCTTGCCAGATAAGTGGTTGAGTCCGCTGAGGCAGTCCGCTAAGCTAGGTCTGAATTCTGTGTAGAGTCTATTTCAGCTGTTCTTGGCACACAAACCTCCCACGAAGTGGTCTGATCAGTCGTCAGGTCTTTGGTGTATATAGTTACTGCGAGCGTCAAATATTTCGAGTGTCACTCCGAGCGTCAAATGCGATCGCGTTTCTTCGCTAATTAATGCCCATAGAAGTCATTGAGCCTATGCGATTTTTTAAGTTAGTTACTTTTTTGCTGCTAACGACGAGCAGCGCAGTATCTTTGCTGTCGCAGGCTGCTATGTCTGTGCCCGAAGCAGCTACGGGTATTGATCCAGTTGCTGAGCCAGTAGCAGGCGATCGCAACCTATCCACCGCTACTACCACTGCTGCTGGCCCATCTGCCGTCAAAGATTCAGACGAATACACGGTTGTAGACACCACATTTGTCGATGAGCCGCCTAGCCTCGAAAATCAAATTGTCATTCAAGGCCCGGCGGGGCCAATGCTAAACGCCCGCAATGCAGGCGATGCCTCTGACTATTCGTTTCTGCGAGTTGCAGAGGTCAGGCACCCCCAGTTTTCTAGACTGTTACGCCGTCTAAATCCAGCAGACTCGCCTGAAGCCCAGTCGCCCGACATCGCTGCTGATAACGACTCAGCTGGTGATGTGGTCAGTAGTGAAGTCGCGCAGATTGATGCTGTGCCCGTCGCCCAGGCTGACGAAGATTTGCCAGCGCTAGAGACGCCTGATGCAGATGAAAGTTCGCCAGTGCCGGAAAGTATGCCTGAGTCTCCGACAGCGCCGGAGATAGAGGCTGCCGATGAGGATGCGGAAGAGACAGATTCTTCACCTCAAGTTCCCGGTTCCATTGACTCTGATGTGGGCTCTGATGTGGGCTCTGATGCGGATATTGATTCAATTCCCGATATTTTATTTGCCGATCCCAATCCACTCAGCTATCCGACCATTCCAGAAGAAATAGACGTTGATAGAAATCCTGTCATCACCATTGATCAAGCCGTTGAGCTGGCCTATCAAAATAGCCAAATTCTTCAGCGCTCTTTGCTGTCTCTTGAGCAGGCTGGTGCTGCCCTGGATCAAGCGAGAGCGGCGCAGTTGCCAACGGTTTCGACAGGTGCGGACCTGACCAATACGCAAGATAATGGCTCGCGCACTGTATTGGGTGGCTCTGTAGAAGTTAACTACAACCTGCTGACAGGGGGTAACCGGCGCGCCACTATTCGCACTGCCGAATTGCAGCAGGAAGTGAGCGCATTGGCTGTAGAAGTGCAGCAAGAAGCGATTCGTTTAGCCACGTCCAATGCTTACTATGAGTTGCAAGATGCAGGCGAGCAAATTCGCATTAACCAATCTTTTTTAGAAGAAGCTGATCGCAACCTGCGCGATGCCAGGTTGCGGCAAGAAGTGGGCGTGGGCACAAGGTTTGATACGCTGCGCGCCGAAGTTCAATTTGCCAATGCCCGTCAGTCGCTGATTCAGTCTCAGGCTGCTCAGCGAGTTGCCCGTCGAGATATCGCCCGCGTATTAAATTTGCCACCCACTACGGGCATTACGACTACCCCTGTACAGGTAGCCGATACCTGGGGTTTGACGCTAGAAGACAGCATTTTGCTGGCCTTTCAAAATCGCTCTGAGCTGGAGCAACAGCTTCTACAGGCCGATATTACCGAGGAGCAAAGGCAAATTGCACTGTCGGCGATTCGCCCCCAGGTGGGTCTGTTTGCTCGCTACAGCGCCCAAGAAACCCTAGAAGGCGCAAGCATCTTTACCGCAGATGGTGATACTTTGACCTTTGGTGCTCGGTTTAGCATGGTGCTGTTTGACGGGGGTGCGGCCAGAGCAGGCGCTAGACAGCAAGAAATCGCAGGTGAAATTGCCGAAGAGCAGTTTAGTGAAAGCCTCGATCAAGTTCGCTTTGATGTGGAGCAGGCTTATTTCAACCTACAGTCCAACCGTGAAAATATTGCGACCTCGGAGGTTGCCGTCGTTCAGGCCCAAGAAGCGCTGGAGCTGGCAAATCTGCGCCTGCAGGCGGGGGTTGGCACCCAGCTAGATGTGCTCACTGCCCAGCGAGAACTTACCGAAGCAGAAGGCAATAATGTAAATGCCATTCTGGGTTATAACCGCGCGCGAGTTGCCATAGAGCGTGCTGTCAGCAATATTTCTGGGCCTTTCTTGCCATAGCAAGAGCCTCAATGCTTTGCCTAAGGTTGTGCGAGGCTTCTTGTGTGATGCTTCTCATGCGATGCTTTTGTAGTGCTCTCAAGCCTCGGTTGAGCTGGCTGGATCTGGCCGGGTGGGTGTGGGCGTGGCGGCATTCGCTGTGAGAGTAGCTGTGGCGCTAGCTGATGAGCCGGGCATTTTGATGAGTCTGCCAGTAGCGAGCTGACGGAGCCGTGCTAGCGCAGAGGGCCGTGCGCTTTTTTCTGAGTGGTGGGAGGCAGAGGGCTGTTTTGGTGCTGATTGGTTGCTGTGGGTGATATTGCCATGGGTGATATTGTCGGATGCGGCTATTTCAGTGGTGTTGGCTTCATCTATTTCATTTTCATTGGTATTTTGGGTTTGGCTGTCAGAGGGGTGAAAGACCGTTTCTAGGCAAAGCCGGTCAACGACCTGTTCTGCGCTGAGCAACCGTTTTAAGACGACCTGTCCGATGGTTGGTACAGAGGCCGCTTTCGGCATTACTTCAATCATGAGGATGGCGTCTTCGGCTTGGTATAGCCAGAGGTTGTCGCCGTTTTCTTGAATGTATAGCGGTTGCCGCTTGACATAGGGCGGGCGGTTCCAGGCTAGCTCATTCCACAGGCCCCCAAACTCCCAAATGCGGCCAGTTGTCCAGGTCTCGGAAAGGAAAAAGTATTTCACAAAGGTCACCATTAATACTGAAGGGGGCACCTTCAATGATTCGCAGTATTATGGCCCGGAAAATTGCGATCGCGCATAAGTAAAAGACAGTTTTCACATTCGCCTATCGAAATGTCAGTACAGGTTTAGTTGTGGGGTCTCTTTTAAGACAGCCACTGCCTTTTTTCTTTTTTGCCCGGATGGTTGACCACTCCCAAGAAGTAATAGTTGGTAGATGCACCCTGACAAAACGCTTGGATTCACTGTTTTACAGAGAGTCTCAGGCGTTTTTTTTGAGTTTTTTTCTGGTGTTGCCAATGGCATACCGCGCGTCTACGCTACTGCGACCTCGTGATACGCTAACCCGAAAGTATTGATTTAAGGACTAAAGGCTAATGGTTATGCGGGTAGGTTTGCTATTTGGAGGGCGCTCCGGTGAACATGAGGTATCTATTCGCTCGGCAGGTGCAATATCCCAAGGTTTAGCCACTGGCAATAACGCTACCAAGTACGACATCGTTCCTGTTTTGATTCATAAGGATGGTCGCTGGGAGAGTGGCGCAGCAGCGCAGCAGGTGCTAGGTGCTGGCAAACCTGCCGCCGAAGATAGCGGTGATATTGGTGAACTGCCGCCACCAGCGCCTGCCTCAAAACGGCTTTTAGCCGCTGCGATCCTAGACACCATTGATATCTGGCTGCCTGTCTTACACGGGCCGAATGGAGAAGATGGCACGATTCAGGGGCTTTTGGAAGTGCTCGACATGCCCTATGTAGGCTGCGGCGTGCTCGGTTCATCGCTCGGCATGGACAAGCTGGCCGCTAAAAATGCATTTACCCAGGCAGGGCTCCCCCAGGTAAAGTATCGCGGCGTTTCTAGTGCAGAAATCTATTCGAATCCCTGTATTTTTCCCAAGCTGTGTGACGATTTGGAGGCCGATTTGGGCTATCCCTGCTTTGTAAAACCAGCCAATCTGGGCTCTTCGGTTGGTATCTCTAAGGCCAGCAATCGGCAGGAGCTTGAGGCGGCTTTAGACGATGCGGCTAGCTATGACCGTCGGGTCATTGTTGAGGCGGGTGTCGTGGCTCGTGAGGTGGAATGCTCCATCCTTGGCAATGACGATCCAAAAGCCTCGGTGCTGGGTGAAACGCAGTTTACGACTGATTTTTATGATTATGAGACGAAGTATACCGAGGGTGGGGCGGCCCTGTTGATTCCGTCGCCTGTGCCGGATAAGGTGCGCGATCGCATCCAAGAAATGGCCATCACCGCCTTCAAAGCCATCGACGGATCAGGCCTCTCCCGTGTGGACTTTTTCTACATAGAAGCCACAGGCGAAATTCTCATCAATGAAATCAACACATTTCCTGGCTTCACGGCCACTAGCATGTATCCAAAAATGTGGGAAGCCTCAGGCATCGCTTTCCCTGATCTACTAGACAAACTAATTCAGCTGGGTCTTGAAAGAACAGCCAAGAAATAATGCAAGCCTGTTGAGAAACTGGCCTTGGTTATGCGGTTTATCATGAGTAGACACGTTGATCATGTGTGGACTCGCTTATAAGCGATTTCATCCAATGTTCACCACCCAGCTTGCCACGAACCAATTCAGCGATCTCATACCCCTGGCTAATGCCGTTAAAGTTCTTGGTCGTGATGTTTCGAAGTCGATAATTGCTCTAAGAAAGACAGTGGGTTGCTCATATTTTCGGCGAAGCCCAGGATATTGCGATCGCGCCATTCATAAACCAACGCCCCGCCCTCATCAAACAAAAACGTCCCGCCCCGCTGGGTCAAATACGCCGCATCCGGCACATACGTCTTCCAGTGACTGAGCACTTCGCCCATGTTCCTCAGTCTGAGCGTTGCTAGCTCAAAGGGGCGTTGGAACCCTTTGCCGCCAGCTGCCTTAAAGACTTCTCCTTTTAGCGCAGGCAGGGGGGCTGCTTTGACTTCTTCCTCATCGGCAATGAGCTGTGGTGCAGACTTATCGCCTTTGTATCCTCGGAAGACTTCTCTGAGCGTGCCAGGACTGCCGATGCCTGCGCACATGAGCAACAGGTTGAGATAGCCCGTTTGCTGCGGGTTCAGTCCCGGCAGATTAGCAGAAAGGCCCTTATAGAGATTGAGCGCTTCGTGGAGTTGGGCGGTGGGGTCTACGAATAAGTGCTCTGAGGGAAACCCTGTGAAGGCACAAAACTTTTGGGCAGCTGTGCGATCGCCAATTCCCACAGCCCGCACCTGAATATTCAAAGCTGTCAGCTTTGCCCGCTCTCTCTGCACCCACCAGGCATATTCCAATGTGTCAAAGTCGCCCAGCTGCGGCCAGACCAGCATCAAGATAGGCGTAATTTGATCACAGCTCTCTAATGGTGGGAGCGTCTGGCCATCGCTAGTGCGAACCAACGGGTGCTGACTGAATACTGAGCGAACGTCCATAGAAGTGAGGCTTAAGGCAGAGGGTGATACTGCATTAATCTATCCCATTTCGCGGGAGCCTTTGAGGGCTAGGTGAGTGGCGTTTGTTCGGCAGGTATATCCGTAAGAGCCCGTAGAGACCCTGTTTTAGGAAGGGCGTACTGTAGTAACGGCTGTGCCGATTAGCGTCGATATTTCTTGACGGTAGCGAATCAAAGCTTCTACGGTAAAGATAGTTACTCAGTGCATCGGCTTTACGGCTTTACGTTTGATTCGTTTCCTTTCGCCCCACCTGGGTTAATTTTTCATGAGTGCCCCTCTCTTAAACCATCGCTATCGCATCGTAAAAGCCCTAGCTGAAGGTGGCTTTGGCCAGACGTTTTTAGTTGAAGATACACAGATGCCTTCGCGACGGCAGTGTGTGATTAAGCAGCTAAAGCCAATGAATGACCGGCCAGAGGTTTTTGAGATTGTGCAGCAGCGGTTTGCCCGTGAAGCAGCTGTGCTAGAGGCCGTAGGAAAAGGCAACAGCCAGATTCCAGATTTGTATGCCTACTTTCAAGAAAAGGGGCAGTTTTATTTGGTGCAAGAATGGATTGAAGGATTGCCTCTGACCGCATTGTCGAGTGAGGATTGGTCAGAAGATCGGGTGCGATCGCTCCTCCAAAACGCCCTTCGTGCCCTTGTCCATGTCCATCGCCAAAACATCATTCACCGCGATATCAAGCCAGAAAATATCATCCTGCGCAGCAGCGACCAGCTCCCCTGTCTGATTGACTTTGGCGCGGTCAAAGAGCTGATGACGACCGTTGTCAGTACAGCCGGTGCGACGAAAAGCTCTTTGGTCATTGGCACCCCAGGATTTATGCCACCAGAGCAAGCGGCAGGGCGGCCAACCTTCTCAAGCGATCTCTACAGCTTGAGCATGACAATGATCTTTTTGCTCACAGGTCGAACGCCCGCTGAGCTACCGACCAATAGTCAAACGGGTGAGGTGCTATGGACGCAGTTTGCGCCCAGCGTGAGCGAGCCTCTACAAACGGTTCTCACCCGAGCCGTTCATCCCTACTTACAAAATCGCTACCCCACCGCTGACGATATGCTAGCGGCCCTCATGCCCACGACCGTGGAGCAGCCGGTGACCACAGGGGCTCAGCCGGTCTCTGCCTATGTCAGCTCGGGTGCACCGACGGTTGCAATGGCCAATTCTGCTTTTGCTGAGCAGTCTCCGACCCAAGCATCAGCGCCGCCAGGGGCCTATCCAGTCACCCAGTCCCCTTTCCCAACGGTCGCTCAGTCCTCGACGCCTCAGCCATTGACGCCTCAGCCATTGACGCCTCAGCCATTGACGCCTCAGCCATTGACCTCTGCACCCACTGCAAAGGCGTTGTTTCCTTGGAAGCGTGCGGGGATTGCCGCGAGTGCCCTATTGTTGGGCGGTGGAATTTTGGTGGGCATCAGACCGCAGCTGTCGTTTGTCAATCAAGAGTCTGCGGCACAGATAGAAGATTTTCCAGCAGAGATCGCCTCACTTGAAGGCACGCTTGAAGAGACGCCAACAGATGCCACCGCGCAAGTGAATCTAGCGAGTGCATACTTTGAGGTGGGCCGATACGAGGACGCCCTGGCTCAGATTGAAACGGTGCTAACGCAAAATCCGGAGGATGTAACCGCGCTAATCACAAAAGGGAAAGTGCAGATAGAAACGGGGGAATATCAGGCTGCGCTCTCAACCTTAACGAAAGCCGCCGATATTGACCTCAACAATGCTGAAGCACTGGTAGAAAGAGGAAACGTCTACTACGAAATCGGAGAATACGACAACGCCATAGACGACTACCGCAGCGCCCTACAAAGAGAGCCCGGATATGGACGCGCGTACCAAGAATGGTCTGCGGTGAATGTTGTTCGAGGCAATATTCAAGAAGCCATTCAAAACCTAGACTTAGCGATTCAAAATGGTGAGAAGACAATTTCTGTCTATACCAATCGAGGTAACCGCAAGTCTAGTATTGGTGACAGAGACGGGGCGGCTGAAGATTGGAAAATTGCCAGTGAAATGGAGGCTTACACAGCCAACGATTTCTCTTCTCGGGGCTTTGCCAACTCACGCCTAAATAAGAAAGAAAAAGCCGTAGATGACTACAACCAGGCGCTAATTGTAAATCCCAATAGCACTCGGGCCATTATCAATCGTTCCTACTCGCAGTATGAGGCGGGTGAGCCAGAACAAGCCTTGGCCACCGCTACAAAAGCTTTAGAAATCAATCCCAATTCGACAACGGCCTTAATTTTACGAGGCGAAATAAAATCCAATAGCAACCCTGCCGATCAAGAAGGCGCGTTGGCAGACTACAGCAAAGCGTTAGACATCAACCCAAATGATCCCAATATTCTCAATAATCGTTGCTCGGCTTACTTTGCCATTGGGGAGTTAGGGCTGGCGCTGGCAGATTGTGATCTTGGCTTACAAGTCAATCCTCGCAGCGAAGCGCTCTATGTCTCACGCGGTAATATTCGCCTCACTCAAGAAAACTTTGAAGGCGCGGTACAAGACTTTAGCCGTAGCCTGGAAGTGATGGCCGAAAACGGGGGCAATCCGTTTAGAGAGTCTGTTGCTTATTCCAACAGAGCAAGCGCCCTTGTCAATCTACAAGATCTTAACGGCGCACTCTCTGATCTCAACAAAGCGCTAGAGCTTAACCCCGATGATCCTAGCGATTACTACAAGCGCGGCATTGTCAAAGCGTCTCTAGAGGATAAAGAGGGGGCCCGTGAAGACATGCGCAAAGCTGCTGATCTCTACTTGGCGCAGGGCCGTACGGACAGCCATCGCAGTGTGATTGCCATGATGGAGTCGCTAGGCCTATGACACAAGCCTCTTTGCTAAACCATCGCTATAAAATTCTTAGCGCCCTGGCAGAAGGCGGCTTTGGTAAAACTTTTTTGGCTGAGGACACGCAGATGCCCTCTAAGCGACGTTGCGTGATTAAACAGCTAAAACCTGTGGTCAATCAGCCAGAGATTGCCCGGATTGTGCAGCATCGCTTTACCAGAGAGGCTGCGGTTTTAGATATGGTTGGCAAGCAGCATTCTCAAATCCCAACGCTGTATGCCTACTTCGTGGCGGCGGGGCAGTTTTATTTGGTGCAGGAATGGATTGAAGGCGAGTCGCTACAGGCTTCTGAGACTCAGCGGTGGTCGGAGTCGGCGGTTCGTCAGCTGCTGATTGAGCTGTTGGGCGCGATCGCACATATCCACAGTATCAATGTCATTCATCGCGACATTAAACCCAGCAACATCATTGTGCGCAAAGCCGACCGGCTCCCCTGCCTCATCGACTTTGGTGCGGTCAAAGAAGTGATGACGACAATCATCACCGCCAGCGGTCAGCCCAAAAGCTCAATCGCCATCGGCACCGCAGGCTATATGCCCCCGGAGCAGACCGCCGGACGGCCTACGTTTGCGAGCGATTTGTATAGCCTGGGTATGACGGCCATTTATCTTTTGACGGGTAAAGGGCCGTTGCTGCTTAGGCGCGATCGCACAACCAATCATCTTCTGTGGCAACAATATGCGCCTACCGTCAGCGACTCACTGGCTCAGGTACTGTCTCGTTCGGTGTCTCTGTATGCTCAAAATCGATACACCACTGCAACAGATATGCTAGCGGCTCTGACTGGCGACGTGGCCAGCGTTCAGCCAGCCATCACCATGCCGCCTGCCAGTCAATTTACCAGTCAACCTGCCAGTCAATTTACCAGTCAACCTGCCAGTCAATTTACCAGTCAATTTGCCAGTCAATCTGCTGGGGCAACCATTCTTGAACAACAGCCATCTGCATCAACTGCTAAGCCTGTTTCTTTTGTTCAATCTCCAATTCAATTTCCAATCAAACCTGTGGCTATAGCCGCAGGTACGTTTCTCCTAGGTGCTGCCGTTTTAGT
>JBCBKQ010000064.1:0-24411 GCA_038521595.1 Cyanobacteria bacterium J06627_28 | reverse complement strand
GATGTAGACACTGCTCGGTCTATTGCAGCACTGTCTGAATGTTTGCCTATCATTATTCGTATTCGCGATTTGGCACGGCATCCAGATCTCTCTGTGCTGGAATTTGTTCGGTACTTTGTAGAAAAAGATTTGGCTGTTACTCGCGATCTTTCTGGCTTTTTTGAACATTATTTAGAAACTGGCAAAGTTCTGATTTTGCTGGATGGGCTAGATGAGGTGGCAGAACTGACACAGCGCTATAAGGTAGTCGATAAAATTGAAGCCTTTCTAAATCAGTGCGGTGAGTGCCGCACAATCATCACGTCGCGGCCTGCCGGATATAAACGAGACTTTTTCCGAACAGATAAGTTTCCGCACTACGAACTACAGCCCTTTGATGATGAAAAAATTGACACTTTCATTGAGCATTGGTACGACAGTCGCTTTGAGCTAGAGAGTGAAAGAGAAAGACGAAAAACTAGCCTCAGAAAAGCGTTCAGCAGTCAGACTCGCATCAAACAACTGGCACGAAATCCGCTACTGCTGACGATTATTGCGCTGATTCATCGCTATCAGGCGCAGCTCCCTAAAGAACGATTCAAGCTATACGACAAAGCGGTAGAGACATTGCTCACTACCTGGGACAGTAATAAAGAGCTAAGCAATCATGAGATTTTAAAGTATTTAGAGCTGGACGATTTGCGACGGCTGATGGAACGGCTGGCTTATTGGATTCATTGCCAAGGGGGCACGGGCGATACCGAAGGCGGCACGCTGATTGACCGAGAGGCGTTGATCGCTGAGCTGACGCAGTACATTCGGGAGATGAAAAAGGTAGAGCGCTACGAAGCAAAAGCCGAAGCGAAGAGATTCTTAGAACTGATTGTACGAGACCGAGCAGGGCTGTTGAGCTTGCAGGGACAAGAGCGCTATGCCTTTGTGCATAAGACGTTTCAAGAATATCTCACCGCGATGGAAATACGAGATCGCCAGGAAGATGGCTTTGACGTGGTGATAGAGCATGTTGAGAAGTATCTGCACGATGCCCACTGGGAAGAGGTATTGTTGCTTTTGATTGCTCAGCAAAAGCGAAAAAATCCAGCCAAAATTCTGAGATGCGTTCTCAATCAGGGATCTGACTATGAACAGTGGCTACATCGAGATTTGCTGTTTGCAGGCACCATACTCACAGAAAATGTGCCCCTCTCAGAAGATAATCTGGCAGACTCAATTTTGGATAGGCTGATTGGATTGGAGACGTCTACCTCTCCCCTGGTAAACCACAAGCTACGCGAGCAAGTTTTTAAAATTGTTGAAAATCTGTTTGAAACGGCCTTTGAGAAGGTTGCTATTCTGACGTTAAATCGGGAACAAGAAACGTTTGAACAGCTGCGGTTTTTAAGCTATTTAGGAACTCTTATGCCAGACAAGGCCGCAACAAACTTAATCGAACTCCTAAAAGATGACAGTTCGACTGTGCGTTATCGCGCCGCTGCGTCTTTGGGACAGCTCGGTAACGCTAACGACATCGTCATTCACGCCTTACTCGAACGCCTAAAAGATGACGACTCGGATGTGCGTTATGGCGCCGCTGCGTCTTTGGGACAGCTCAGTACACAATCCAAAACACTAGAGCCTTTATTGGTGCAGTGGATTGAGCAACATCAAACGGAAAAGTTGGTGAGCCATGGTGTAGATGTGCTGAGTACCTTAATCGGTTGAACTACCATCAGCAAACAATAATGCTCAAAGAATTGTGAGAGCAAGCAAAGAAGTCAGAAGCTCTGGCTGTTAGTCGATACAAAAGATAAACTCACGCAAAAAGCCAATGCCTACAAACATCGTTGTTAGAGACTATTCAGAGCCAGATTGGCCAGCTGTCTGCGATGTTCATGACAACGCACACCCTATCGAGATCAGCAGCTTTGCACCCAAAGAGTCCAGTAAGCCGATGTCTGAGGTTGCACAGGCAGACGGGTTCTTTGACGGTCAGCAATATGTTGCCTGCGTCAAAGAAAAAGTTGTTGGTTTTATCTGCATTGAAAAGGAAGAACTATCGTGGCTATACGTCCATCCTGACTTTCATCGTCAGGGCATAGGCCGCAGCTTAGTCGATCACGTGCGCCCTTAGCTAGGCCCAGATAGATACGTCTTGACCGTGCTAGGAAATACAGCAGCGGTGAAGTTTTACGAGCGTCTGGGCTTCACCATCTGCGCCATCTTTCCAGGCGCGTACCAAAGCTATCCATGTACCTGCGTTCGACTCGCCCTACCGTCTAGCCGTCATAGAAATAGACCACCTGCCCCAGTCAAGAAATCACTTCTGTTGGCAGGCTTTAACGATACCGACTGGGGAACAGCGTATTTAGATCCATCCAATATCTGGCGATGGAAGCACAAGACACAAGTCCAACCCAATAACAAAAATAGTTAAACTGGTTATATTGTTAGTCTCTCAGCATTATCATTAGAATAATCAACGTGAGATATTCCTGACGTCTATAGCGATTATGAGCGACCAAGAGTTAATACAGCGTATATCGTCAGAGCCAGGAATAGTTACTGGCAAGCCTGTTATCAAAGGAACTAGGCTATCTGTTGACTTCATTCTCAACTTGCTTGCCCACGGCGCGACTTTCAACGAAATTCTGGAAGAATACGAAGGGCTCACGATGCAAGACATCCAAGCCTGCCTTCTATTTGCATCACAGACTATAGCCAACGCGGCTTTTATGCCTTTATCGGCAGAATCTGCCGTAGAATCTGCCTAAGTGAAGTTTCTTGTTGATGAATGTACTGGGCCTGCTGTCGCAAAGTGGCTCAGAAGCAAAGGATACGAAGTATTCTCAGTCTTTGATCAAGCACGAGGTGCAAGCGACAGCATCATTCTTGCCAAAGCATATGCAGAAAGTTGGATTCTCATTACAAACGATAAGGATTTCGGTGAAATGGTTTACCGAGAAAAAAGACCTCATCATGGCATTGTTTTCTTACGACTCCAAAATCAACGTTCTACAGTCAAAATTGATGCTCTCAATCGTGTCCTTAACAAATATGAGAATCGATTAGCAGACAAATTCGTTGTCGTAACGGAGTCATTAGTGCGATTTACTAGCACACTGGATTAGCCGTCGCAGAATAAGGTTAAAACCACCAATGCAATTAGCTTTGCCCATTTAACAATGTCCTAATCTCTAAATAGAATTTACGGAGTCAGGCTCTCTGTCTAATAGGCGAACCTGATCATCTTTGACAACGACTAACTTGCGCTCAAGAGCTCGCCCTGCCGGACCTCCTGTGACATCCCCATCAGCATCAAAGCGAGAACCATGGCAGGGGCAAGCAAACTCTCCCGCATCGGCATCCCAATCGACAATGCAGCCAAGGTGAGTACATACAGCGCTAATGGCAGAACTTGCAATCTCAGGGCCGTCTTCAATGACGAGATAGGTCTCTTTAGATAAGCCTGTAGCCAAGATGCGATCGCCCGGCACTGCACTGGCTAAGGTAGCCTCTGCCAAAAAGGGCTCACCCGCCTCATCAAGCGCGGCCACACCAGGCAAATAGTCGTCACATCGGCTATTAAACGGATACTCAAGGCAAAAGTCGTCCATTTCTTCTGAGGCTGATGCGGTCATAGGAGATAGCCAGTTGAAGGCAACGGTTGTGAGGGCACCTCCTACAAAATATTGTAAAAACTGTCGCCGGTTGGAGCTTTGTTGATAAGACATAGGGCAATAGATAGGTTAAAGAGAAGCGTTACATCAGATGATGGGCTAATCGGGGGCTCAACTTCTGAGAACGAACTGAGAGCGGCATAAGTAGTCGCAGTGAGCAGCCTGGTCAGGATGCATTTATCGTAGCGTTATTGCATGGCTGATAGGTAAACAGTAGCAATCTACCAAAGCATTAACCAAAGCATCGGTAGATTGCTACATAAGGAACAGCCTAGGCAGGAAACTGTTTTGCAAGATCGTCTCCAGGAATAATGGTCGAGGTGAATGTGAACGTCTTGTCTTGCTGATAGCGCCAGTCTTGCTTGATTAGCGTCATAAACCGCCTGTGTTCAGCGCGCGATCGCCCAACCAAACAGCCCGCAGACGCTTTACCTACATGAGTCACCGGATTATCAAAACCGTTGTGCTGATTGATGCCAAAGTAGCCTGTATCTAGCTTGTCACCTGTGCGCACGCCGTTTCTATCAAAGTCACGATGCACCGTCACCGAACCACCGATTTGAATCAGGCCTTCGTGATTGCCATTGTGAATGCCAACTTGCCAAGCCGTGTACTGGTTGAACTGAATACGGGCGGCACCTTTGGCGTTCATCGGATGTTTTACATAGTGGCGGCCAGGTTCTGTTGTTGCCAGCCACGGGCCACCGACGATTCTAGGCTTGCCATTAATCACCTCGATCACTAGGCGAATATCGTTAAATATGTTGTCGGCATCGCTGTTGAGCGTACCATCTGGGTTCATGCCTTCTACATACACAATGTTGTATTCGCGCATGCCTTCAAAGATGGTGTAGCCTTTGCTGTCCATGTAGGCCAGGATGCGGCTGGCCAAGTCTTTGCCAGTGGAGAGAGGCCTGGCTGGCTGCTTGGGCGCAACAGACGTAATTGGCACAACTGTGGTGAGTTTGGGTGTGGGTTCAACATCGGTAGGGTTTTGGGCGATCGCAACTACCAAAGGAACGTTGCCACCTTGCCCCTTAAACCAATCAAACGGGATATCTAGCGCCTGCTCACCGTTATAGTCTCGCAGATCTACCTTTTTGAGATATTCTCCACCTTCCATTAGGTAAAGACTTTTTTCTGTCAATTTTAACCAGGACATTGGTCTTGCCTCCGTGATTTGTGCTGTGAGTAAATAGTGCTGAAAGAGAAAAGGTTGCCACTCACTTAGCTTTGTAGAATCTGTAGGACAAAGGCCTCAGCCTTTGGTAGTAGCGTCAGCTAAGTGAGAGAGGCTAGTGAGAAAACCTGTAGATGATTTGAGTGGATCGCGATCGCATTAAGAGAGAATGCACACAACCAACGTTTGGAATGTACTAACTGCGTTCGTCTAGGGCCTGCTGGCGGCGCTCTATAAGTGAAAGAGCTGGCGCTTCTGCCTCGGATTCTGGCGCCTCCCATGCGGTAGGCTCAGCGGCTGGAGTGCTATCTTGCTCAGCAGCGGCATTTTCAGTCCATGTTTGAGCATCACTCTGTGGATAATCGTAGTCATAAGACTGTGAAGTCTCTTCGGATTTGCTGCGAGCGTCGAATTC
Organism: Cyanobacteria bacterium J06627_28; assembly: GCA_038521595.1. GTDB lineage: Bacteria > Cyanobacteriota > Cyanobacteriia > Phormidesmidales > Phormidesmidaceae > Phormidesmis. Next base: position 19,160 of record JBCBKQ010000064.1, on the reverse strand, counting down.
TTGTAGTCGTAGGGTTTGGATATTAAAGTCTGAAGAAAGAGTAGGGGCAGCCTGTGCTACGGGAGCGATTGCTGCAGTTGCGAGCAATACGGAAAAAGCGGAAAGGGCGAAACGTTTCATGGGAAGTTACCTGAGTTGTTGTTACAGTTGTTTGGTGTGAGCTGTATAACGCTTGTGCGTTGCTCTATGTCCCTATTAGACAGGGCACGAGGCTACGTTAAGAGCCAGGAAAGGCTAACTTATGGCCAACTTACGTAATCACCTCATAAATCGGTCATTTTTCCACCATATTTTTTCGCCCAAACGCTTACACAGTAGGCTTTAACGGTATCTTTTTCTTCTGACTCAGCACCGATTGAAAGTCGTCAATGAAACATTCAATCGGTGCTGAGCCTGTCTGATTTACTCCTGTCTGATTTACTCCTGTCTGATTTACTCCTGTCTGATTTACTCCTGTCTGATTTACTCCTGTCTGATTTACTCAATTGACACTACATATAGCTTTCCGCGCTTTGCTATATCAAACAGATGGCACTGAATCTATCGTCCTAATCGCATCTGTTGCATCTGTCTGATAGTACGTCTCTGTCAAACGGCATAAGCCAAGTGGCATAGGAAAGAGCACGGATGGGATAGGAGAGCACGGATGATACTATCAATGCATCTTGTCTGCACATAGAAAAGTAAGGATGCATTCTCATTTTGTCTTGGTAGACATTCCCTAGCGCCGTACGACGACGCGGGCTTCCACCGTTGTCAGTCAGGTTAGCTGCGAAGAAATAGCGGTTTCAGCCGATGATGGCCTAACTAACCTGACAGATGAAACAGAGTAAAAACACAAGCGCTGACTTGATTTCAACTTGGCTTGGGCTACTGAAATGAGGCTCAAGCAAATTAAAAAAAACTATGGATTTTTATATATTTCTTTCTCGATTTGGCCTATTAAAAAACTACAAAAGTAAAATTATGCTGGTGGCCTTTATTGGCACGCATATTCCATTACTCGCTATTCTGTTTTATCTTGTCAGCGGTAGTGCAGCTGGCTTAGAGAGCCAAATACGTATTTTAATCGTCGCGATCGCGGCCACTCTATCCGGCACAGCAGCAACTCTACTCGCCATTCATCAGCTGCTCTCTCCGGTAAGCGCTACTGCCCGCGCCCTCAAGGACTACGAAGAGAAACAACAGCTCCCTAGTTTGCCACCGGGCTATAGCGATGAGGCGGGCATACTCATGGCCAATACCCAGCGCATAGTCACCAAGCTAGATAGCTTTATTAACTTCATTAGAGATTACGACGCACTCACAGGGCTACCCAATCGCAGTGTATTCAAAACCAATTTACAAAAAGAGATTGACAAACAGACATCAGCACAACAGACCTCGGCGCAACAGACAGCAGCACAACAGATTAGTGTGTTCTTGATTGATATCGATGGATTCAAAGGACTCAATACGCTGTTGGGCGACAAAGCGTGCGATCGCATTCTCCATGAGCTTGCCCAGCGACTGACGACACTGGCGAATCAAACAGGTCACCTAGCCCGCATTGGCAATGACGAGTTTGCGCTCCTACAAATTACAACAAACAGTCATACCCTAGAGGCTACAGACTCTCTTGGGGATAACGTTTCTGTTGCCGAAAGCATTTTAGCGTTACTCAGTCAGCCCTATCCAGAGAGTTCTAGCGAGTTACATATTACAGCCAGCATTGGTATTGCCGTGCATTCGATAGATGGCGACTGCGCAGAAACGCTCATTGCCCATGCTTACAGTGCCCTCCAGCAGGCCAAGAAAAAGTCCTGTAATACCTATCAGTTTTACTCACCAGCGCTGATAGCAGCATTGCAAAAGAGAATGACCCTCGCACAAGATCTCCGAAAGGCCATAGAAAAAGAAGAGCTATTTCTGCACTATCAGCCACGCATAGACTGTCGCAATAACCAAATGGTAGGCGTAGAATGCTTGGTGCGCTGGCAGCACTCGACTTTGGGCCTCATCTCACCGATGGAGTTTATCCCGATTGCAGAAGAGACAGGGCTGATTGTTTCTATGGGTGAATGGATATTGAGAGAGGCCTGCAAACAGAACAAAGTTTGGCAGGCGCTGGTGCGATCGCCCTTCACCGTTGCGGTCAATCTGTCGGCTCGGCAAATTGAATATCCAGGGCTTGTGGACGCTATAAAACAAATATTAAAAGAGACAGATCTGCCGCCAGAGCTGCTCGAACTAGAAGTAACTGAAAGCCTATTAATGGAGAATACGAAAGAGACACTTACTGTCTTACAGGCCATTCACCAACAGGGAATTGCGCTGGCGCTTGACGACTTTGGTACCGGATATTCATCGCTCAATTATTTGAGAAAGTACCCTTTTGACATTCTTAAAATAGACCAGTCATTCGTTCGCGATATCGTCCATAGTCAAGATGCCGTAGAAGTCACCCGTGCCATCGTTGCTTTGGCAAAAGGGCTACAGCTCGATCTCATTGCAGAAGGTGTAGAAACCCAAGAACAACTCACCCAAATCAAGGCTTACGACTGCCACGAAATTCAAGGCTATTTCTTTAGCCCACCTATTTCAGCGAAGGCACTCACAGAGCGGTTAGTCAGACCCAGAGAGTGGGGCAGCCAAGCGAAAGCAAGTAGCTCGCAGAAAAATCCACTGATGTCACGCTAACTCATTAGCTACAATTACCAACCCTGGGCATCAAGTACCTTGATTGAGTCATCTGTCAAGGTGCTTAGCGGGTACTTTTCAAGTTCAGCGCATAGGACTAAACTTGACTCAACCCGTCTACGCCGCCAGCGCCTATGCGATTAGACATCAAAAGCCTCAATTTGGGTTCAGTGTCTGCTGAGCGCGACATTGACGTGGGGCTGGCAGAGTACTTTTATGAAAATGACGCCTACAATCGTTTCTTGAACGGGCGCAAGACCATTTTGGTGGGCAATCGGGGGGCGGGCAAAAGTGCCATCTTTAAGTACATTGCCGCCATGGAGCGGAAAAAGGGGAACCTCGTCCTTGAGCTATCGCCTGAGGATTATTCATATGAGCTGCTCTCTGAGTACCTGCGCAGCGAGAAAGACGGCTCGTGGGGCAAGCAAAGTGCCTACTCAGTGGCGTGGCAATATCTGCTGTACAACCTCATCTTTAAGCGAATAGCCAAAAATAAGCGTGGACTGCTCCTCGGCGCACAAAAAAATATTTATAGCTACGTCAGCAATAGCGGCCTTGACCAAGAAAACAGCTCCATTGGCATTTTGGTCAACTACCTCAAGCGCATTGAGCGTGTAAAAGTAGCTGCCTACGAAGGCGGCATTGGCTCTGATTTGCAGGCACTATACGACCTAGAAGAAATCAAAACCCTCTTGCCCAGCCTAAAGAATGTGCTGAGTAATACGCGCATTACGGTCTTAATCGATGAGCTAGACAAAGGCTGGGATAACTCTGAAGATGCAAAGTTTTTTTTAGCAGGCCTATTTCAGGCGACGCAAAAGATAAATCTGTTTGACCCTAGCCTGCGCATTTACGTCTCTATTCGCCAAGAGCTGTTTGATAATATTCCACAAATCTACGAAGACGCGCAGAAAATTCGCGAAGATGTGGAAGTCATTCGCTGGGGCAAAAATGAGCTGCTAGAGCTGATTGCCCGGCGAATTGCCCATTCTTTTCCGGAGGCGAGAGAGCTGCCGGCGATTAAACGATGGAAGACGGTGTTTGTCTCTAAGCTGACATCATCACATATGGAGTCGCTAGATTATATTATTGATCGCACTCAGCTGCGGCCCCGTGAGCTGCTACAGTTTTGCAAGCTGTGTGTGGAATATATCGACTATTCGCTGGTAACAAAGCGGATAGATGAATGCGCGATCGCCGCCGCAGAAGAATCCTACTCCGAACAAAAAACTCGCGATCTCGCCTCCGAGTACCGATTCCAATACCCCTATCTACTAGACGTATTTGAAGTCTTTCGTGGTCAAAAGACCTATTACTCAAAAGAAGATCTCGATTTTTTACTCCTCTCTATTGTCGTTGGCGAAATTGATGTAGAACAGGCCGCTGCCTGGGTGCTAGATCTGGACTATTTGGAGTTAAAACAAGTCCTGTGGAAAATTGGCTTTCTGAAGGTGCTGGTGCCGCAAACCAGCCAAAAATCAATTAAGCATCGCGGCGCATACCTGGGCCACTACGAACTGCCGACTATCAATCTCGAAAATATTGAACAGTTTAGGGTTCACCCAGCCTGTACTAAGTTTTTGCACCTAAAGGAGTAATCTCTCGCAATGGCTTTTCGTTCACCTAGATCGGCTCCTTGGTCACGTCAGTCTATTCACCGGCTAGAAAAGCGAATTCAAGCCATTCCGACTTGGCTGGTGGCGCTGATTGCATTTGTGTTGCTAGCTACATTTGTTGTTTTTATTCAGCAAGATGGCACACCAATGACGCCAAGGGACGTGCTTAAGCTGATTTTGCAAGATGCTGAGGCGATCGCTCTCGCCCTCGCGGTCATTCTATATGTCAAAGCCGCTCCGGATCGAAAAACCCAAAAGCACTACGAAGCCTGGCGAGTCATCGATACAGCGGCAGCTGCCAAGGTAACAACTAGCTATGCGCGCAACAAAGCACTAAGAGACCTCCATAGAGACGGCGTTCCTTTAAAGTGGCTAGAAGCACCTAAATCTAATCTTGCACATATAAAGCTGCCCAAGGCCAATTTACAGTGCTGTAATCTGGCCGCGACAAACCTAGAAGGTGCCAATCTGCGAGGTGCAGACCTCTCTCAGGCAAATTTAGCTGGCGCAAATCTAAGTAATGCAGACCTTGCGGGTAGTAACCTCGCCAATGCAGATTTGCGAGCCGCGACGCTACGAGGGACTAACCTCATCGGCGCCAATCTATGGGAGGCAGACTTAAGTAATGCTGAAATGCGCTGGGCCAATATCCAACAGGAACAGCTCAACGGCGCAAAACTTGAACACACTGTTTTACCCGATGGCCGTCTACACGAATCGGTCGAATTGGAGCATCCTAAACAGGTACTGCCCTAACGTTTGTGCAGAAATAATCGCTTGCTAAAAATCACCTTCAGCCACCTGAAACACAGTCAAACCGAGCGATCGCCACATTTCTACCACACTCTTACGATCATCAAACACCGCAATCACATTATATTTATCTTCCAAATGTGCCCGGTACATCTCTTCTTTCACGATGGTGTCTTTGCGCATATCGCCGAGCTTGCGCATGTGCAGCTCAGCGTACTTCACACCATATTTCTCTAGCCACGCCATTGTTTTTGCCTTGCCATCATCTGTACGACCAGACATCACAATGATCTTGTGGGTCTCTTGCCACTTCAAAATGGTCTGGAGGACTGGCAGATTCGGCGGGTCTTGGTCGCACTTGCTGACATCATAGGGACTGCGATCGCCCATCAAGGCCAGCGTGCCATCCATATCTGCAACAATGACATCCGCCAGCTCAGGATTATGCACGGGCGGCGACAGCGCTGGCAGCAAAAACTGCCGATACATTTGCATAATCACATCTTTGCCAACCGAATTTTGGCGAGCCAAATCGCGCCGAATGCATTCCTTAACCAGCACCTGCAAAAAGCTGTTGTTTACTTCTACAGTGGCCTGTCCTTTGACCAGCTCAGTCACATTTTTTATATGCTTTGGGTGTAGATTCGTATCGTCTACCACTACATGCTTTCCGGCCTCTAGTGCCTGCAAAATAATCAGATCGCGCAGCCGCAAGATAAACTTTTCGTTTGACTTAGAGTGCTTGGAGTTGTGGCACATCTCTCGCAGCAAATCTTTGTTCACCCGCACCCAGCGGCCTGCCTGTTTGGTGATTAACTCCTTTGCTCAAGTGGACTTACCCGAGGTAGGCAGACCCACCGTCATAACAACTTTCTTCATATCCACTCCTCCAAATACTGTTCTACTTTTGTCATGGGTAGCCCAGCCATATAGTCTCGCACCGAACTCACCTTTTTGGCACGCAGCGCAAATAAAACGCCTGAATAGGGTAAGTCTTTGACGGTCATGGCAAAGTCTTTTTGTACTTCGATATCTCTGTATTTTTTATACTCGCTTTCTAGCATGGCCACTAGCGTAGAGTACTTTTCTGTCATCTCGTCAAACAGCGACTTTAGCTCTTGAAAGTACGCTAAAAATTCAGCGCTTTCATTGTTGACCACAACAGAGAGCAGCTTGCGATAGGAGCTGCCGTCTTTGAGGTGAGAAAGCTCGACATACTCAGACGATTTGAGCTTGATGCGATTGAAATAGCGATCGCACACAATAAACCCTTCTTGCTGCAATGGGTCTAGCTGCTCTGCCTGTGCCACCAATGCCTCAATCGTGCCAAACGGGTAGCTATTTACCCCGCGCCAGCCAGTCTTTTCAGCCCAGAGGGCAGGGCAGTCTTCCACAAATGTCTTTACATTTCGCACCCCGTGCAAAATCAGCGACGACTCACTGTGCTGCACTACAATTCGGTTGTACGGTGTCTCTAGCTCAAACATAAAGCAGTAGTCTTCGTGCCCCACTGGCAGGCCATATCCCAACTGCTCAAAGGTCTGCCAAAACAGCTGCTCAAAGGAAAACTTACACAGCGACACGTCACCGCTCGCGTCGGGCGTGCCGCTAGACTGCACTCGCCACTGCCCATCATAAAAGTACAGAGTCATCAGCGAGCCGTCGAGCTTATCTTGCACTGTTGCAGAGTCCCAATCGATAGGCGCAGCGTTGCTTTCACCATAGTTAAAGAATTTGTCGTAGGGATAGGACACCACCGCCCAATCGTTGGCTTCATCGAGAATAATGCCGCGACACTGCTGCACAATGGACACTTCCATCGGTGACTCGTACTGCGAGTACTTCAGACAGACCAAATTTTCAAGCTGGGTATGGCGGCGATGCTTAATGCCAAACGCTGTTTGCAGGGCCGCAAGCCCTTGGGATTTTAGATAGGTTTGTACGGCAAGGTCTTTCATTGAAACCGTTTTATCGGCAGCTGTAGACAGTGTTCTGCAATAGCATACTTTACCCACCTGGGCACGCTAAGACCAATCCACGGATATCAGTAGTCACCATGAGAAAATCATTCGCTTTTCGTCCCAAGCTATGGGGTTTAGTCCTTTGCGTTATGGCGGCTGGGTGCCAGAGCCAGCCTACGAATGATCTGACGCAGGCTGTTGTCTTACCCGCAAAAAGCGATATTCCTCAGTTTGCTTTACCGCTAAGTGTCACTCAAGCCTATCAGGCGATTCCTCACCAGCGCACTGAGTTCAATGCCACATTTTCTAAAGTTCCCGCTGTTGAAAAGGCTTATTTGGAACTGATGTTTTTGGTCGTTGATGAGGCGATCGCGGTGAGAGTATCTACCTTGCGTGCCTATAGCGAGGGCGATCGCACAGAAGAAGGGCTGACTCAGTATCAGGCGCTGATAGATTTTGTAGAAACGGTGACGCCACCGGAGCGTTTAAGCGGCTATCACAATGACATTAAGCTTTCGCTGATGGCACAGAAGGACTTTTTTCAGGATTGGCGGGCTCAGAGTCGCGGATTTGCCCATCGGGGAAATGCAGTGGGCAATCATCCAAAGGTGCAGGAGGCTTCGACGCACTTAAGATCGGCGTATGGAACGCTGGTGAGTCAGTTTTCGGATGAGGATAGCATTAATAAGTCGGCGTTTTTTGATTACCATTGTGCGCTGGACTTTATTTAAGGATTTCTCGACTTTTACGGTGAGGGCAGCGGGTAGATTAAGATACTTGTGTGATCCAAATCATTATTACTGCTGTGAAAATTAACGTTGTGGCTTTTAGCCTTCTCGTCGCTAGCCTCACGATAATCGTTTTCCCGTCGCTTACGGCTGAAGCTGCACAGGGGTTACAGCGCCTAGGGGACTTGGCGCAAACGCAGCCGCGTAGTTTTTTGCAAAGGGAGCGAGATAAACTGACTTACTCGCCCGGTAGTGGGTTTGGTTGGCCAGAGGCGGCGGGCTCTAACGGGTTTCTTAAGCGGCTTGGTGGTGAGAAAGGGCAGCAGGGAGTCATTACTCCAGTCGCTCCAGCCGTTGAACCGATAGAGACATCTCGCGATCGCACACCGCCCATTCCAGCACCTCAGCAAGCTCAACAACGCCTAAACCGGCTCAAAAAAACGGTTATCTCAAAACTCCAGCCCAAAAACGAATCTAAGCAACAGCCCAAACAACAAACTATTGCTCTCACACCGCAGCAAAAGAGAGAAATTCGTCGCAGAAATCGGCCCGATTTTCTCAAATCAAAGGTTGATCCTTACGATCTAGTCAGAGCCGCTAGAGAGAAGCACAGTCCGCTCCAGGGGCATCATCTATCTTTGGATGGGCCTAATTTTACAAAGCTGCCCAATTTTACAAGGCCCAGCATTCCTGCAGTAGTACAACAGGTTCCAGAACAGATTAATCAGCTAAAAAATACGGTAAACACTAAAGTGTCAGAGACGATTGAGCAACAGTCTCAACCCATTAAAATCGTCCTCACTCAACCCATCAGCCAAACGCTGTCAGAAACAACAAAACAGCTTAAAAGTAAGGCTGCAACGCAACTGATAGAACCGACAAACAAAGTTCACAACGGCTTTGAGACTATTGTTGAAACTATTGTTGAGACTAAGGTAAAAGCACCCCTACGACGGCTATTACATGCCCTAGGAGAGCTGGCGCACCAGACAGCTCAACAGCTCGACTAGCGACGCTATATCTGCTGATATAGCTTTCCGCGCTTTGCTATATCTACTGAGAAGGTGCAACCAGCTCCACGCCGGGTGAAGTCTCACCCTCAGCGTTAGGATCTCGGTTTGGTAGGGGTGTCGGTGTCGGCGCGGGCGCACGTGAGGCTTCGACTTGCCGAAGGGTTTCTTGCCAGTTGCCAATTCTGACTTGGGCAGGTTCGTAAGCCTCGGCGCGAGCCGGAATTTGCCCGGCTAGGGAAATGGCAGTTTCTAGATTGCGATTGGCGGTGGCTTCGGCCTGGCGCAGTAGGTCCCAGCTCCAGCGGTTAACTTGATTGTCGGCGCGATCGCGGCTATCGCTGCCTTCTGGGACGCTAGAGGCCAGATCAATGGCAGTAGCTAGGCTATTGGCATCGCCCCTAGCAGCAACGTTGACGGCTTCGCTGAGGCGAGTGCGGCCATTTTCTTGGACCTGCCAGCGACTGATGTCTGCTTGAGCAGTGTCGTATAGGCTAGTGCCTTGGCGAATGCGCGAGGCGATCGCAATAGCGCCTGCCCGGTCGCCCGACGCAGCTCTCTGACGCGCCTGATCAATAATCGGCTGATCTTCGATGCGCTCAATGCGGGCTGTCCAGTTGGCAATGCGCCTACTCGCATCATCGCCCAGGGCACGGCCCGAAGGGATCTTGCGGGCTTCTTGGATGGCGGCGCGAAGATTGTCCGGGGTGCCAACGGCAGCAAGGCGGTCGGCGCGATCTAAAATTGGCCGATCTTGGACGGTTTGCACGCGCGATCGCCAGTCGCCAATGTCGCTAGAAGCATCTTCCCACTGGGGTGAATTTTCTGAAATTTGACCCGCGATAGAGATCGCTGCATTGAGGTCTGCTGTCCCCCCCCGCTGCGCCCGCTCTCGGGCCTGGTTCAGCAGCGAAATATTCTGAATTTCTGACTGCCACTGGGCAATGAGGCGCTGCCCCCGCTCATAGGCCGGACGATCTCTATCGAGCGTTCTCATGCGGCTAATGGCGTTTTCTAACCCACTGACGTTGTTTGTCCAGGCCTGTTGATAGGCTGTGACAAAGATTTGAAAATCGTCGATTTCGTCTTTCAGGCCAACATCTCTCGGGACCGCGTTCAGCATGGCCTGCGCCGCAGATAGCTTGCGCTCAGACAGGAGCGCCTCGCCTTCGGCCAGCATGTCTTTGGCAATGGTGGTACGCTCTGCCTGCGCTTCGGCATATAAAACGCTGGTCTCACTGATTTCTCCTAGCTTTTTGAGCGCGTCTACAAAGCCCTTAACCGTACCATTTTCGGCCAGGCCTAAGGCTTCGGACATCAGACGGCTGTCTTCCCTGGCCAAGGAAATCATCTTAGTCAGCTCGTTGTACTTTTCGGTAGACCAGTACTCATTGTCGACGTCTAGCAAAATAACGGACAGGGTAAATGCGGCCTGAAAGTTTTTTTCTTTGAGCTTTTCTACCGCTGAGTTAAAGCCTTCTTCACCCTCTTTCCAAATTGACTGCCAGCGTTGAATCCGCTCATCGACTACCTGAGCCGCCGCCGTTCTCGCCGGAATTCTTTGGGCGCTGTCGATGGCTTCGGCTAGCTTGCCCTCTTCAAAGGAGCGCTCGGCTAAATCTAGTACCCGATTGGCCCAGTCTTCTATGCGGTCGTTGATAATGTCGCTGCGCAGGGGATGGTCTTCGGGCAGCTTATCGACAAGGGCAATCGCCGCCAGCAGATTTTTGACATCGCCCTGGGCCGCATAGGACTCCGCACACTGCAATCGCAAAGATGCCGATGCCGTCGGCCAAAAAATCGCCCGACAGTTTGGCAAATTTGGAATGCGAAACAAACTAACAACCGCAGCGCCGCCAGCCACACCCAAAATGCTAAACAGCATCAGCATAACCAATGGCCAGCTGCGCAGCCATTTCAAACCGAGCAAAGACGACAGCAGTCCTCGCTGAGTTTGGTTGTCGTTTCGCTGGTCGGCTGGCTGGCCGTTTCGCTGGTCGGCTGGCTGGCCGTCTCGCTGACCGGCTTTTTTACCTTTTTTACCGCCGATGGATGCAAACTCTGGAGAAACAGGCGGATACTTTGGGCCGGCGGATCTAGGTCGCAGGGAGCGTGTACCTGAAGGCTTGCGAAAGGTGTGGGACTGTCGGGCGCGGGAAGCTGAATCGCTAGGTGACGTTGATGAACGCTCATTTTGAGCGCTGTAATCGTCGTAGGGAGAGGTCATAGCTGTCCTAGCGATCGCACATAAAAAGCATAGGGATTTTCCATCAAGGAAAATATCAAGAAAAACCTTTGCATGAACTGACTCACGATGCCCCAACTAGCGTCATGAATAACGTTAGACAATTGTAACAATTGATTGGAGATTAACGGCATCCTAACGAATTTTCAGTACCTGAACAGCGCTACCCGCGTCAATTTTTGTTTTTCCCTGAGGCACCACCCCTAACCCTGTTGTATTCGCCAAATTCACCAGGTTTCCGGAATTGTGCACGCCAGCCGCCCGGCTAAAGATGTAGCCCGCATCAGTCTGGGTGAGCGTGCCCCACAGATAGGTCTCGCGCCGTCCGCCCGCCGTCAGCTCAGTGATGGCCTCTGCCCAGACGAACTCCGGAGCCCAGGGCCCGCTGCGCCCAGACAACTTAGCAATCGTCGGCCCCACAAATCGCCAAAAGCCAACCATCGCTGAAGCTGGATTGCCTGGCAGGCCAAAGTAGAGCTTCTTTCTCAGGGAGCTTTTTGCCTCCGAAGGCGCACCGTCAAAATCTGCAACCGTCAGCGGCTTTCCCGGTTTCACCGCCACAGCGCGAATGTGCAGCGTTGCCCCGAGTTCTTCTAAGACATCATCAACATAGTCGTAGTCACCGACAGAGACACCGCCCGTTGAGATAACGACATCGGCCTGGGCAAGCGCAGCGGCGATCGCACTTTTTACCGCAGAGCGATCATCCACCACAATGCCCAGCGGAATGGGCAGTGCCCCCGTCTGCGCCACCAGCGCTGCCAGCGCCACCTGATTAGAATCCACAATTTGCCCCGCGCCCAGGGGCTGATCGGGGCGCACCAGCTCGCTGCCCGTAGACAAAATCGCCACCCGAGGCCGACGATATACCTGCAGCTGAGTCTGCTGCGCCGCCGCCAAAATCGCCATTTCAGCCGGAGCAATCACACGGCCCGCGCTCAGTAGCTCATCGCCCGCTCGGTAAAAGCTGCCTTGCTTACGGACAAAGGCATTGGGCTGCGGAACCTGTAAAATAGTGACAGCCTCTGCTGATCGTTCTGTCTCTTCCTGCATCACAACTGTATCTGCCCCCGCAGGCATCATCGCCCCGGTTAAAATTCGCGCCGCCTGATTGGCCTCTACCGTTTTGGTCGGAGACATGCCCGCCGGAATTTCTTCAACAATAGCCAGAGTTTTTGGCACCGTTTGCACATCGGCAGCTCGCACCGCGTAGCCGTCCATGGCCGAATTGTCCCAGTGGGGAAAATCTAGCGTGCTGGTCACTGGCGCGGCCAGTACCCGGCCCAGACAGCCCATCCCTTGCGCACTGGAGAGACTGGAGAGCGATACGGTTTCAACCTCACAAATAGGCGCTGTCAACGCAAAGATTAACCGCTCAGCTTCAGCCGCAGACAACATAAGCATCCAAAAGATAGCAATACCAAGGAAGTTATCACACCCATGACCACCGCGCGCCCCAATCAAGCTTCCAATCAAGCTTCCAATAATACTCACGGAAGCGCTGAGAGCCGTCATAAAGCAAGTACATCCACAGCGCTGGCAGCGGCCTTAAAATCACGTCGGCAAAAGCTAGCCAAGCTCATTGATTTTCCGGTATTGCTATGGTCTGGTACGCCAAAGGCTCGCAACTTTGCCGCCAATGTCTATCCGTTTCGAGCCAGCAGTCACTTTCTCTATTTTGCCGGGCTGCCCCTCGAAAATGCCGCCATTCGCCTAGAGGCCGGCAAGCTCACCTTATTTATGGATGACTGCACCCTCGACGATGCCCTATGGCATGGCCCTCGTCCTAGCCGTGACTTTTTGGCTCAGCAGATGGGTGCAGACGAGGCCCAGCCCATTGAGGCGCTGGCTGATTTTGCGGCGGGCGTGGCCACGCTGGGCGAGCGCGATCAAACCGTGCAGATGATGAACAGATTTTTGCTGCAGCGGGGCATCGTAATTCAGCGGCAAAGACCGCTGGGTGACCGGGACTTGGAGAAGGCGATTGTAAAGCTGCGGATGATTCAGGATGAGGCGGCGATCGCAGCAATTCGCCAGGCCATTCTCGTCACCGTAGGCGCGCACCGCGCCGGTATGGGAGCTACCCGCACCGCCAAAACCGAAGCCCAAGTGCGCGCCATTATGGAGGCCGTGATCATCGGCCACGACATGGACTGCGCCTATGGCAGCATCGTTACCATTGCCGGAGAAATCCTTCACAACCATCACTACCACAACTCCATCGTGCCGCAAGATCTGCTCCTGGCCGACGTGGGCGCAGAAACGCCCGGCGGCTGGGCCGCAGATATTACCCGCACCTGGCCCGTCAGCGGCAAATTCACCGCCGCCCAGCACGACATTTACGACATTGTTTTAGCCGCCCACGACTTTTGCATCGAAAAAGCAGTTGCTGGCATCGAGTACCGAGACATTCATCTCATGGCCTGTGAAATTATGGCGGCTGGCTTAGTTGATCTTGGCATTTTAAAGGGTCATCCAGAAGATTTGGTAGAACAAGACGCCCATGCGTTGTTCTTTCCCCATGGTGTGGGCCACCTGATGGGCTTAGATGTGCATGACATGGAAGATTTGGGTGATCTGTCTGGGTATGAAGAAGGGCGCGATCGCTCTGATCGCTTCGGATTAAAATTCCTCCGCTTAGACCGCCCCCTAGAAGTCGGCATGGCCGTCACCATCGAGCCCGGCTTTTACCAAGTACCCGCCATCCTCAACAACGCTCAAAACCGCGAACGCTACGCAACCACAGTGAACTGGGAGAAATTAGAACAGTTCAAAGACGTACGCGGCATTCGTATAGAAGACGACGTTCTCATTACCCCCTTTGGGAACGAAGTACTCAGTGAAGCACTGCCGACCAAACCCGCAGAAATAGAACAGCTTGTGCGACAGCGATAGCAACACCCGAGAGAGTAACGCCTGTCATCAAGATTGCTTAAAAGATTGATTAAAAAGTTAATTAAAAGATTGATTAATTGCGCTTATTAGTTTTCAGCACGTTGATGTGGCGAAAGTCAGCTATTTAAAGGAGTGATTTCAGTCACAAATTACTCCCAAAAAATGACACCTCTAGCAAGCGGAAAAAGTCGTCTCCCCTACGATGGATATCTAAAGCCGTAAACCCAGGCAAATAAGGCCTTTAGGCAGATCAAAAAGCTTCTAGCGCTAGATGTTTACAAATCAAAAACTGTCTAGAAATAAGGTATTAGAAAGGGAAACATTTTCTAGCTGTTTCTCGTCATAGTTTCTTATGGCTATTGATAATGCTTGCATTAAGCGCAGCCTTAAAACATAACCTCAGCTCACTTCTTTGGCTCAATCTTCAGTGATCCGTATCCTGAATAAGCGATTAGAGTGTGTTGATTATGTGAAAAGGTCAACTAAAATTTATCAATAGCTCACGGTACGATGTATCAAAAAAAGTGATACTGCGAATTGTTCAACACGACTTTATCCATGGAGCCCCTAAAAATGCATCTAAAGCTTAGCCTTGCTTTAGCTGCGGTTACTTTAACTGCCGCTGTTGCCCCCGCCAATGCAAGCACTTTTGTATTTGAAAGAAACAACGTCGCTGATGACGATCAAGTTGGCATATTTACAAACATCAAAGCAACTTTTGACACAGATACCGAAATTGTTAACTGGTCTACCACGCTCAAGGCAAATACCTCCACAGGCCGGTTGGCCGAAGGTGGCTGGGTCGTACTCAGTGATGGTCCTAATCCTCGCTTCGATGCTGACGAGTATGTGATTTCTTACTTTGATGGTAAGGAAGGCACGGCTACTTTCTACAGCTACGACGGTTCTTTGAGCGCTAAGAGCTACGAGAGTGAGGTTTACCTTGGCTCTACCTCACTTGATGTGAGTACTAAGGGCGATGAGCGCACGTTTGCCTTTACTTACGATGCTTCTGATATCAATGACGCGGCGCTTGGTCCTGACTGGAAAGGGCTTGCTTTTGACGATACAGCCGGTATCTGGCTCCATACTTTTGACGGATTGAGCAGCTCATACAACGATGATGGCTCTATCAACACCTTGAACTTCACTACTTTTCGTAACGGTCAGAGCTACTACGACAGGGGCAACGAGCCCGCTATCGAAATCACTGATCCTGATACGTCTGCTTCTGTACCTGAGCCTGGCACAATCGCTGCTATTGGTATCTTTGCAGCAGCGGCGACTCGCTTACGCAAGCGCCTTGCTTAAGTCTGTCGAGTAGCTAGTGAAAGCAGCTAGTGAAAACTGTTAGGGTCCTTAACTGACGAATAGTTTGAAGAGCTTAGCAGCTAACTTGATAGCTAACTTTAAAAGCGCCCTTATATTTGAGGGCGCTTTTTTGCAGTTTCTTTGTACATGGCGCAGTCATTTTCTATGTGTTTTTACGTGGACTTTTCCGATTCGAGTTTTTGACGGCTGCGACTTGAACCGCTTTGTTTTTGCGGTGCTCGCCAAATACAACTTTTTTCGATTTATAGCTACTTTAAGATGAGCCTGAAAGGGCTCTATTTTCTTTATCTCAGCAAGTCAGAAGCCTTGCGTAGGTTTAGCACAAAGCAGCCATGTATTCACGCAAAACTTACCCAATATTCGATTTAGACAAGGCAGAATTACCTTGTAGACCGACATATTTAACGGAGTTCCATTGATGGGTATTAGAACAAGTCTTGCGCTGGCTGCTGCTGCTGCTGTTGTTGCGATCGCACCTGCACAGGCCAGCACCTTTATTTTTGAAAAGTCTAATGCAGGCGGCAATACCGCTGTTGGCCAACACTCTTATATAAAAACAACCTACGACGACGTCAGCGAAGTACTCACCTGGTCATCTACCTTCACGCGCAACAGCAATAACGGCAAACTAGCAGACGGCGCCTGGCTCGTGCTCAGCGATGGCGACAACCCAAAAGGTGATGCCGATGAGTATGCCATTTTCTATTTAGATGGGCTCACTGACAAAGTCTCTATCTATAACTACAACGGTAAGAATAAAAACGATAGCTACATTGCAGAGACATACTTGGGTTCTACTGCGCTCACAGTGACCAACAATGGTACAAACGAACGCACCTTTGAATTCTCCATAGACGCGACTGCCATTAATAGCGACCCTAGATTTAACCCAGCCACTTGGAAAGGCGTCGGTTTTGCTGAGCAAGTGGGCATTTGGTTCCACGGCGTGAATAATCCCACCATTACCTACGACGCCAATGGACTGAGTGAGTTTTCCTATACCGCTGGCAATTCTGGCTGGTACGACACCAGCTTTAAGGACACGACTCGCGTACCTGAGCCTGGCAGCATTGCAGCTTTAGGACTCTTTGCAGCCACCGCAGTGACTGGCCTGCGTAAGCGCCTAGGCTAAGGGTTGACTGACCAGTTGTAATATCGCAAACGTCCTAATGCATTAGGGCGTTTGCTCAGAAGAGTTGCTGATTTGACAAGGGTTATAGCCCCTAGTGAGTATCCTAAGCAACTCTTCAGAAGCTATAGAAAAGAGAAAGGGCCGACGTGTTTAAAGCGTGTCGGCCCTTTCTCTTTTTGCAGCGTTACGCAACACCCTCTCTCATTGGCAACGATTGGCAACGACGGGTTTAACTCCAATCCTCTCCTTTCTTTGTCCAAGTAGGGGTAAAGATCTTTTCGCCCTGGTGAATCTCTCGGGTTTTGGCAAAGAGTTCGTCTTCGCTCATACCTAGCTTTGTGAGCATTTTGTCTAAGTCAGCCTGAATGTCTCGGGCACCTTGAAAGCCATCGTAGCGAATACGCAGTCGCGCTAGTTCTGATAGATGGGTATTGTCTAAATTGCTGGTCATGATGGTGTTCAACATGTCGCGGTCTTTTCGATACTGAGGATGAAGATAATCCTTGGTCGTTTGAGCATTGCCTATTGTGTCTGCCAATTAAGTCACCTCAAAAAATAAAAATTTTTACACACACCGCGCAGCTGCATGGTGCCGGATATGGTCTTCCATAAAGGTCGCAATGAAATAATAGCTGTGATCGTAGCCAGGTTGCATGCGAAGGGTTAGCGGTTGCCTGGCTGCTGTGCAAGCGGCCTCAAAAACATCTGGCAGTAGCTGACCCTGTGTCAAAAACTGATCGTCTTCTCCCTGGTCAATCAATAGCGTAGGCGCTGTTGTGTCTAAAGACTTGACTAATTCAGTAGCATCGTAAGCTGCCCATTGAGTAGTGTCTTCCCCCAGATAGCCGCTAAAGGCTTTTTTGCCCCAGGCACATTGGGAGGGGGCTGCAATGGGAGCAAAGGCTGAAATAGAGGCATACTTATCTGGATTTTTGAGGCCGCAGATGAGTGCACCATGGCCACCCATAGAATGGCCAAAGATGCCTATTCTGTCTTCTTTGAGCGCGAAGTTTTTTGCAATTAAGGTGGGTAGCTCTGCTGTCACGTAGTCGTACGTCTGGTAGTGTTGCACCCAGGGTGCGGCTGTCGCATTGACATAAAAACCTGCCCCACTGCCAAAGTCCCAGCTGTCGTCTTCGCCTGGAATATTTACGCCACGTGGGCTAGTGTCTGGGGCAACCAGCATTATCCCGTGCTCTGCTGCGTACTTTTGTGCGCCTGCTTTTTCGATAAAGTTCTTTTCGGTGCAGGTGAGACCAGAGAGATAGTACAGCACTGGCACTGGGCCGCTTTCTGCCTGGGGTGGGACATATACCGCAAAATTCATATCGCAGTTGCAGGCGTCAGACCGATGGCGATAAAACCGAGTTGTGCCACCAAAGCTTTTAATGCGTGATTGTTCTTCCATGCGCTAGGGTTGTTGTTGTGGGCTGTTGTTTTGGACTGTTGTTGCGAACTATTGTTTTACTGGGTTAGTTAGGCCGTTGTCTGGATTGTTGTTTAGACGGTAGCAGCACTAATCGTATAAAACAACGCTGCGGATGGAGTCGCCACGGTGCATGAGATCAAAGGCATCGTTAATTTTTTCTAAGGGCATGGTGTGGGTGATGAGATCGTCAATGTTGATTTTGCCGTCCATGTACCAGTCCACAATTTTTGGGACATCGGTGCGGCCTCTGGCCCCTCCGAAAGCACTGCCTTTCCAAACGCGCCCGGTAACGAGTTGAAAAGGCCGCGTGCTGATTTCTGCGCCCGCTTCGGCAACGCCAATAATGGTGCAAACGCCCCAGCCCTTGTGGCAGCATTCCAGCGCCTGACGCATGACATTGACATTGCCAATGCACTCAAAGGAATAGTCTGCGCCGCCGCCCGTGAGGTCTACGAGGTGACCGACGATATCGCCGTCGATGTCCTGTGGGTTAACGAAGTCGGTCATGCCAAATTTTTCTGCGATCACACGTTTCCCATCATTGATATCAACCCCCACAATCCGATCCGCACCCACCATCTTTGCGCCCTGAATCACATTCAAGCCAATGCCACCCAGTCCAAAAACAACCACCGTCGATCCAGGCTCTACTTTGGCGGTAAACAGCACCGCACCAATGCCCGTCGTCACGCCGCAACCGATGTAGCAGACCTTATCGAACGGGGCATCTGAACGAATCTTTGCTAGCGAAATCTCGGGCAGTACGGTGTAGTTAGCAAATGTGGAGGTGCCCATATAGTGATAGAGCGGGTTGCCATTGAATGAAAATCGGCTGGTACCATCGGGCATTACCCCCTTGCCCTGGGTTGAGCGTACTGCCTGACAAAGGTTGGTCTTTTGACTGAGGCAATAAGCACACTCTCGGCACTCGGCTGTGTACAAAGGAATCACGTGGTCACCCGGCTTTAAGCTCTTTACGCCCGGCCCGACGTCCTGCACAATGCCCGCGCCTTCATGGCCCAAAATAGAGGGGAAAATGCCCTCTGAATCTTTGCCTGAGAGCGTATAGGCATCGGTATGACATACCCCCGTTGCCTTAATCTCGACAAGTACTTCACCTGCTTTTGGCCCTTCTAGCTGAATCGTTTTTATGCTGAGGGGCTGATTTGCCTCAAAGGCGACCGCTGCTCTCACATCCATTAGTCTGCTCGCTTATCTGCTGCTAACTTGAGTATTATCCGCGACCGAAGAGAAAAACAGACAGACTTGATACACAACTCAAACAGATAGCCTCAACCACCCACGGCATCGAAGATAGACTGAGCCGTCAGCTGGAGCTGAGGAAATGTAGGCGAAACAATGATGCTCTCACCTTTGAAT
>JBCBKQ010000063.1:0-24415 GCA_038521595.1 Cyanobacteria bacterium J06627_28 | reverse complement strand
CTTCAGCAGGCAACGTCACCAGAGACCACTGCTGACCCAAAAGTGCATCTGGTAAAGGATTGACCACTTCTAAAGGCTTGGCTACCGACGCTGATACAGAGGGTTTATAGCCAGGTTCGTTGGGATAGACGTTTTCTTTTCTGTCTTCTAGCCACTGCTGTAGTGCGATCGCCCGACGACTCGGATAGGGCAGCAGTCCCACATTCTCGCAGGCCCGCTTAATCATATTCTGCATTTGATAGCGAAAGTAGCGCACCTTTGTCGGTTGCTCACGCGACTGTTCCGTCGATTGTGTGATCGCCTCTTCAATCGCCGCCTGCAACGTCTCGGAATTCACCTCACTATTCGACACATACTTGCTATATCGAAACAGCGCCGCAGGATCGTCCGCCACTGATTGCAACCCCTCACAAATCAGGATTTCCCAGCGTTTTTTATTTTTCTCGTCTAAAACAGGTCTGGAGTAAAAATCCAGCTCCCAAACAGTTCCCATGGGACTCCTGAGCTACATGTACCCCAGCCTGAGAAGAATCCCCTTTTGGGAGGGGTGCCCGCAGGGCAGGGTGGGTTACGGACATTAGCGTAAGACGCCAGCCTCCTAATTGTCGCCTTCCGACAGCACCTTAGCAACGTTCTTCGCCCGTTCCTCAGCTTCTGCCATCATCGTCGGCAACTCCTTCAAAATCTCCCCCGGATACTTCTCCAGCACCTGAGTAGACAGCGCAATCCGCCCTTTTTGCTCATCAATATTTAGCACAATCGCCTTAACCGGATCGCCCACCTTAAAGACATCACCCAAAGCAGAAATATAGCTCTTACTGATCTGCTTGATATGGAGCAAACCAGACGCACCACCAAAATCAACGAACGCACCGAACGGCTTCAGCGACGCAATCGTCCCTTCAATCAGCTCGCCCTTCGTCAGACTGCTCATAGCCGTCGCCCTTGCCGCAACGCGCTCAGAGAGCAAAAGCTTGTTTTTCTCCTCGTCCACCTCTAGGAAAGCGACATTAACCGTCTCACCCATCAGCTCATCTAAATCTTCCACGCGCCGAGCCAGGTGAGAACGGGGAATAAACGCTCGCAAACCACTCACATCTGCCGTTACACCACCTCGGTTACTACCCGAAATCGTCACCTCCAACACGTCGCCATTGGTCTCACGTTCCCGTAGCTTTTCCCACAGCTCCTTAATTTCCATCGCACGAATGGAAATCACCATCTGACCATTCGCATCCTGGTCGCGCACAATCAAAAACTTACGCTCTGTGCCAATCGGCAGAGACTCCTCCAGCACAAAGTCCGACTCAATCGACGCTTCTTTTATGGGGAGAAAAGCCGCTGACTTACCACCAATATCAACGTAAGCACCGTCGCTTTCGTGGGTTTCTACCTTGCCGGTCACCACACTGCCGCGTGAAAACTCGTAATCTTGCTGCTCTAGTGCTTTTGCGAAATCTTCGGCTGAAAACAACGGAGATATCTCCTTGGTCGAAATAAATAATAGTTTTTCAAATATATCGGGTTATCGGGAGTTTTCGACTGACCGCACCCTGACTTAACAACAATCATAGATATTGAGTCTCAGTGAAAGCAGCCGCAAGAGCCATTAGCCGCGCGGTATCGACTTGCCATTTGCCCAACATACCTGACATTTGGGAGACGCTCTACCGGCAAACGGACAGTGCTGGTGACTCCATCATCAAGAATTATTGAGCAAATCCTATATTTTTAGGATTTGCTCCCACGAACGGATGATTCCCGACTACTCTCTATGTAGCCTGAGCAAATGACGTTATCTGCGTCACAGCTGATATCAGGCAGAGAATATCAGGCAACAAGAAACGACAACTTATATTAAAATTCCGTTGGGCTAATTTGAGAGATTCCTCAGCAGCCCATTTTTACCGCACGGGGAGCGCGTAACAGTGGTTCAGTTCCATATTCAAACCGATAGCGAAATACCCGCATCGACCCAGCTATACGATCAGATTTGGTTTGCGATCGCATCACGGCAATATCCACCCGGATACCGCTTACCTAGCACCCGGCAGCTCGCCATGCAAACCGGGCTCCACCGCAATACCATTAGCAAAGTCTACCGCCAGCTAGAAGATGCCGGTGTCGTAGAGGCCATGCCCGGCTCCGGCATTTACGTGCGCGCTGAAGGAACCACCGAAATCGTCAAACCCGGCTCACCACTCTTAGATAAGTTTCCAAAAGCTCAAGAGCTAGTAGAAAACAGCCTAGACGAACTGCTCAGACAAGGCTGCTCACTGCACCAGGCCCGCGAGCTATTTATGACCGAAGTAGACTGGCGTCTACGCTGTAGTGCCCGCGTACTCGTCACCATCCAAAAAGAAGATGGTGCAGGCGAACTGATGGTTCGCGAGCTAGAGCAGGCGCTGAAAATTCCAGTGCAGCTCGTTCCCTTAGAGGAGCTAGAACAGGTACTGGCTCAGACTCGTTCAGGGACAGTTGTCACCAGTCGATACTTTATTAATGAAGCGGAGGCGATCGCAGCCCCCAAGTCTGTCCGTGTCATCCCCATCGACATCTACGACTATGCCAAAGAGCGCGAACTCCTCAAGAACCTACCGAAAGACACCTGCCTTGGCCTCGTTAGCCTAAGTACCGGCATCATTCGCATTGCCGAAGTGCTCTCCTACAGCCTGCGCGGCGACGACATCCTCGTCATGACCGCCCAAACAGAAGATACGCAAAAGCTCAGCGCCGTCGTTCGCAGTGCCCAAACCATCGTGGCCCTTGATACTGCTAGCTATCCGGCCATCAAGGAAGCTCTCCTCGCCGCCCGCAACGACATCATCCGTCCACCGGAAATTATTCGCTGCGAAAACTACATCGGCGAGAAGTCCATTGGTCTACTAAAGCGTGAATTAGGATTAGATTAGATGCCGTAACAGGATTCTGCAGCCTAGTTTTCCTATGGTTCAAGCACCCACTAAAAAAATAACGCTAGCAAACTTTTTGGCACTCCCAGAAACTAAGCCTGCTAGCGAATTTGTGAATGGTCAAATTCTTCAAAAGTCAATGCCACAGGGTCAGCACAGCACACTACAGGGAGAGCTAGTCACTCAGATTAACGCCGTCACAAAACCTAAAAAATTAGCTTGGGCCTTTCCAGAGTTACGCTGTACGTTTGGCGGCAAATCGCTGGTTCCTGATGTTGCTGTTTTTACTTGGGCACGCATTCCAACGACTGAAACAGGCAACATTGCCAATCAGTTCAATAAAGCACCTGACTGGACAGTTGAAATCCTTAGCCCGGGCCAATCTTCGACCCGAGTCACCAGCAACATCCTGCATTGCATAGAAAACGGCACGCTGCTGGGCTGGCTGATTGATCCAGCAGAGGAAATCATACTGGTGTATCAGCCCAATCAACCACCCCTTTCTTTAGAAACAGGGCAGCAAAAGCTCGTCGTCCCTGCCTTTGCAAGTGAACTCACGCTAACTATTGAATCAGTATTCAGCTGGTTGCAAATTATATAGCCACAAGAGCAGGCTAATTTTTCACCTGCTTTCATCGCATGTTGCTACGCCAGAACAGGCACTTCCGTATCTACTAAAAATGAATTAGTGATTTCTAGATAGCTTTCAGCCGCTTCCATCATGGGAAAGTGAGCTGTGTTGGGCATTTCAACATACTGGATGTTGTCGCTCATCTCAGCAGCTTCTTTACCGAGCTTGGCAGGCGTAATTTTGTCGTACTCTCCAGAGACCATGAGCGTAGGAACCTGAAGCGCCGCGAATGCCTTTGGCATAGCTTCAGTCGCATGTTTGCTCACAGCGGCTTTCAGCGTGCCCAGCGCAGCCGAATGGTCAGCCATTAAGAAATCAGCAAGAAAGGCTTTTTTCTCTTCTGACGGAATAGAACCTTTGAGAAAGCGCTGCATAAACATCTGCGGAGCAAAAGGAACTTTGCCTAACCACTTGGGGCGAAACGCGACGACGTAGCCACCGAAGAGATAAAAAGCCTCGAAGGCCCACTTTTGGTAAGGGAAGCTGCCGTTGCAGGTGAGGATGGCTTTTTTAACTCGCTCTGGATAGCGGTCTAAAAAGTAAAGACCAATGGAGCCGCCCATGGAGTGAGCGTTCATATAAACAGGCTGAGTGAGGTTGAGCGCGTCTAGCAGAACGTTGAGGTCTTCAGCGAAGCTTTCTAGGGTATTGAGGGATGGCTCAGCAGCGAGTTGCTCCGGTGTGTTGGGTTGCGATCGCCCAAATCCTCTCTGGTCATACAGCAAACAGTCAAACTTGTCTTTAATCGCTTCAGCCGTCGAGCGCCAGTAGCGAGCAGACCCTGCCCAACCATGCAAAAAGACCATCACCGGCTTTTCATAGTTACCGGGATGGTCTTGAGTCGAAATCCATTCGTAGTAATGATCAACGCCATTCACACTAACGTAGGGCATCGTTGCGGTTTACCTAAATATTTTTCTCTTGCTGAGAATTATATTAGGTGAACAAAAGGCTGCAACGGGCTCAGACATAAAGCTTAAAAGCACTTATGTAATCTACGTATATGGCTAAATAAGCCTACGCAGATTCAGGTTTAGGAATCGAAGAAGGATGAACTAGCAAATCAGCTGTTGAGCGATTTTCTACCATTTCACGGGTAATGGTGCAGGTCGTTACATCGTCGCGGGAGGGCAGCTCATACATGACGTCGAGCATGATTTCTTCGATGATGCTGCGTAGGGCGCGGGCTCCTGTTTTACGGTTAAAGGCTTCTTTTGCGATCGCACGCACCGCATCCGGCTCAAAGTCCAGATCCACATTATCCATTCGCATCAGCTTCTTAAACTGCTTCACCAAAGCATTCTTTGGCTCCGTCAAAATAGAAACCAGCGTCTTTTCATCCAGTGGCTCCACAATTGAAATCGCCGGAATACGCCCGATAAATTCAGGAATCATCCCAAACTTCACAATGTCATCCGGCTCTAAATCTTGTAGCGTCAGCGTAGAATTTTCGTCCCGGCTAATTTCCTTACCTGGCTGAACAAAGCCCATCGATTTCTTACCAATGCGCTGCTCCACAATCTTGTCGAGGCCGACAAACGCCCCACCACAAACAAACAAAATATTCTTCGTATCAATTTGGATACAGTCTTGATATGGATGCTTGCGCCCACCCTGAGGTGGAACATTAGCCACCGTACCCTCCAGCATCTTTAGCAAAGCCTGCTGCACGCCTTCACCCGAGACATCGCGAGTAATCGAAGGGTTCTCACTCTTCCGAGCAATCTTATCAATCTCGTCAATGTAGATGATGCCGCGCTGGGCTTCATCCACGTCCAAATCAGCCACCTGCAACAGGCGAAGCAAAATATTTTCTACATCTTCACCGACATAGCCCGCTTCGGTGAGCGTGGTGGCATCAGCAACTGCAAAAGGCACTTCCAAGATTGCAGCCAGTGTCTGAGCCAGCAAAGTTTTACCACAGCCAGTGGGACCAATCAGCAAAATATTGGACTTTTGCAGCTCAATATCTTCCTCATCCTCGCCGCCTTCAGACTGCACGTAGCTCAATCGTTTGTAGTGGTTGTACACCGCCACAGACAACACCTTTTTGGCTTCGTCTTGGCCGATGACATGCTCGTCCAAATAGGACTTTATTTCGCGCGGCTTGGGAATCTGATTGAGCGAGATGGGAGAAGAGGCCTTACGTCTGCGCTCAGGAGCCTGCTCACGACGCGGCGCAGGTGAAGCAACAGACGAATTAGAGTCAAACAACTCCTCATCTAAAATCTCATTGCAGAGGTCTACGCACTCATCGCAGACATAGACACCAGGCCCTGCAATCAGCTTCCTTACCTGCTCCTGCGACTTACCGCAAAAAGAGCACTTTAAATGGGAGTCGTACTTAGACATATCCGTTACCCTACTGCAGTCAGCTTCGTATCAGAAAGCATTTGTCTGGTCACAACTTGATCGATCAAGCCATAGTCCTTCGCTTCTTCGGCAGACATAAAGAAATCGCGCTCAGTGTCCGCCGTAATCTTGTCTAGATCTTGCCCGGTATGGTCAGCCAACATCTCATTTAAGCGGCGCTTCAGATATAAAATTTCACGCGCCTGAATCTCAATATCTGCAGATTGGCCCTGAGCACCGCCAGAAGGTTGGTGAATCATAATCCGAGAGCTTGGCAGCGACATACGCTTGCCCTTGGCACCACCCGCTAGCAAAAACGCTCCCATACTAGCAGCCAAACCAAAGCAAATGGTCACCACATCTGGACGAATTTGCTGCATGGTGTCATAGATTGCCATCCCAGCCGTGACTGAGCCCCCCGGGGAGTTGATATACAGCTGCACATCTTTTTCAGGGTCTTCAGCATCTAAGAACAATAGCTGAGCCACAATCGAATCAGCCACATCATCCATCACGGGCGTCCCCAAAAAGACAATGCGCTCTCTGAGCAGACGTGAATAGATATCAAAGGCGCGATCGCCTCTGCCAGATTGCTCTACAACCATCGGCAGCATATTGCGAATGCTGGCTTGAAAAGCCGGAAAACCAGCCTGTAAATGTGACTGCCGCTCAGCGCTCAAATCTTTGTGCATCTGCGCTGGCGTGTGGCTAGTCGCAGGGACGCCCCAGTGAAGATCGTAGGGAGTAGAGATCTGGGGCTGATAATTCGGTGTATCCATAAAAAATGAGCAGCTGCCTATATACGTGCCTAATGTACCGCATCTCATTCAAAACTGACGTTAAGACGCGCTAACACTCTAACGAAGTCATCTCACCTTTAACATGAAAGTAAGGACGTGTTTTCCACACCTAGTCTTCCACGCCTAGCTTTCCAAACTTAGCGTTCCAAAGCTATTCCTCTGCATCTAGTCTTCTACGACTTCTGCCTCAACGACTTTGGCTTCTTCGCCATCGTCCTCAGCAGCAGCCTCTTCAGGCTCTTCTGCCGACGCTTCCTCTGGCTCCTCTGAAGCCTCTTCAGGCTCTTCTGGGGCCAGCGTACCCTCAGGGACCAGCTCGACGTTAGAGTTTTCCTTTAGCCAAGCCAAGATTTTTTCCTTGAGCAAATCTTCGTTAACGACCTGATTGAGCCGCTCAGGATCGACCTGTGAGGGATCGTCTACCTCAGCCATCATTTCTTCAGTGCGCTTAGCGATTTCTTCTTCGGTGACGGCAATTGACTCTGATTTGGCAATTTCACCTAGAGCAAGGGTGCGGCGTAATCGCTCAATGGCTTCAGGCTTCGCATTTTCGCGCATGTTATCAACCAGTTCTTTCGTTAAGAACTTGCCGAGGTCAATACCCTGACGGCTTAGCTGCATTGCCGTTTGCGTCACAATGAAGTCCACCTCACGCATCACTAGCGTCTTTGGAATCTCTGCCTCAACATGTTCGACTAACTCGTCGAGTAGCGCCTGCTCAATATTTGCATCTGTCGCGCTGGTCGCCTCTTCCTGATAGCGCTCTTCTAGAGACTTGCGCAGCTCTTCTAAAGTCTCAAACTCACTGACCTCTTCGGCGAAGTCATCGTCAAGCTCGGGTAATTCCTTTTCCTTTAGCTCTTTGAGCGTGATTTCAAAGACAGCTGGTTTACCCGCCAACTCTGCCTGGGGGTAGTCTTCAGGAAAAGTGACCTCCACATCTTTTTTAGACTCTAGCTCCATACCCACGATGCCTTCGACAAAGCCAGGAATAAAGCGGCCCTCCTTTATTTCTACCTGAAAGTCACTGGCGCTACCGCCTTCAAATTCTTCTAGCTCACCGTCTTCGTTTTCAGCCTTACCTACAAAGTCCACAACGGAAACATCACCATCCTGCGCGGCTCTATCTTCGATGGGGACAAGAGTCGCCATATTTTCGCGATACCCCTCGATGGTTTCATCCACCCGGTTTTCGTCAGGTTTAATTTCCTCCGCCTGAACGGATAGATCCTTATATTTCCTCAGCGTGACCCGAGGCGGCACATCTACAGAGGCAGTGACAGTGAAGGGCTCACCAGGCGTGTAGTCACCTAGCAGCTTTTCAAAGTCAGAAGTCAGCTGATAGTTACCTAACGCATCAATATCTTCTTGCTTGATGGCTTTTTCAATAACGTTTTGCAGCATGTCTTCGAGCGCAGCGGCTTTGAGCTGAAGGGTACCAATACGCTGAATTAAGATTTGGCGAGGCACTTTGCCCTTGCGAAACCCAGGGATGTTTGCTGACTTCATGTAGTCGCGCAGCACTTTTTCGTAGCCCTGCTTAGATAGATCAGCGGGAACTTCTATTTCCAGGCCGACTTGGCTATCGGGCAGATTTTGCTGGGTGACTTTCATTTAAAAATTCTGAAGTAATTACGTAAATGAGCAGTTGGGCTGTCACGACTGTAAACAGCGACTATGCGAGCGCATCTAATGCAGTTAGTAATCATACACCCGATCATATTGATTCCGAAAAAACTTCCTGCTGCGCCAAAGATATCGTTACTATCTGCTCAGTTTGATGGAATACAAAAAATATTGAGAAAGCCAGTCGTTAGCGCCACCGTAAGCAACACGAAACCGTGAACTCAAAATCGCTGTTTCACTCTAAGGTATAGTGTTCAAAGCAATTGAGAGCTTACTCAGAGACGATCGTAAAGCCAGTACCAAAGCAGACAGCCGTGCAGCTTAGCGTTTCAGACGGACGTTTCAGACCTTAGATAGCTTCGTGAAGCTTTACTTTCGCAAGTTTCATAGTCACAAGTCTCATAGTCACAAGTCTCATAGATAGCTGACACAACACCAAGCATTTAGCCGTTTCGACACATCAAAGGAGGATAGTTGCTTGCCTGAATCTTATAATGTCGCCATCCTAGGCGCGACCGGCGCAGTTGGCACCGAACTACTTGAGCTGTTAGAAGCGCGTGATTTTCCGG
The DNA here is from genome assembly GCA_038521595.1 of Cyanobacteria bacterium J06627_28. GTDB lineage: Bacteria > Cyanobacteriota > Cyanobacteriia > Phormidesmidales > Phormidesmidaceae > Phormidesmis. The sequence goes on along the minus strand of JBCBKQ010000063.1, from coordinate 15,525 downwards.
TTAAATCACTAAAGCTCTTGGCGTCTCCTCGCTCGGCAGGTACCCAAATTCCCTTTAAAGGCGAGAACATTACGGTCGAAACGGTCAGTGAAACAGTCTTTCAAGACGTTGATATTGTGCTGGCCTCTGCAGGCGGCTCTACCTCTAAGCAGTGGGCCAAGGCCATTGTAGATGCGGGTGCTTTGATGATTGATAACTCCAGCGCATTTCGGATGGATGAGTCTGTGCCACTGGTTGTCCCCGAGGTCAATCCAGGCGCTGCAGCCTCTCATAACGGCGTGATTGCCAACCCAAACTGCACGACTATTTTAATGAGCGTGGCGATTTGGCCACTGCACCAGATTCAGCCTATTAAGCGAATTGTGGTGGCGACCTATCAGTCTGCCAGTGGCGCCGGCGCAAGGGCGATGGAAGAGGTGAAGCAGCAAACAAAGGCAATCTTAGCCGGGGAAACACCGCCGACGGAGAGTTTCCCTTATCCGCTGGCGTTTAATCTATTCCCGCACAACACGCCGCTCAATGAGCAGGGTTACTGCGAGGAAGAAATGAAGATGGTGAATGAGACTCGCAAGATTTTTGGCGAGCCAGGGCTAAAGGTGTCTGCAACCTGCATTCGGGTACCCGTACTGCGAGCTCACTCCGAGGCGATTAATCTGGAATTTGAGACTCCGTTTAGCCTCGATGCGGCCAGACAAGCCATCAAAGACTCAGCAGGTATAGAGCTGTTAGAAGACTGGCAGGCAAATTACTTTCCCATGCCGATAGATGCCAGTGGGAAGGACGATGTGCTAGTCGGTCGGATTCGTCAGGATATTTCCAATGAGTCTGGATTGGAGCTGTGGCTATGTGGAGATCAAATTAGGAAAGGAGCAGCGTTGAATGCGGTTCAAATTGCAGAACTGGTTGTGGCTAAAAAATGGCTGAAGACGCCTGCTATGGCGTAGCTTTGTGCGACACAGCACATCTTTAAGTTCGCCACAATCCAAGTCCTAACTGCCCCGTTCTCAACATCTGCCAAAACTAGAGTTGCCCCTCTCTATATCTATGGACACAAACAGTATGCATACCACGCCCCGGTTTGGGCGTGTGCTCACGGCTATGGTGACGCCTTTTCATGCCAATGGAGAGGTCAACTATGAGGTTGCAGAAAAATTTGCGAGTCATCTTGTAGACAATGGCACGGATACTGTCGTTGTCTGTGGGACAACGGGCGAATCGCCTTCTCTTAGCTGGGATGAAGAATACGAGCTGTTTAAGGTGGTTAAGCAGGCAGTGAGTGGTCGAGCTAAGGTATTAGCCGGGACAGGCTCGAATAGTACGAGCGAGGCGATTGAGGCGACTCGTAAAGCGGACAAACTCCAGTTAGATGGGTCTTTGCAAGTGGTGCCTTATTACAACAAGCCACCGCAGGCTGGATTGTATGGACACTTTAAAGCGATCGCGCAGGCCGTCCCTGACTTGCCGATCATGCTCTACAATGTCCCTGGGCGAACCAGTTGTAATCTACTTCCAGAAACAGCTGTTGAGCTATCGGATATTTCAAATATCGTTGCTATCAAAGAAGCAAGTGGGAATCTTGATCAAGTCAGTCAAGTTTGCCGGCTAAGTCCTTCTGACTTTGAGGTGTACTCTGGAGACGATTCACTCACGCTGCCAATGCTCTCCGTAGGTGCTGTCGGTGTGGTGAGCGTAGCAAGCCATCTAGTGGGCAATTCGCTTCAGCAGATGATTCGAGCCTTTGAGGCCGGCAAGGTCAAAGAAGCAACAGCGCTGCATCTTCAGCTCTTTCCACTGTTTAAGACGCTGTTTTCGGTGACTAGCCCAGTTCCGCTAAAGGCGGCTCTAGAACTGCAAGGTTGGACAGTTGGCAACTGTCGTCTTCCCCTGTGTGAAGCCTCCACGGAGCTACGTGAACGAGTCAAAGCGACCTTGACACAAATGTCTCTTTTGGACGTGGGGCATTAGGAAACAAGCATGTAGCATTGGAAAACTACTAGATTTTGGGACCAAAGCGCAGAGTTACAAATACAGGGCTGATGAGTGTCAGATAAGTGTCAGAGCGGTAATCATCAGGGCTGTAAGCATCAGGGCTGTAAGCATCAGGGCTGTAAGCATCAGGACTATAAGTTTTAGAGCTGTAAGTTTTAGAGCTGTAAGTTTTAGAGCTGTAAGTGTCAGAGCTGAAAGTGTCAGAGCCGTAAATGTAAAAAGCGACCAAAACACACGTCGTGGCAGTAAGTTCCTTCTATCGCTGCAAGCAACGAAAGCAATCACTCACGTTCTAAATCGCATTCTTCCAGTCCACACTCCCAATTCGCATTCCCATTCCCAATTCCCATTCATTAACGAGGCAATAATCGCCTCTCAGCTCTCAAGTCGATACGGTTCACTTCCATATTTTGTTTATATATCCATCACAAATCAGTCACTTCTGAGGAATCGCGCTAAAAGTAGAAGCCATCATCAATAAATTTTAGATACTCATTACACAGCCTTCTGTGTTTTTTCGCAGATATCTTTCTCGCGTTACAAAGACAGTGAGTTATTGTCTTCGCACAGAATATTTTCATAATTTTTTTGCGGCACTGTCCCAGCTCACTAAGACGCATCACAGAAGCTAGGTCAGCCAAACCAGAATTTTTATCTCTTCAGATCAGATTTTTCAAGTCTTCCAAATTTATCGTTCAACATAGGAAACTACATGAGTAGAAAAGTAAGTAGCAAAAAACAAAACAGCGGTGACAAAAACACCTTAAAAATTATTCCGTTGGGCGGCCTCCACGAAATTGGCAAAAATACCTGCGTTTTTGAATACGGTGACGAAATCGTCCTGCTAGACGCAGGCCTCTCTTTTCCGACTGAAGGAATGCATGGCGTCAACATCGTCTTGCCCGATATCACCTATCTCAAAGAAAACCAGCACAAAATCAAAGGCATGATTGTCACCCATGGTCACGAAGACCACATTGGGGGCATTGCCTTTCATCTCAAGCAGTTCAACATTCCAGTCATCCACGGTCCGCGCCTCGCCATGGCTCTCTTGCAGGGCAAGCTCGAAGAAGCAGGCGTACTCAACCGCACAACGCTCCACACCGTGGGCCCGCGCGACACCGTACAGTTTGGCAAGCACTTCAGTGCTCAATACATTCGCAATACCCACTCCATGGCTGATAGCTTCACCATGGCCATCAAAACGCCTGTGGGCACCATCATCCACAGCGGCGACTTTAAAGTCGATCACACCCCTGTCGATGGTGAGTTTTTTGACTTTCAGAAAATTGCTGAATACGGCGAAGAAGGTGTCTTGTGCCTCATTAGTGACTCTACAAACGCTGAAATTCCGGGCAACACCCCGTCCGAACGAGCTGTCTTCCCAAACCTAGACAGAGAATTTAACGCCGCGAAGGGTCGCCTTTTTGTCACCACGTTTGCCTCTTCGGTGCATCGGGTAAGCATGTTACTGGAGCTGGCCCAAAAGCATAAACGCGACGTATTTATCGTTGGCCGTTCCATGCTCAACGTGATTTCTCACGCTCGCAATTTAGGCTATATCAAGTGTCCAGATAGCTTGTTTAAGCCGGTTGCGCAGCTTAAACAGTGCCCCGATCACAAAGCCATGATTTTGACAACGGGCTCTCAGGGTGAACCCATGGCCGCACTCACTCGCATTTCGAACAAGTCACACCGTCAAATTCGTATTCAAGAAGGCGATACGGTGATCTTCTCTTCGAACCCAATTCCTGGCAACACCGTCGGCGTTGTGAACACCATCGATAGACTGATGCAGCAGGGTGCTCGCGTCATTTATGGCAAGGCAAAGGGCCTTCATGTTTCTGGCCATGGCTACCAAGAAGACCACAAGCTGATGCTGGCCTTGACCAAGCCTAAGTTCTTTATTCCGGTGCATGGTGAGCACAGAATGCTGGTGAAGCACGCTGAGATGGCGGTGAACGCAGGCGTAGAAAAAGAAAACATCGCCATTGTAAATAACGGCGACGTCATCAAAATCACGCCGGAAAGCATCAAAGTAGATGGCAAGGTCACCGCTGGTATTGAGCTGGTCGATGCGTCTCGCACAGGCATTGTGGAGCGCACTGTACTTAAAGAGCGTCAGCAGCTAGCGGAAGATGGCATCATCACGGTATCGGCAACGGTCGACGGCAGCGGTAAGCTCATGGGCGATCCCACTATTAATCTACGCGGCGTTGTCTCTGTGAAAAGCCAGGCGCAGTGGGAAAGTGGCATCGTGCCTACGATTAAGAAGTCGCTGCAGAATCGGTGGAAGGAGGTCGTTGAAGAGGCTGAGAGCAGTAAGCCTAAGGTGAATTGGGATGGGCTGCGATCGCGCCTTGAAGAAGACACCCGTCGATTTGTTCGTCGCGAACTGCCCAAACAATACCCCGTCACAGTGCTCATGCTTCAACACTTTGACAGTAGCCCATCAAAAAGTCGAAAAAACGACGGCAACACAGCCACTGAGTCAGAAAAGCCTCAAAAAACGGGTCGTCGCCGTCGCTCACTGTCAACGGCTTCAGCCTCATAAGCTAGCAAGTCGTGACCGCTAGTCTATAAATATCCAACAAAAAACGCCTGTACTTGTCTCATTTGACATAAACCGCAGGCGCTTTTTGTTGGGGCTAGCTACGTTAAGGCTAGCTACGTTAACAACACCGAAAGCAGCTGCTTGCTTAGCACAGAAATGAAATTAGCGGCCAAAAAACTACATCCCATTAAGACCGACCGCCAAAGGCCCGACAAAAAGCTGAAAGCCAGTCGTATCCTGGGGGAGAGCGCTCCCAAATGGCAGAATAGCACTCGCTAAAATCAGCGATAGATTAATTTTTTATATACCCAAGTACCAGAAAAGCACCGCTGGCGCTATAATACAGCCACAAGCGCAGCGACCGTGACTATACTGGCCCTTTTGATTAGGCATGGGTACGCGGCCTTGCTGATACAGACGCCGAAATTTTTCAGAAAAGAAGCTTTGTAGAGACCTTGCCCAACCAAGGATTTTAACAGCTATTGACTGAAAGACGCTTAAGCAGGGCAGACCTTCGCTCTAACCATTCGTCTTAAACGGGGCAGTCTTAAGCAGCAATTTTCATCACAATCTTCAAAAGCGTGATTGTCCGGAGTGATTGTCCGTCAGCGAATCACCCTTTTTGAAAGGTTTCTCACTCTCACGTAACTCGCTCAAGGCAACTTAACCTGGCGACTCAGCTTTCTTACAACCTAGTTATTTTACAACTCACGGATCCACCAGCTGTTTATGCCTGTTACGAGGCAAGCACTGGTAGGCTTCAGAGGAATATTGAATGTCAAAGCAAATTGTTATTGCAGAACAGCACCGTATTGCCGCTGTTTTCTCCGAAGATCAAATTCAAGAGATTATTGTTGCCACGGGCAGCCACCAGGTAGGAGACATTTATCTTGGAACAGTAGAAAACATATTGCCAGGGATTGACGCCTGCTTTGTCAATATTGGCAACGGCGACAAAAACGGCTTTATGCATGTTTCTGACCTTGGGCCCTTGAAGCTCAAACGCATGGCAGGCTCTATTACTGAACTGCTTGCACCTCAGCAAAAAGTGCTCGTTCAAATCATGAAAGAGCCCACCGGAAATAAGGGGCCACGGCTTACCGGAAAAGTCACCCTTCCTGGTCGATATTTAGTGCTCATGCCCTACGGCAGAGGGGTTAATCTTTCTCGTCGCATTCGCAATGAAACAGAACGCAACAGACTGCGGGCATTAGGCATTTTAGTGAAGCCTGCGGGCACAGGCTTACTCATTAGAACAGAAGCTGAAGGCGTCTCGGAAGAAGCCATCATTGAAGATTTGGAGTCTTTGCAACGACGCTGGGAAGCCATTCAGCAAGAAGCCATGGCAACGCGCCCACCTTCGCTGCTAAACCGAGATGATGACTTCATTCAAAAGGTACTTCGTGACGTTTACAACGATGACGTTAATCGCATCGTCACCGATACAGAAAGCGGCCTTGCGAGAACAAAAAAGCATCTTTCTAGCTGGAGCGATGGCAGCATTCCAGCCAATATTTTGGTGGACTACCACCGTGAACACACGCACATTCTGGAATATTTCAGAGTCAACGCAGCCATCCGCGAAGCGCTAAAACCTCGGGTTGATTTGCCTTCTGGCGGATACATTATCATTGAGCCAACAGAAGCACTAACGGTTATCGACGTAAACTCTGGCTCCTTTACGCGATCTGCAACAGCTCGTGAAACGGTTTTATGGACGAACTGCGAAGCCGCTGTGGAGATTGCCCGGCAGCTGAAGCTTCGAAATATTGCGGGTGTCATTGTCGTTGACTTTATCGACATGGACTCTCGCCGCGACCAAATGCAGGTGCTAGAGCAGTTTGGCAAAGCGATTCGCCCTGACAAATCTCGTCCGCAAATTTCACAGCTCTCAGAGCTTGGCCTGGTGGAAATGACCCGTAAGCGCCAGGGGCAAAATATTTACGAGCTGTTTGGCAAGCCCTGTCACACCTGTGGAGGTCTGGGTCATTTGGCGCAGCTGCCTGGAGAAGAGCCGGACGCAGTCAGTCAGCTGAGCGCGGTGTCTAACCGTCCTGGCGGCTATAGTCCACCCTCGCAAAGCTTTTCTAATCGGCCTTCTGCCCGTGACGACAGATCGGCGAGCCTATCACCCCAGTCAGAGCTACAAGAGCTGGATTTACTCAACCATCCTAGCTATCAAGATAAAAATGGCCGGGGCGGGCGCCGACGTCGGCGCAGAGGCAATGAAGGGCCTTCTACACGCGGTGGACGCGGTGGCTCGCCAACGCCGATTACGGCAGATAGCCGCAGTGATAGAGGCAGCGACGGGCGGCGACGACGCAATAGCCGGGTTGACGAGCGTATCGAAAAGGAACGGCTAGTCAGAGAAGGGCAGGTAGACGAGGCAAAATCGACACCCAACGAAGAATCCTCAGGACGCGGTAAGCGATCGCGCAACAGTCGCAGCAGAAAACCCGAAGTTCCTCCAGAAATCGTCGCAGTTGAGATGCCCATAGACGAGCAGCGAGTGTATGCCATGATGGGCATCTCACCACTCGTCTACAGTGAGCAAACGGTAGAAAATCCAGATAATGCTGTCATTTCTGTCGTGCTACCGGGTGAAGCAGAGTCCTTTTTAGAAGAGGCGAAGGCGGCAGCTGAAAGCGCGCAGGCCAACAAGCGCATCATTGAAACGCCTGTTCATGCTGCAGAGCCAAAAGGCAATGACAGTGATGACGGGGGCAGCTTAGAGGAGACAGCATCTGATACAAATGGTGCCGCAGAGGGAAACAGTACAGGGGAAGATAGCACTAAAGAAAAATCTGCACCTGTTAGAAGGAGAAGGCGGTCTACTCGTAGTGCTAAGGCAGAGCCAAGTGCTGTAGAGACACCAACGCTAAAAGCGGAGAAGACTGAGAGCAGCGATGAGCCTGCCACAGCGGCCGTGACTAGCAGCGATGAGTCAAACCCAGACCCTGACAAGGAAGGAAAGGTTGTTCGCCGTCGCCGTCGCCGTCGCTCTTCTGCCAGTGAGTAGTCGCTAGGTGGCTACTGACAAATCAGACAAATCAGTTGCGACGAGACAGACGGCCACTATTGCTGGGGTCGATGAGGTAGGACGGGGCGCCCTGTTTGGCCCGGTGGTCGCTGCGGCGGTCATTGTGCCAGCAGATATTGCTGCGCAGTTGATTGAGGCAGGCGTTACGGATAGTAAGAAACTGTCAGCAGCCAAGCGAGAAAAATTAGCGGGGCTGATTCGACTGCGATCGCACTGCGCTGTTGGCATAGCCACTTGCTATGAAATAGATCGCATCAACATTTTGCAGGCCTCTCTATTGGCAATGCGCCGAGCCGTGGAGCAATTACCCATTGAGCCCCAAAAGTGTTTGGTCGATGGGAACCAGCGAATTCCTAACCTGACGATTGAGCAGGAGACGGTGATTAAGGGTGATCAGTCTGAGCTTGCGATCGCAGCTGCTAGCATCATCGCTAAAGTATGGCGAGATACCCTCATCATTCGCCTAGACAAACGCTATCCAGGCTACGACCTAGCCTCGAACAAAGGTTACGGCAGCGCAAAACATCGGCAAGGCATAGAAAAGTTGGGCATCTGTAGACAGCATAGAAAGTCTTTCCGTAGCTGCCAATAGATTCGTAGAATACAGCGGAAGAAAGCGGAAGAAAAAGCGGAAGCTCGAAAAATTGGATTAAGACAATCCAGGCAAGCTTGCAGATGGCGTTGACGCAGAGGTCGCCCATGCACAGTAGTTGGCAACCAGCTGTCTCATCAGCCGCTGCTTTAGCGTAATCAGAATGCCATTTAGTAAACCATTGCCTGTGCGCTCTAGAAGCGGCTTTGGCGTCATTCGTAGTGCTTGAGGCAAATCGACACTCACGATCAAATTTGCCTGTCCGCGAAGATTATTTCCCTTGTTAGTCACCTGACTTACTAGATAGCCCTGCATGTTTAAAGAAAACTTTTGATTAAACGATTCGTAGCCTTCTAGCTGGCATTTCGTTGAGCTTAGGCGAACCGTTTCGCCCTCAGTCCACACTTCGATGTCACACACAGGCTGTAGGGTAAAACCAACAAACTTTAGCGGGCGCACTCTCACACGAAACGTGTTGGCCCCTAAGGCCTGAACCTGCTGCTCATCGACTAAGGCAGAAACGAGTCGGCTAGGCTCGCTAAGATACTCATTGACTGAGTGGGGCTGCGACGGCACTGAAATCGTCACCGCTTGAGAAGCACTGAAACGAACCATAGTGAAAGGCTAGAGGAGCCCGTTGAAAGAGGTAGTTGAAAGAGATTGTGGAAAGCAGATCGAGACCAGCTAGTTTAAACCTAACATCCAAAAACTATTAAGGAGAGAAGCCATTATCAAAACATAAAATATCGATACTGCATCTCACCCTGTCATCGTTCCCCTTTTTGCCCTTTTTCGGCAGCCTTGTTATGAGCATTTCCATCGCCCACCTGGGCCCCACAGGCACCTTTTCAGAATTTGCCGCTGCAGCCTACAAAAACAGCCTGAGCGATAGCAGCGCTCAGCTACGAGCATATTCCACTATCGCTCAAGCTATTCAGGCAACCGCACAGGGAAAAACGCAGTTTTGCGTCGTGCCTATCGAGAACTCCATCGGCGGTGGCGTCACCCTCACGCTAGATACGCTGTGGCAGGTTAAAGATCTGCAAATTCAGCAGGCGTTTACGCTGCCCGTACAGCACGCCCTCATGTCTCAAGCCAGTAGCTTAGAAGACATTAAAACGGTGTATTCGCATCCGCAGGCGCTGGCGCAGTGTCGGGATTGGCTCAGTCAAAATTTGCCTGATGCGCAGCTGGTGAGGACAAGCTCTACAGCAGAGCCTTTACCAAAGCTGAAAGTGGACAGGAATGCAGGGGCGATCGCATCAAAATGGGGCGCAAAAATCTATAATCTCCCCGTCCTCGCGCACCCTATCAACGACTATGCTGACAACTTCACCCGCTTCTGGGTACTGGGCAAGCAGCCCTCCACAGGTGGGCAATATACCTCCCTCGCCTTTAGCCTACGCACAAACGAGCCCGGCGCATTACTCAAGCCGTTGCAGCTATTTTCTGCGCTAAACATAAACCTTAGCCGGATCGAATCAAGGCCGACCAAGCGGCTGCTAGGCGAGTATATTTTCTTTGTAGATGTAGAAGCCAGCGCCCAAGAACAAACCATGCACACCGCACTAGAAGTGCTAAACCTGCACACAGCCACACTTAAAATATTTGGCAGCTATCAGCTCACCGAACTCACCGAACCCGCCACATAAAGAAGGCCACTCTAAAATAAGAAGGCTACTCTAAAACGTCTTTAAGCGCTGTACGAGCCGCCAAATTATTGCGGGTCGACTTCAAAATTTCAGCTTCTCGCTCTAAGCGTTTAAGCGTATTTTGCATCTCTAGCAAGGACTGCTGCTCTAGGGAAACGCCATAGAGCGTACTGGCAACCCAGTAAGACAGCTCCAAAGGCAGCTCAGGAATATCTTCGGGAAAATCAATATCTTGACTGGTGAGCTTGGCAGAGAGGCGAACCACATCGCGCAGCAGCTGATCGACCTCATCAGCCAGTGGCGTCAAATTCTCTTCAACAGGCTCATCTTCAATCCATTCAACCAGACCGACTCGGTAGGGCGTCTCTCGCACGTAGTCCAACACTCTAAAGCGCTGCTGCCCCAGGGTCATAATCTTCATGCGGTCGTCTTCCATGCGCTGGTAGTGAATCACCTCAGCGCAGCAGCCCACCTTGGCAATTTCCCCGGTCGTAGGGTCTACCATCAGCACGCCAAAGCGGCGATCGCCCTGCAAGATCGTATTCATTAAAATACGATAGCGAAACTCAAAAATATGGAGTGGCAGCCGCCTACCCGGAAATAAAACCAGCTCAGGCAATGGAAAGAGCGGGAGTTCTCGAACAGCAACCGAGGAAGAAAATTCCATTATGTCCCATATAAAATCAGAGCACTGCACTGAGCTATCAACCAAGACCTCTTCTGTGCAGCGCTATCAATTATTTTAACTTAGCCGCTAGCGGCTTTGCTATGGCGACTAAGACTATCCGTAAGCCCTACAGCTTCACCTCAATATCGACACCAGCAGGCAAGTCGAGCTTCATCAGCGCATCAATCGTCTTAGAAGATGGCTGGTAGATATCAATAATGCGGCGGTGCGTGCGTGTCTCAAAATGCTCACGAGAATCCTTGTCTACGTGGGGAGAGCGGAGCACACAATAAATCTTTCGCTTTGTAGGGAGCGGAATTGGGCCAACGGCAGTTGCGTTTGTGCGGTTGGCAGTTTCGACAATTTTTTCGCAGGAAGTATCGAGCAAGCGGCGGTCAAAAGCCTTGAGGCGAATGCGGATCTTCTGCTGTTGAACGGTGGTAGCCATGGAAAGTTTCAGCGCTCTTTGCGCCAGTGTTTAGTTTTCTAGGTTCGAGGATATTCTTTTGGTTTTACCTCGGGCAAACCCCGAGGTACTACACACTTGAGAATTGAACAAGATGTAGAAGGGGCACAGAGATGCTGCGCCCCCACAGTTTATCGCGTTACTGAGCGATTACTTACTGAGTAACTCTGTTACTTAGTAATTTTCGAAACAACGCCTGCACCCACTGTGCGGCCACCTTCACGAATCGCGAAGCGCATGCCCTGCTCAATGGCAATGGGGTTGATGAGCTTAACGTTCATTTTGATGCGATCGCCAGGCATAACCATCTCAGCAGCGCTGCCGTCGTCAGCAGTAAAGCTCTCAATGGAACCCGTCACGTCAGTTGTACGCACGTAGAACTGAGGCTTGTAGCCAGGGAAGAACGGCGTATGACGACCGCCTTCTTCTTTGTTCAACACATATACCTCAGACTCAAACTCAGTGTGAGGCGTAATGGACTTGGCAGCAGCCAGTACCATGCCACGCTCAATTTCGTCTTTTTGAATACCGCGAAGCAAAACGCCAACGTTGTCGCCAGCCATGCCAGAATCCAACGTCTTCTGGAACATCTCAACGCCGGTAACAGCGACATCGCGAGTATCGCGAATACCGACAAGCTGCACAGTTTCGCCAACCTTAACCATGCCACGCTCAATACGACCCGTCGCAACCGTACCACGACCCGTAATAGAGAAAACGTCCTCAACAGCCATCAAGAAAGGCTTGTCAACTTCACGCTCAGGCGTAGGAATGTAGGCATCAACCTCATCCATCAATGCGTGGATTTTATCGACCCACTCATCATCACCCCGGGCAGTGCCAGGGGTTGCAATTAGCTTTTCAACCGCTTTGAGTGCAGACCCAGAAGTAACCGGGATGTCATCGCCAGGGAAATCGTAAGAACTTAGCAGCTCACGAATCTCTAGTTCAACCAGCTCAAGTAGCTCTTCGTCGTCTACCTGGTCTTGCTTGTTCATGAACACAACGATGTTAGGCACGCCTACCTGACCAGCCAAGAGGATGTGCTCACGAGTTTGAGGCATAGGGCCATCAGCCGCAGATACCACCAAAATCGCGCCGTCCATTTGCGCTGCGCCTGTGATCATGTTCTTCACATAGTCAGCGTGGCCAGGGCAGTCAACGTGAGCGTAGTGACGATTTTCAGTCTCATACTCAACGTGAGCAGTGTTGATGGTAATACCCCGCGCTTTCTCCTCAGGAGCAGCGTCGATTTCATCATACTTTTGAGCTTTGGCACCACCGGCAGCCGCCAGGGTCATGGTGATAGCCGCAGTCAGCGTGGTTTTACCGTGGTCAACGTGGCCAATTGTGCCAATGTTGACGTGGGGTTTGCTTCTTTCAAATTTTTCGCGTGCCATGAATTTCTCTTTGTGTTCCTAAAACTAACTATGCGTTCCCTTTGTTTCTGGCGATAATCGCCTCAGCCACGTTACGCGGAACCTCCTCGTATTGGCTGAACTCCATAGAGAAGGAACCCCTTCCCTGAGTTTTGGAGCGAATGTCTGTGGCATACCCAAACATCTTGGACAAGGGCACCCGAGAGGTCACCTTGGTAATGCCGTCTTCAGACCCCATTCCCTCAATCTGACCGCGACGAGAGTTTAAGTCTCCCATCACGTCTCCGAGGAAGTCTTCTGGAGCTTCCACTTCGACCTTCATCATGGGTTCCAAAAGAACCGGAGACGCCTTCATCACTGCATCTTTGACTGCCAGAGAACCCGCAATTTTAAATGCCATCTCCGACGAGTCAACGTCGTGATAAGAACCATCCACTAACGTGACCTTTACATCAACTAATGGATATCCGGCTAGAATACCAGATTCGCAAGCTTCTTTCATCCCTTGCTCAGCTGGGCCGATAAATTCTCGCGGAATGGTGCCGCCCACAATCTTGCTGACAAACTCAAAGCCGGAGCCTTGTTCGGCAGGTTCTAGCTCAATCACGACATGGCCGTACTGGCCTTTGCCACCGCTTTGCCGAATAAATTTCGACTCCGCCTTAGCAGGCTTGAGCACCGTTTCTCGGTAGGCCACCTGGGGCATACCGATATTGGCCTCAACCTTGAACTCTCGCAACATCCGGTCAACGAGAATTTCTAAGTGAAGCTCACCCATGCCAGCGATCACCGTCTGATTCGTTTCTGAGTCAATGCTGACCTTAAACGTAGGGTCTTCTTCAGACAGTGATTGCAGGGCTTTTGAGAGCTTCTCCATATCTTGCTTGGTTTTAGGCTCTACGGCGACCGAGATCACAGGCTCAGGTATGTACAAAGACTCCAGCACAATCGGATCGTCCAAATCGCAGATGGTGTCACCTGTAAACGTATATTTGAGGCCCAGGGCCGCGCCTAAATCTCCGGCCCGCATTTCATCGACTTCGATGCGGTCGTCGGCCTTGAGAATAATCAGCCTAGAAATACGCTCTTTCTTGTCTTTGGTCGCGTTGTAAATGTAGCTGCCTTTTTTAAGGACGCCCGAATACACTCGGATAAAGGTAAGGCGACCATAGGGATCCGCCATACTTTTGAAGGCAAGGGCAGCGGCTGGTGTATCGTCGGTAGCAGGCCTTACACCTGTTTCACCATTTGGCAAAAGGCCTTCAATCGCAGGCACTTCTGGCGGTGAAGGCAAATAATCGACAACCGCATCCAGCAAGAGCTGTACGCCCTTATTTTTAAAGGCTGAGCCGCAAAACATAGGTACCAGCTTGTCTTCAATGGTTGCCTTACGAATACCTGCCATCAGCTCTTCAGCAGAGAGATCTTCACCCTCTAAATACCGCTCCATCAAAGCATCGTCTGACTCAGCAATGGTCTCAACCAACAGCGTCCGGTACTCATCGGCAGCATCTTTGACGTCATCTGGGATATCTGTGACCTGAATGTCTGTGCCTAGGTCGTTTGTATACAGATGGGCCTCCATCTTGACTAAGTCAACGACCCCTCGAAACTCATCCTCGGCACCAATAGGGATTTGTAGGGGCACTGCTTTTGCTCGCAGCTGGTCTTTGACTTGGCCATACACTCTAAGGAAATTAGCGCCTGTGCGATCCATCTTGTTGACGAAGGCAATGCGAGGCACCTTGTAGCGGTCGGCCTGCCGCCAGACGGTTTCTGACTGGGGCTGTACGCCTCCCACAGAGCAGAAAACAGCAACGACGCCGTCTAAAACACGCATGGAACGCTCTACTTCAATGGTGAAGTCTACGTGACCAGGTGTATCGATAATATTAATTTGGTGGTCGCGCCAAGTGGTAGAAATTGCAGCGGCTGTGATGGTAATGCCACGCTCTTTCTCCTGCTCCATCCAGTCGGTAACCGCGTTGCCGTCGTGGACTTCGCCAATTTTGTGAACGACCCCTGAATAAAACAAGATCCGTTCTGTCGTGGTGGTTTTGCCCGCATCAATGTGCGCAGCAATGCCAATATTTCTAACGTTTTTTAGGGGCGTTTTACGTGCCACAACAAATCTCCTTTCATTAGCTGACGACATACAGCTATGTGTATCGTCAGCTTGATTATAAAAACTACTGAGCAAGATTGCGCAGCAGAATCACTCAGGTAAATCTGCAACCTGTGAACCTTCTCACTGAGATTGCAGACCTGTAAATGTCTGGCAGGCCTTAGGAGTGGCTACGCCATCGCTCGACCAACAACGAGTCGCAGTAAATACTGCCAGACTAAACTTTTTGGAACTGAACTTTTCGGAACTGAACCTTTCCGAACCAGACCCTTTCAAACAATAGCAGACTCCTTTTTGGAAGCCTGCCGTTTGAAATCTTATAAAACCAGCGCTTAGTAACGGTAATGAGCAAACGCTTTGTTTGCCTCTGCCATGCGATGAGTCTCTTCACGCTTGCGAACTGCGCCGCCTGTCTCGTTAGAAGCATCGATTAGCTCATTGGCTAGCTTCATCGCCATGGTGCGACCGCCCCGGGAACGAGAAAACTGAGTGAGCCAGCGCAAAGAAAGCGCCGTGCCTCGCTCGGAGCGAACTTCCATAGGGACCTGATAAGTTGCACCGCCCACACGACGAGCCTTTACTTCAACCAGAGGGGTTGTATTACGAACGGCGGTTTCGAAAACTTCTAGAGGCTCGTTGCCTGTGCGCTCTTCAATAATTTTGAAGGCACCGTAGAGAATTTTATTCGCAACGGATTTTTTGCCACTGAGCATAATCCGACGAGACATCATGCTGACCAGACGGCTGTTGTAAACAGAATCTGGGGGAACGGTGCGTTTGGTTGCGGCTGAACGGCGAGACATGAGGATTTAACCCTAGCTAAGAATGGAAAGTTAAAGGTGGAAAGTTAAAAATGAACGAAAAGATGAATGGGCGTAGTCAGCTTACAAAACTACTAAGAAATACTAGTGCCCAATCTGCTGTAGAGACTGCGCACTAGTATTTCTTAGTAGTTTTGTAAGCTGACTACGCCCATTCATCTTTTCGTTCATTTTTAACTTTCCACCTTTAACTTTCCATTCTTAGCTAGGGTTAAATCCTCATGTCTCGCCGTTCAGCCG
>JBCBKQ010000062.1:0-24467 GCA_038521595.1 Cyanobacteria bacterium J06627_28 | reverse complement strand
GATGATGGCGGCTTCACTTACACGCCAAATGCTGACTTCAATGGCACTGACAGCTTCACTTACACGCTAAGCGATGCTGAATTCTCCAGCACAGCAACGGTGAATATCACTGTTGATGATGTGGTTGACAACACTGCGCCCGTTGCGGCAGATGACAGCTTTACCGTTAATGAGAATACGGTTCTCAACGGGGATGTTTCTGGTAATGATACCGATACCGAAGGTGATGCGAGCTATGCCCTAGATGCTGATGCGGCTAACGGTACGGTTGCGCTAGCGGCAGACGGCAGCTTCACCTATACACCAGACGCTGACTTCAATGGCACTGACAGCTTCACCTACACATTGAGCGATGCTGAATTCTCCAGCACAGCAACGGTGAATGTAACTGTTGATGATGTTGTCGTTGCCGATCCTGTTGTCAGCTTTAGCACGACATCCGGCACACTGAGCGAAGCGGCTGGTGATGAACTCGTGTTGAGCTTCGAGGTCGATGGTGCGATTCCGCCGGTCGTATTGGATGATGAAGGCAACTATGTCTCTGGTGGCATCGTGGTCAACCTGGAAGGGGACATGGCCGAGATTCTGCAACAGTTCTTGGCACCCGATGGCGATGGCGCGGTGCAAACTCGCGTGTCTGATGATGGCGTCAATGTGTTCTATCGCTTTGACACCTCCTTTGGGCCTGGTGCAGGACTTGAGGGCGGCATCTTGGATGTCTTCTCTCTCGAAGATGGTGACCCGGCTGAAGGTAGCTCTGACCCTGCTGCTGCTGGTACAGGTTTCTTGAGCAACTTCAGCTTTATCATCACAGACCCGACTGCCAGCATCACGCTGCCCGTGTCCGATGACATTGTGCAGGAGGAAGATAAAACCTTTTCCTACACGCTTGTCGATGGGGCTGGTTACACCGTTGACCCAGCGCAAAACTCTGGAACGTTCACTGTCACTGATGGAGTTGCTCCAGCGACCTCACCAACTGTAGGTGTGACTGCAAGTGAGACAACGCTTATTGAAGATGAGCAAACGAGAACCACGATTACCTTCACCACCGATGGTGACATCCCTGATGGAGGTCTATTGGTTCAGCTGAAAGGGCCTGTTAGATCTATCGCCGAATTTGATGTCAATGGCAACAACAACACACAACCTCGCGATCCAGAGGGCGAATTAGTCGTCACAGGTCCAGTTGTGACTGGCGGTAATATTGCTGGGACTGATGAAGTCGCGGGTTCTGTATTCTTCAGAATTACAGAAGCTACTGCTTCTATTGATGTGGCTGTCTTTGATGATGACGTTCCTGAAGGCACTGAGAACTTTACCTTCAGCTTGGTGGATGGTGAAGAATACGAAGTCGATGGGGCCAACAGCGGTATCGACCTCACTATTGAGGATGAATCGGTTGTCGTCGCCGACCCAGTAGTGAGCTTCAGCACCACATCCGGCACGCTGAGCGAAGCGGCTGGTGATGAACTGGTGTTGAGCTTCGCAGTAGATGGTACGATTCCGCCCGTCGTATTGGATGATGAAGGCAACTATGTGTCTGGTGGCATCGCGGTCAACCTGGAAGGGGACATGGCCGAGATTCTGCAGCAGTTCCTCGCTCCCGATGGCGATGGCGCGGTTCAAACTCGTGTTTCCGATGATGGCGTCAACGTCTTCTATCGCTTCGACACCTCCTTTGGGCCTGGTGCAGGACTTGAGGGCGGCATCTTGGAAGTCTTCTCTCTCGAAGACGGCGACCCGGCTGAAGGTAGCTCTGACCCTGCCGCTGCCGGTACCGGTTTCTTGAGCAACTTTAGCTTCATCATTACAGAGCCAACTGCCAGCATCACGCTGCCTGTCTCTGATGACATTGTTCAAGAAGAAGACAAGACGTTCTCTTACACACTCGTTGGTGGAGAGGGCTACACAGTCGATGTAGGCCAAAACTCAGGCACCTTCACTGTCACTGATGGTGTTGCGCCTGCGACGTCTCCTGTCGTCGGTGTAACGGCAAGTGAGACCACTCTCATCGAAGACGAGCAGACTAGAACGACAGTGACCTTCACCACCACAGGTGACATTCCTCCAGAGGGTCTGTTGGTTCAGCTGCAGGGCCCACCAAGAGCTGTTGCTGAGTTTGATGTCAACGGTACAAACAATACGCAGCCTCGTTTGCCAGAAGATGAGCTAGTGCTCGCTGGCCCTGTAGTTACTGGCGGTAATATCGCTGGAACCGATGAAGTAGCCGGTTCTGTGTTCTTTAGAATTACAGAGGCGACAGCTTCTATCGATATTGCAGTCTTTGATGATGACGTTGAAGAAGGCTCTGAGAGTCTCTCCTTCAGCCTGGTCGATGGTGAGGACTACGAGATTGATGCGGCCAACAGCGGTGTCAACTTCACAATTTTGGATGAGCCTGTTGTTGTTGCCGATCCAGTAGTGAGCTTTAGCATTACACCGTCACTAGTGAGTGAAGATGGAGATGACCAAACGCTAAGCCTAATTTGGGAAGTTGATGGAGAGATTCCTGATCCTGTCTTTGATGCAGACGGAAACTACGTTTCTGGGGCCCTACCCGTTACTGTCGCAGGCGACTTCTTGACTCTCTTTGATCCTGAGCTACGCCTGCTTGATGACAATGTGGGGATTATCTTTGATCCGCCTACAGGCCTGATTCCGATTGAGAATCGTGGCAGTGAAGTTGTGGTCGGCCTCACAGCACCAATGGTCACTGCAAGCGTTACTATCTTCGATGACATTCTCGAAGAAGATCCGCTCGATCTGACTTTCCAGCTTCTAGACGGAGATGGCTACGTTGTCGATGGAGATGGCATCGCAACCGCCACTGTTGTGGATGGCGACAGCGTGATTCCTGGCAGTGGCCCAACAGTCAGCATCTCTGTGAGCGATACTGACCTTGTAGAAGGCGAAGCATTTACTGTTAGCTTTGATGTTGATGGTGATATTCCCGACGGTGGCCTTACTGTCTTCGTAGACGGCCCACCTGCAGCATTGAGTGAGTTCGTCATCTTTAATGAAGATGGTAGCCCTGCGGTAGCAACCGAAGGTATTGCTGAATTCCCAGCACCAGATAATGATGCGGGTGGTTTCTTTGTAACTCTCACAGAGAATCAGGCATCGCTGACTCTCTCAGTATTTGATGACGGTCCTGGAGAAGGGCCAGAAGATCTCACTTTCAATCTCATTGACGGTGAGGAGTATGAGGTGTCAGACACCAATGGCTCTATCAGCTTCACTATTAATGATTCTGATGTATCTGGTGACCCAGTAGTGAGCTTTAGCACGACATCCGGCACGCTCAGTGAAGCGGCTGGTGATGAACTGGCGTTGAGCTTTGCAGTGGATGGTACGATTCCGCCGGTCGTATTGGATGATGAAGGTAACTATGTGTCTGGTGGCATCGCGGTCAACCTGGAAGGGGACATGGCCGAGATTCTGCAACAGTTTCTTGCTCCTGATGGCGATGGCGCGGTTCAAACTCGCGTATCTGATGATGGCGTCAATGTGTTTTATCGCTTTGATACATCCTTTGGGCCTGGTGCAGGACTTGAGGGCGGCATCTTGGACGTCTTCTCTCTCGAAGATGGCGACCCTGACGAAGGTAGCTCTGACCCTGCCGCTGCCGGTACAGGCTTCTTGAGCAACTTCAGCTTTATCATCACCGACCCGACTGCCAGCATCACACTGCCGGTGTCCGATGACATTGTGCAAGAGGAAGACCAAACCTTCTCCTACACACTTGTCGATGGGGCTGGATACACTGTTGATCCAACGCAAAATTCAGGCACATTCACTGTCACTGATGGCGTTGATCCTGCTACCTCACCAACCGTTGGTGTGACTGCAAGTGAGACAACGCTTATTGAAGATGAGCAAACGAGAACGACAATTACCTTCACGACTGAGGGTGATATCCCGCCAGAAGGTCTGTTGGTTCAATTGCGAGGTCCGGTGAGGTCCATTGCTGAGTTTGATGTCAATGGCACTAACAATACGCAGCCACGTTTGTCAGAAGATGAGTTAGTGCTTGCGGGCCCTGTGGTTACAGGCGGTAACATCGCTGGCACCGATGAAGTGGCAGGTTCTGTGTTCTTTAGAATCACAGAAGCCACTTCTTCTATCGATGTGGCTGTCTTTGATGATGATGTTGCAGAAGGCATTGAGAACTTCACCTTCAGCCTGGTAGATGGTGAAGACTACGAAGTTGATACGGCCAACAGTGGTATCGATATCACCATTGAAGATGGCATTGTTGATCCGGTTGTACCTGAAGTGAGTCTGTTCATTGAGCCCGATTTGCTCTCTGAAGAAGATGCCGATACTACCCTAGTGAGCGTTGGCTTTAGCGTTGATGGTGTGATTCCAGAAGGCGGTCTGTCTGTACTGGTTACCGGTAGCGTCGATATACTCGATCAGGTGGATGGTGCTCGCGATATTGCCTTTAACAATGCGGTGCTCGGTGACTTCTTCGATCCGGCTACTGGCACGTTTGAAGTGATTATTAGCGATAACTCAGGCTCCATTGACCTGCCCATTTTGAACGATGTGATTCAAGAAGAAGACCAAGACTTCTCTTTCACATTGGTGGAGAATGACGCTGGCGCTATTGACGCTACTTACACCCTTAACCCGGCAGCTAACACTGACACGGTGACCCTTATAGATGGCAATGGTGGCCCAGGCGTTGGCCCCACCGTGGGTATCTCTGTAAGTGAGACTTCACTAAATGAAGGCGATACCTTTACGGTGAACTTCACGGTGGATGGCGACATCCCCGATGGTGGCCTAACTGTATTGGTCGATAGCCCCACTCCTCGATCTATCGGTGAGTTTGTCATCTTTAATGAAGACGGCAGCCCAGCGGTTGAGTTCGAGGGCATTGCTGGCTTCCCTGAAGTGGGTGACAGCGGCGCTAGCAGCTTCCTGGTGACGCTGACTGAGCCAACGTCCTCTTTGACGCTATCTGTCTTTGAGGATGGGCCAAATGAGGGACTAGAAACGTTCACCTTCAACCTGGTCGATGGCGAAGTTTATGAGGTTGCCCCTGATGCCAGCAGCTTTACGTTCACTATCAACGACTTTGAGACCGTTGGTACGGATGAAAGTGACAGGCTGGTCGGCGATGACATGGATAACAGCATCGACGGTCAAGGTGGCAGTGACATCATTGCGGGTGGTTTGGCTAATGACATCATCCTTGGTGGTGATGGCAATGACGTGCTGCGGGGCGATTTGAACAGTCGCAATACGCAGGATGACATCGCTGGTGGTAATGACATCATCTTTGGTGGTGATGGCAATGACCGCATCGGCGGCAAGGCCGGTAATGACATCCTCAGCGGCGACGCGGGTGATGACTTTATCTGGGGTGATGACGGTGACGACATCATCATGGGTGTGACTGGCAATGACACTCTGGTAGGTGATAACGGCTCTAAAGGATCTGGTAGCGATTTGTTCGTCTTCGGTAACGGCGACGGCACGGACACTATCGTGGACTTTGAGGTCGGCATTGACCGCATTGGTCTAGTCGAGGGTGAACTCACCTTTGCTGACCTGACGATTACGCAAGATGGCAGCAATGCTCTCTTGGGTGTGACCAGTAGTGGTGAGACCCTAGCGGTCTTGAACAATGTTGACGCCTCTGACCTGACACAGAGCAGCTTTGAGATTGTTGCTGATGTGTCGAATCTCGATGACGCTCTAGCGCTCATTTAGGTAGGTAATAGAGAAGAGTACGGCCTTAACGGTTGTACTCTCCTCTTTCCATAATTTCTGTCGTCTTTCTCAGAACTATGCAGTGCATGAGTGTATCAGCATTCACTTGTGCTATTCAGCCGTGTGCTGCATTTTTTTAGGACACAAACTTCAAAGGTGCAACTGTTCAAAAGAGGACATATACGAATTTCAATATTGAAAATTAGGCGTGCAGTGGGGTGCGATCTGTAGCCAACTTATTTATTTGATATGGAGTTTTATCCGAAATGGACGCAGTGCAAAGCTTTTTGATGATTCCCGATTCTGTGAGCGATCGCATCCTACTGTTCGACTCTATCGACGGTTCGCTCATTGATGACAACTTTATCGATGGCTCTGAAGACACAGGGCTGGGTATCTTCCGGACGCCGCTAAATGCTATCCAAGTTAATCAAGAAATATGGGTATCCGATCAGGTTGCGGATGCCCTTTTTAGATTTGACCTGCAGGGCGAGTACCTAGGCGTTGTGGGCGATGCAGACGGTGACGGTGACACTGACGGACTCGACAATATTCGTGGTATCGAGTTTATTAATGGTCAAATTTACGTTGCCAACAGCGGCGATGGCAACGATGCCCCTGGCGATGGTGAAGTGGTTGTGGTCTTTGATCCGAGTGGCAACAACCTCGGCTTTTTTGATACAGGTGACCCCTATGATATTCGCGCTTTTAACGGCGAACTGTTGATCAGTGATGTCAATCGTGACAGCGACGGTGGAGAAGATATTGATCGCTACTCCATTGATGGAATTAACAGCACGCTGCTGGGCACTTTTCATGAATCTGATGGTGAAGCTGGGGTTGATTTTGCCCAGCAGATAACTTTACGAGAATCGACCAGTACCGTTTTGGTCGGTGGATTTTCTGCGCCGGGCGGTATTTATGAGTACGACGTGACCGGCGCTCAGGTGGGATTTTTTGGCGCGGATGAAGGGTTTGCCAATCGGCTGCGGGCAGCTTACGAGCTGGGCAATGGCAACATTATCTGGAGCGGTGGCGATGGCGTTATTGTCACCAATCCTGAAACGGGTGAAGATGCCGATGTGACCTACACAGTGGATAACCTGGGCTTTCGGCCTAGCGCCCGGTATATCGAGCCGCTGGTGATTTTACCGGAGGGCGATCGCGATCTAACCGGTGCTATTTACGTCGCCGATCAAACACTAGACAGCTTGCTTTTAGCGCAAGACCTCAATGGCGACGGTGACGCAAACGATCCGCTAGAAGCATCCGTGTTTTTCGATGGCACTAATGCCTCTGGCCTAGTTGACCCAACGACTAATATTTTCACCGTGTTGCAGGCCAATGATGGCTCTGTTCTGTATGGCGATGGTGGTAGCGATACGGTCTATCGACTCACTGATATCAACCGGGATGGCGATGCGTTGGATGCAGGCGAGGCAGCGATCTGGTTCTCAGCAGACAACGTCGAGGGTCTGCCGCTGCTCACCCCTAACGGACTTGCCGAAGGCTCAGATGGCGCGATTTACATCACCGAAGCCGATACCCGCAGTACACCCAATGGAGACTTTATCTATCGCACTGAAGATCTCAATGGCGACGGCGATGCCAATGATGCGGGCGAAGCTAGCGTTTGGCTAGATCTAAAGGCTGTTAATCCTAACTCCTCTCCCTTTGAAATTACCTTCATTGGCGATGTCGCTTACATTATTGACAGTGTGGGCGGCGACCCCAACGTGCTTTACCGGGCCGAAGATGCTGACGGCAGTGGCGTGGTAGAAACTAGCGAAGTCTCTGTGTTGTTAGATGAAACCACGATTCCAGTAGACTTTGGCTTGACTACTGATGGGCAAGCTCTCTTTGCCGTAGAGCTACTAGACTTTGAAGGACCGCAGTCGATCTTCAAAATCGAAGATGGCGAATCAGTAACGGTCACTGAGGTATGGAACAGCACAGCCGTACCAGCGGGATATGCCTCTTCTGTTGCTTTCTCGATTGCAGCAGGCCCGAATGGTGAGCTTGCAGTCACCTCCAACGGCAGTGAACCCAGTGAAGACAACGTTTTTCGTCTGATCGACAATAATGGCGATGGTGACTACTTTGATGAGGGAGAAACCATTCCCTACCTGTCTAACCTGCTGACCAGTACCGTGCCTGTACGCGCCCGGGTTGTCGAGTACGCTCAAAATCCTGGGATGACCATCGATTTTGATATCGAAGGAACGGACGCTGCCGATGAGCTGATAGGGGATGACACGAACAACAATATCAACGCTCTTGGTGGCGACGATACGGTTGCTGGCGGCCTGGGTGATGATTTGATCTTGGGCGGTGATGGAGACGATGTGCTGCGGGGCGATCGCAACTCGCGTGCTACCCAAGACGGCGAAGCCGGTGGCAATGACATCATCTTTGGTGGTGAAGGGAATGACCGCATTGGCGGCAAGGCCGGTAACGACATTCTCAGTGGCGACGCAGGCGACGACTTTATCTGGGGTGACGACGGCGACGACATTATCATGGGCGTCACTGGCAACGACACCCTAGTCGGTGATAACTTCTCCGACGGCAGCGGCAAAGATTTGTTTGTCTTTGGCAATGGCGATGGCACCGATACCATTGTGGATTTTGAAGTGGGCACTGACCGCATTGGTCTCGTCGAGGGTGAGCTGGCGTTTGCTGACCTGACGATTACCCAAGCTGGAAGGAATACGCTGCTAGGGGTGGCGAGCAGCGGTGAAACGATCGCCATTTTGCACAATGTACAGGCTTCAGCGCTAATTGAGAGCAGCTTTGCCGTGGTGCCCGATGTCTCAAATCCGCAGGAGGCACTGATGCTGATCTAACGTCCTAAACACTTGGCCACCGTCTTGCAGCGGTGGCTGAGTCTTCTGCTATTGGCCTGTTTCCCGAGTCTGGTTATTTGCCCCCTTAACTAACATATGGAGAATTTCAACTGTGGTACAACTTAGTCTATCGACATCGACGAACTTTGATGGTGACCTTAATGCCTTAGTTGAAGACCAGGGGACATCACTCACCTTTCGATTTGACCTGGATGAGGCGGCTCCGGCAGGTGGCCTTAGGATTTATGTCGATAGTGAAATAACCGAGATCCTCAATCGCCTTAACTTCACGCAGTTAGTGAGTGATTTTTTAGGCGGTGCGACCGACCGGGTTCAAAATATTGTTGCCTTTCCCACCCCTCAGCGAAACAACGATAGATCTGGCCTTGCCTTAACGATTGCCGAAGGGGCAGAGTCGGCTTTCTTTATCATTGATGTTCTCAATCAGGATGAAGCGGTACCACCTCAACTGCCCTATGACGGCCTGGTAGAGGTTGAATTTTCTCTGGTTACGGCCGATCAAATTCCTACAGAAGACCAAGGCACTATTACTGACATTGGTGACTACACCGTTGATGTCAACGCAGCTAACAGCACCGTAATATTTGTAGATACTGAAAGTCAGTTAGGAGGGAGTGTCCCTGAGCCACCAACAGAGCCGCCAACAGAGCCGCCAACAGAGCCACCAGCAGAGCCACCAGCAGAGCCACCCGCCGAAAATACGCTACCTGATCGCGTCATTAGTGCCCTTGATGAAGCGTTAGATAATAATCTGCCCTCAGATGCGCCCGGTGCCGCTGTGGCTATTCTTACCCCTGAGGGAGAATGGTTTGGAGCCAGCGGTGTCTCAGAGTTAGAAACGGATGTGTCCTTGGAGCCGAATGATCGCTTCGAGGCGGGCAGCATTACTAAAACCTTTGTGGCAACAACAATTTTGCAGCTGCTAGAAGAAGGCAAACTGACCTTGGAAGACACCTTGCCCCAATGGCTGCCCACTGAAATCACCAATCTAGTGCCCAATGCCAGCGACATTACCATTGAGCAAATTCTCAACCACACCAGCGGTATTGCTGACTTTACCGACCCCTTGTTTAACCAGGCACAAAGCGACCCGACAATATTTTTGAATGAGTGGACTCCTGAGCAACTGGTAGGCTTTATTGACGGTGTGGATCCCTTCTTTTTGCCGGGGACAGACTGGCGATATTCCAACACCAACTATATTTTGGCTGGAGAAGTTATTGAGGCGGTTACGGGAAATAGCTATGGAGCTGAGATTCGCGATCGCATTATCGAACCCCTTGATTTAGACAACACCTTTGTCTTCGGCGAAGACGACATCCCTGGCGGCTATATCAGCAGCTATTGGGACTTTGACAATAACGGCACCCTCGACAATGTGGGCGTTGCTAACCTGTCGTGGGCAGGCTCTGCCGGGTCGATTATCTCCAACGCCGAAGACCTGGCAGACTTCTTTGATGGGCTGCTGGTAGAGGGGGCACTACTTCAGCCAGAGACTCTGGATCAGATGCTAGATACCCTCGAAGTGAACTCTCCCAACTATGACAGCTACGGGCTAGGTATCGGCACCCTAGAGTCTCGCAATCGCTTCTGGTATGTGCATCGCGGTCAGACCCTCGGCTTCCGTTCAAATCTGTGGTACTCACCCCTTGAAGAGATTACCTATGTGGAGCTGCTTAATGGCCGCTCTAGCAGCAACCTAGTGAGTGATTTGCTGCCCACCTATCGGCGCACCATTCAGCCACCCACACCCGACCCAATTTCTTATGAATTTGAGTGGACAGGACAAATTGCTGAATTTAGCGTAGCGGGCAACTTCACCTACGATGCTAACGATGAAACCATTGAGGACGGCATCGTCAGAGAAGAGAATCTGACTGACTTTGATATCTCCTTTTTTGGCCCTGATGGCGCTCTAATGCGCACCTATGAAGATAACCATCTGACCTTTGATGCGTTTAACTTCGCCTTCGATACCAATACGCAACAGATTTTGACCGATAGCATTTTTACAGAGCCTGATGGACTCAACGTGGGTGAAAAAACTGCTGTCGGTGACGGTTTCACAGGCTTGAACCTATGGAGTAAGTCAAAAGAGACGTCCTCTTCTTTGATCCATCTTGACGACTGGTCAGATGAATTTGGCTATGAGCCCATCGGCTATAGCACCCACGAAGATATTGCCTTTTTGACCCAGACTACAGCTGAATTGATTGAAACAGGCAAGGTCGGAGAGACCTACCTTGACGATATTCAAGACACGCTAAACGAGGTGGGTAGCCCTATTCTGTTGTCGCCACCGCCCAACGATCAAGGATCATTTCAGGTTACGTCAGGTGTCACTAGCTTGTTCCTTGACTTCTCTCTATTTGAAACAGCGGGGCTGACGATTCAGAACGCAACCCCCACAGCTGATCCATTCTCAAATCAGTTCCAGCTCGGATTTGCGATTGGCAATGGATTTACCTTTGAGTCTGCTCCATTCACGCCCGATAGCGACCCCATTACCCATACTGGCGATATCTCCTTCTTGGTAGGTGGCGATGTGGACCTCACCATTGGTAATTTTGCAATTGGGTTTGATGCTGAGCGAGTCAGCGACACCAACAGCGGCTTTTTTGTGGCCGATACGCTAGACGATAGCCTTAACCTCGACGTTCTATTTGATATCAGCAACCCAGGTCGCTTGTTGGTGCAAGATGACGCGCTGACCATAGCCGATGCTGACCTACTTCTTTCACCTGAGCTAGCTAGCGCACTTAGCCTAGACGGTCTTGAAGGAACAGACGTTGGAGATACGCGCATTGATGCAAATATTGCTCCCCTGCTAGAACCTCCGCCAATTGAAGAAATCTTGGGTACTGAAGCAGATGACACGCTGACTGGAAGTGATGGCTCTGAAACAATCAATGCCCTTGAAGGCAATGATATTGTCGCAGGAGCTTTAGGAGATGACGTTATCCTCGGTGGCGAGGGAGATGATGTGCTGCGGGGCGATTTGAATGACCGCTCACCTCAAGACGGCGAACCCGGCGGTAACGATATCATCTTTGGCGGTGACGGCGATGACCAAATTGGTGGTAAAGCTGGCAACGACATCCTCAGTGGTGATGCAGGCGATGACTTTATCTGGGGTGACGATGGTGACGACATCATTATGGGCGTTACAGGCAATGACACCCTAGTCGGTGACAATGGCTCTGCTGGTAGCGGTAGCGATCTGTTCGTCTTCGGTAATGGCGACGGCACCGATACGATTGTTGATTTTGAAGTTGGAACAGATCGTATTGGTCTTGTTGAAGGTGAACTCATCTTTGAAGACCTGACGATTACTCAAGACGGTAGCAATGCTCTCTTAGGCGTGACGAGCAGTGGTGAAACGATAGCTGTTCTCAACGGGGTGCAGTCCAGCAGCCTGACCGAGAGAAGTTTCGAGATTGTTGCAGATATCTCAAATCCAGATGAAGCGCTAGCCCTAATTTAGACGACTGAGCCTATAGGTGGAGCGAGGACTTACTTGCTCCACCTGTTTTGATTTTTGGCAACTACCGGGAGCCGCTATGTTTGGGTTTGAAGAAGCTACTATTGCCGAGATTAATCAAGCCTTTGATTCTGGCCTGCTAACATCTGAACAGTTAGTGCAGCTTTATCTTGATCGCATTGCAGCCTTCGACCAGCAGGGACCCGCGCTCAACAGCATTATTACGCTGAACCCTAATGCGTTGGGGCGGGCGATCGCACTAGATCAAGAACGTCAGCAGCAAGGCCCCAGAGGCCCACTTCACGGCATCCCAATTGTAATCAAAGACAATATCGACACAGCTGATTTGCCTACGACAGCAGGCGCATTTGTTTTAGAAGACTTTCTACCACCAGACGATGCTTTTGTGGTGCAAGAACTGCGAGAGGCTGGGGCCATCATCCTCGGTAAAACAAACCTAGATGAGTTTGCCCGCAATGTTCAAGGCGTCAGCGCTCTCGGGGGGCAAACACTCAATCCTTATGACTTTGCCCGTGCACCAGGGGGCTCCAGCGGTGGTACAGCGGTGGCGATTACGGCTAATTTTGCTGTTCTAGGCCTGGGGACAGAAACTGGGGTTTCCATTCGCAATCCTGTGGCGAACAACAGTCTAGTAGGGATTGCGCCGACAGAAGGGTTGGTGAGCCGAGATGGGACGGTGCCGATTTCTTTCACGCTGGATCGGGTGGGGCCGATTGCTCGGACGGTGGAAGATGCTGCGATCGCACTCGATATCATTGCCGGCTTCGACGACAGTGACCCAATCACTGCTGAGAGCACAGGCAATATTCCAGCAGCCGGCTACACCAGTCTCCTCAGCGATCAAGCGCTAGAGGGTGCGCGTATTGGCGTCTTTCGAGATTTGTTTCGCACGGGTGAACCTCACGCAGAATCCCTTGCCATTATCGAGCAGGCCATTGACGATCTGGCCGCAGAAGGCGCGGTGATTATTGATGATGTTAGCCTTGGCATCGATCTATTCAGCCTGCTCGATAATGCTCGGCTCAATCTGTTTGAAACAGAGTTTGCTGTCAACAACTATCTCGATAGCCTGGGTTCAGGCGCGCCCGTTCAAAATCTACAGGAGATTCTTGACGACGGTAGGCTGCTGCCCCGCACCAGCTTGATCTTTGGGTTTTCCCAAGGGTTAAGCTCATCCTTTGAAGAAAATCCAGACTATTTAGAGCGCCTGTCGCAGCGAGAGTTTTTGCAGGAGGCCACTGCTGATCTACTCGAAGAATTCGATCTAGACGCGCTGGTCTATCCCATGAAGACCCTGCCCGCTCCTTTTCTTGGCAAACTCTCGCCAAACTCTGACAATCCCTTTTCTTCCATCACCGGATTGCCGGGAATTGTTGTCCCCGCTGGGGTGACCTCTGCTGGACTCCCCGTCGGCCTGGAATTTTCCGGAGAACCCTTTAGCGAAGCCTTACTCCTTGGCTTCGCCTACGACTACGAGCAATCCACCCAACAGCGCGTAGCACCCGCTAGCGTGCCGTTCTTTACCACAACAGATTCTATGCAAGTCAGCCTATCCACATCAACTACTTTCGACGGCGATCTCAATGCCCTGGTAGAAACCCAGGGTACCACCATTACCTTCCGCTTTGATTTAGACGAACCGGCCCCGGCGGGCGGGTTGACCCTATTTGTTGACGCAGACGTTGAGCAAATGCTCAATCGATTAGATCTACCCGAGTTTGCCTTTAACCCAACTACTGAAAATATTGATTTTGAAAGTCTTGTTACCAACCGCGACAGTTCAGGATTTGTTGCTACGATTAATGAAGGGGCTACCTTTGGTACCGCAACGCTGAATATTTTCAACAATCCTGAACCCGATACCTTCTTGCCTGACACCTTCGACGGGTTAGTAGAAGCCACCTTCTCGCTACAGACCGAAGATCAGGTAGACCGGGATGTAGAAGGTCCCCTGCCTACGCTGAGCGATTACACCATTGATGCCGCAGCGGCAACCAGCGTTGTGTTGTTTGCTGACGATGCCACCCAGTTGCCAACTGCCCCGCCGCTCACTGGCCCTAGCCTGCCCCAGGTCAGTCTGTTCACTGGCCCTAGCTATCTGATCGAAGATGAGGGCACCGTCAGCGCCCACGCCTTTAATGTGACCGATGGCGTGATTCCAGAAGGTGGACTTGTTGTTTCAGTCGATGCGCCGAACCTGAGCGAGTTTGATCTAGATGGAATTTCTGTTGAAGGGGGTGAGGTTGTAGCAGTCCGCGATGGCGGCTTTGACCTGCGGATGACAGAGTACACCACTTTAGTGAATCTGCCTATCGCTAACGATGGTGAAACTGAAACAGGTGAGACCGCAAGCTTTATGCTAGCACCGGGAGACGGATACGAGATTATTTCCGACTATAGTGGCGGCAGCTTTAACTTAGTGGATACCCGCTTAGATATTCCTCGGGGTGTGATTAATGAACCGAATAACGATATTGCCAATGCCACCGAAACCCAAATCAGCCCCGAAAATCCCACATTTTTCGGCACGGATTCAGTCTACTTCGACATTGGCAATCGCTACCTCAACGAAGATGGCACCTATACCTACATCGACTATAGCGAAGACGTTGATGTCTACAAAGTCGATTTAAAGGCTGGCGATACTATCACCATCGAAACCTTTGACTTTGACACCAACGTGGACGAATTTGGCGTTGGCTTTGCCATTAATGCCTTTGTCTACGACGCTGAGGGCAACCAGCTGCAAGACTACATCAACACCGGATTTGATCCGGCCGCAGCGCCCGATAAGCTGTTTGGCGGCATTGGCCCATTTGATCCCAACGAAACCGACAGCTACGACGAATTTACCGCGCCAGCAGACGGCTCATACTTTATTGCTGTGGGTGACGATGGCCAGGTGCAAAACTTCTGGGATGAAGTCGCCCCCTTCTATGACCCCAACGTGCCTGGATCGGGCCAGGGTAATCGCGCTATCTTTGGTGATTACAGCATCGAAATTAACTTACTCACCGAAGACAACCCGCGTAAAACAGGCACGCCCACACCACCCGACAGCAATCCAGATGTTGTCAATCCACCCATGCTGTCTTTGAGTGCAAATCCCACCACTACTGACGGGGATGGCAATTTCACTAATACGGTAGTGGAACATGTAGACGTCGGTGGCGTATCCAGCGTTACCTTTACCATTCAGGCCGACGGTGAGGTGCCAGAAGGCGGCCTTGAATTTGTTCTCAATAGCGATGCCAATCTGTTTGACTATGTCTCCTATCTGGGCCAAAGCGCTCTGCCCAGCACTATTGGCGGTCAGTCTCTGGGCGCTTATTACAACGCAGAGGGCATTCCTACGGGCATTCGGCTGCGAATAGAGGAACCTTTGATGACCGTGACTTACGAAGCGGCCAATAACCAACCCTGGTTCCCCACTTTCTACGGCAACATTGTGGGTCGCTATGAGCCGCTAGAAACCGACGGCCCTGAGACGGTGAACTTTTTCCTTCAGCCAGGAGAAGGATATACCGTTTCTGCTGAAGCAGGTGCAACAGATGTGACCTATTACGATTCTGTGGCGGATGTGCCACCGCCGACCACAGGTGGCGACACCGTACCTGAAGTCAGCATTACCGCTAGCGAAACGACCCTAATTGAAACAGAACAAACTGAAACAACCATTACCCTAAATCTTTCAGAAGCGCCGCCGCCAGAAGGCTTGACCATCTTTGTCGATAGTGAAGATGACACCACCGTAGGCAGTCCGCTTAGCCAGTTTTCCGTGCTAGAGGCAGAAGTGACCGGGGGCAATTTCCCGATTCCTAATGGCGATTCTTCTGGTTTCTTCTTTACCGTTACCGAACAAACGGCCACTATCACTCTCTCTGTATTCGATGAGCTAACGGTTCGCAATATTGATCCGCTGACGGTTCAAGAAGGTATCGTGGGGCTGAACTTTGCGCTTCAGCCCTTAGAAGGCTACACCATCGATCCAGAGGCCAGTGAAATCAACTTCACAATTGCCGACAATGTCGATTCTGGCATTCAAGTCAGCCTGATTGGGGAGCCGGAAGCGCTGATCGAGTCAGAAGGTACCGTCAGCGTTCACACCTTTAGTTTGAGTACGCCGCCGCCCGCAGAGGGGCTAACCGTGAGTGTGGCTACTTCGGCGCTAGGTGAGTTTAACCTAGATGCTATTGAGGTTGCAGGTGGCTCCATTGCGGCTGTCCGCGATGATGGCTTTGACCTGACCATTACTGAACAAACCGCCACCATTAGCTTGCCGGTGTTGAGTGATGGTGTCGCAGAAGGCAGTGAAACCGCAAGCTTTGCCCTGGTAGAGAGCGATGATTATGAACTCAACGCTGCCTTTAACGAAGCGACCTTTACCCTGGCAGATACCCTAGATCAGGCAACCGTTGCCGAAGAAAGTGAGCTGTTTGGTGATGAAATTAGCAACAGCACGATTCCTGAAGCGAACGCCCTTAGTCTGAGTGTTGACAATCCGTCTGTTTCTATTAGCGGCCTCATTGGAGAAAGCTTTAGCGACCTGCCCGAAGATGTGGATTTCTTCTCTTTTAATTTAGACGCGGGGCAAACGGTCGGGCTAGATATTGACACTGAAAAAATCTTGCCCAACACAATCAACTTCAGGCAGGTGGTGTATCCAGCCTTGGCAGATATTCTACAAAAGCCCGATACCGAACTGCGGCTGTTTGACGCAGATGGCAACGAGCTAGCGACCAATCGGGATGGAGCGGCCCCCGGAGAAGAGTTCTCTCGCGATCCGTATTTGGAATTCACCGCTGAAACAGCGGGTACCTACTACGTGGGCGTCAGTCAGCTGGGCAATCGTAACTATGATCCGTTTGTCTCTAGAACCGGCAGCGGATGGACTTTCCCTGAAGTCGGCATAAACAACGGGTTTTATGACCTGACGGCAACCCTAATTGAAGGCGATATTACCCCGCCTGATAACATAGCTACTCCTGGTGACGACACCCTAGTTGGCACTGCTGGCGATGACACGATTGCAGGCGACCTCGGCAATGACATTATGACTGGTGGCGCTGGTGACGATGTTCTTCGGGGCGATCTAAATTCTCGTTCTCCTCAAGATGATGTAGCTGGTGGCAACGACATTATCTTTGGCGGCGACGGTGATGATCGCATCGGCGGCAAGGCTGGCAACGACATCCTCAGCGGCGACGCGGGTGATGACTTTATCTGGGGTGACGATGGTGACGACATCATCATGGGCGTTACTGGTAATGACACGCTGGTTGGAGATAATTTCTCTGATGGCAGCGGCAGCGATCTGTTTGTCTTTGGTAATGGTGATGGCACCGATACTATTGTTGACTTTGAAGTCGGCATTGACCGGATTGGCCTGGTCGAAGGCGAACTCACTTTTGCTGAGCTGACAGTCACTCAGGACGGTCGCAATACCCTGCTGGGCGTAGCTGATAGCGGTGAAGTCCTGGCCATTATGCAAAATGTTCAAGCCTCGGCGCTAACTAAGAGTAGCTTTGAGCTTGTGCCTGATATATCCAATCCGCAGGAGGCTATGGCTATAGCATAAATAAACCAATTAATCTAGCTGTTTTAACATTTGCTGGTGATCGCTAGATTCTTAACCTGAAGGGCTCAAAGAGAGGCTCTTCTGAATAACTACCAGCAGCAAAATAATGACCAAAATAATGACTTTTAGGAGATTTCTAATCGATGGTACTTACATTGAGAAAAAGCCTGTTTGTTGGCTTAGCACTGAGCGTCATGCTTCCAGTCAGCGCTGAAGCTGTCGAATTTGACTTTGATTGGACTGGGCAGGTGGCTGGATTTCAGGTGTCTGGTTCGTTTGGTTACGACGAGACCCAAAGCTACTTAGACGGGATTGTCAGAACCGATGATCTAGATTTTCTAAATATTTCTTTCTTTGCCCCAGATGGCGCTCTGCTGCGGACATATGCCGACAATCATCTCGATCCTGGTGTAAATTTCAACTTTGATACCAACAGCCAGGAACTGCTTCAAACAGGCAGCTACAACGAACCAGACGGCCTGAGTCTGGGTGGGATTAATTATGATCGTGAAAGTGGCAACGATCCGAGCCTTGCCGAAGGGCTGAGCTTTTGGTCAAAGCCACCTCGTAGCAGCACCCCTCACCTACATGTGGATGATTGGGCCGATGAATTTGGTTTTCCCATTGGCTTTTCTTCCCACGAAGATGTTGGGTTTCCGACTAGAACCACTCAGGATCTGGTTGACGATGGTCGAGTTGGAGAGGCCTATCTACCGCCCAATGGACAGCCAGCTACGCCGCTCAATGAGACTGGGCAGTTTGCTCAAGTCACCCAAGTGACTGATGTACCAGAGCCTGGTTCAATCTTGGGATTGCTAGGGATTAGTGGTGGATTGATGGCAACCAGCTTCAAGCGCCGGCAACATGCCAGTTAAGGTATAAATTCCGGAGTAAGCCGACTAAAAGACGGGTTATCGCTTTTGT
The DNA here is from genome assembly GCA_038521595.1 of Cyanobacteria bacterium J06627_28. Classification (GTDB taxonomy): domain Bacteria; phylum Cyanobacteriota; class Cyanobacteriia; order Phormidesmidales; family Phormidesmidaceae; genus Phormidesmis. Next base: position 5,872 of record JBCBKQ010000062.1, on the reverse strand, counting down.
CGGCTTCCGGTTATCTTTTTTTTCGCTCGCGCCGCTCTATTGCTATCTGTCAACACAGGTAAGACTATAGAAATTTTGCTGGGGTTTAACGACTTTGACCAGGCCACCCAACAATTTATGGAGCAGTACGGCGGTAGCTGTCAGATGCCTGCTAGTCAAGAAACTATTTTGCTAATTCCTGAGCGATTCGGACAGGGAAAGCTACACGGTGTTCATCTGCGTGAGGGGTTAGAACTGCTGATTCACAACTATCAGCTCAGCTGCGATTTAAGCCTGGATTTTCAGCAGTTTTCTCATCAAGACGGGCTCGTTAACCTCAGTTTCTGTTTGGCGGGCCAATATGCAGGCGTTATGCCAGGGTTTAAGGAACCGCTCGAAATTTCGGCGGGTCAAATGGGACTGGCAACAGTGCCTAATGTTTCTGGAACTGTCAATCTACCTAAAGAATCTACTATTTGTGTTGTGGAGTTAGTAATCGCGCCTGAGCTAGCGATCGCCACTTTTCTGAAAACTAATTATCATGGCCTTGTCTACATTTGAGGATGGTAGATCATGACAAAAATTCCAGTAGACCTTGGCCCGGTGCAAGAAACACTGCTAATTCCATTGCTGGGTCGAGCCGTAGAGACACAAAAAGACAACGGATTAATCAAAGATGAGAAAGCAGTTGAAATTGTAAGTACCCTAGACTACGACTTTTCTAAGTGGAAAAAATCCAGAGCGCTGGCAGGCGCAACGCTGAGGACAAGACTGTTCGATCAAGATGTACAGGCTTTTTTGATAGAGCATCCAACCGGTACTGTGGTTGAAATTGGCTGCGGTCTCAATACCCGCTTCGAGCGTTTAGACAACGGCCAAGCCCAATGGTTCGACCTTGATTTACCCGATTCCTTGGCGCTACGGCGACAGTTTTTTGAAGATCAGCCTCGTCGCACCATGCTTGAAGCTAGCGTGCTCGACACAGACTGGATGGAACCTTTGGCGGCCACAGGCGGCCCCTGGTGCTTTATTTCAGAAGCGGTAATTATTTATCTAGAACCAGAGCAGGCAAAGCAGGCGATTACCCAAATTGCGAACCGCTTTCCAGGTGCCTGGATTTTGACCGACACCACTGCTCAAGCGATGGTGGATGGTCAAGCGACCCACGATGCCATGCGCTACATGTCACAAGATAGCTGGTTTCGCTGGGGCTGTGACGATCCAAGCGAGATAGAAAGCTGGGGAAATTTGCGATTAGTGCGATCGCGCACCTTTTTAGACGCCACACCCGATCTCATCAAAAAAGCCCCTTTTCCGACAGGTCTCATTGTCCGCTGGGCACCTTGGTTGATTCGAGGCCAAGTAAAACGCTATAGGCTCAATCGATTTGTCGTAGAAGCCTAATATTTCCTGCGTTAGGTAGACTAATGCTGAAAGACTAAGATTAAAACCATGGATATCCAATCACTCGGTCAAGTTCTCCCAACATTAGTCCCACTCGATTTAGCAAACAACCCAACGCCCGAGCAGTTTCATTCCGCTTTTTGTGATCTGGGGCAGATGGATCGCGGCTCAGCTTCAGTTGGCATTTGGCAGGGGCAAACGCCCTGGGAGTTTCACCAAGAAGGAGACGAATTTCTGCTGGTTTTGCAGGGCGAAGTGACCATCACGCTTTTGGTAAACGGCAGCAGGAAAACATATCCACTGGTCAAAGATAGCGTTTTTATCGTGCCTGCCAAGGTCTGGCACCGCAGCCACGCCGAGCAACCGGTCACGCTGCTATCTGTTTTAGCCTCTCTTCATGGCCCGGTTTCTTATGCTGAAGATCCACGCACCAGAGAACAGCTCGTTTCTGTAGAAGACATTATGGAAGAGACTCAGGGGAGCGAGGCAAGCAGACGTATTCAGCCGACTTCTGGAGAATCATTCAGTCCTATCGTCTAACTAAAGAAGCAGCTTCATCATGAGTCTAGAGTCTATTGCCCTCATTGGTATTCTTACGCTCTTTACTGTCATTTTAGGAACGGAGCTAGCCACACTTCTCATTGGGCACTCTCCCCTAGAAGCAATCAATTCTGAACGGCTCAGCGCTATAGCCCAGGGCCATAGATCAATTGGCTGGCGAGTGGGGCTGATTTTTTTGCTTCTGCTTGCAGGCGCTGTAGTAATAAACCTTGTCCCTGCGACTCGCACAGAAAGATATCTTTTGAGAATTGGGTTAGGTAGTCTTTTGGTTTATCTAGTTCTGCTCTTTTGTAGCTTATTGCCTGTGGGCGATGGCGTAAGCGCCGACTTGTTGGCTCGCACTGCCGAAATAGTGAATTCCAATTCTCAGTCAAACATACCTCTCTGGCAGAGAGCCTGGATGTTGTTGATATGGCCACGGGCCATCACTGCGCTGGTTTCGTACTGGTCTTTTTTGCACTACGCTATGAATCCTAAAACATAGCATTTAGCCTGAGAGAATCTGATTGATGAAACAAATTATGACTATCAACTATGATCCCAATCAGGCTTAACTTGACGGCGATTATTCAGAAAGCGCTCGATAGACATTGCAGCAATGCAACCATCACTCGCTGCTACCACAGCTTGCTTGTAGGGCGTATTGCGAATGTCGCCAACGGCCCAGACACCCTCTACAGACGTTGCCATTGTGTCATCCACAACAGCACCACCACCAGCCTTAAACTCGATTTGCCCGGCAATAAAATCGGTAATCGGCTTAGAGCCGACCTGATAAATAAATACTCCCGTTGCAGGCAAAACTTGCGGATCCTGTCCGCGAGGCTTAATCGTCAATCCGCTGACGCCCGAGTTGTCCCCATCAATACTGACTAAGCGAGTCTTGTCCCACAGCTTGACATTTTCTTTCTCCAATAGAGCCTGCGCATGGCCGTTGTCTTCTTTAGGCTGCTTCGACATAATCCAATGAACCGTATCAGCGAACTTGGTCAAGACCTGAGCTTCTTCGATCGCTTCATCATTTAGCCCAACAACAGCAACCTCACTGCCCCTGTAAAAAGCACCATCACAGGTTGCACAGTAGCTAACGCCTCGCCCTAGAAACTCAGCCTCTCCTTTGAAAGAAGGCGTGCGCCCCATCGCGCCAGTGGCTAGCACTAATGCTTTTGCCTTAAACGTACCTTCAGGGGTATAGACCTGTTTAATCGAGTTGCTAATGTCAATGCTAAAAACCTGAGCACGCTTATACTCTGTGCCATACTCCATGGCTTGATCTCGCATCACTGCCAATAAAGCATCACCGCTAACGTCTCCAGCAACCCCTGGATAGTTGGCAATTTTGTGGGTAATTGCTAATGCTCCTACCGCTGGGTTTTTGTCTAAGATCACGGTCTTGAGGTCAGCTCGCGCAGTATAGAGCGCACAGGCACAGCCCGCCGGACCACCCCCAATAATGACAACATCAAATTCATAGGTTTCCAAAAAAATTAGGCTCCCGTGGGCAAAATCTGAGCGTTGGATGTGATGTATTTAACCCGAGCTAGATAGAGCTTGAACTACCTGCGCCATTAAAGCCGACCCAGGGCTGAAGCTGGTTCCTGTAACAGAGAAAACACTTTATCCAAAAATACATGTCAGCAGAATTACTAACTCCATAATTCTAGGTATTGATGAGAATGCCTGTCAAATACTGCTAAGTCCTGAATCAGCTGGCGCTTTTAGGCGGATGCAACTTGCAAGGCTAGCGGTAGGTTGGTGAAGTGCATCCATTACAAATAGGCAGAAATTTTTGATGGCAGCTCAACACATTTATTGGGTTTGATTATCATTAGAAAAAAAGAGCTGCACTTCTAGAATGATTCTAGTCACTGATTTCAAGGGGGTTCGGCCTCGCTTAGCCTATCTTCTGTACTTTTTTAGCCTATCTTCTGTACTTTTTAGGAGAAGCGACTTAAGCAGGGCTCTTTGTGCTTCAAGCTACACTTCCTTCTTGGCTTTCGACATGAAAGTTTATGTTTTATTGTTGAGAATGATTCTACTTTGGGTGAAGACCGTCTAATGGGTTTTATTCCCAATAGGTGAGTGTTTATTCTTTAAGAGGTTTCATTGGAGTGCGATATGCAAGTCTCCTATAGCAGTGCAAATGCGGCGATGAGCCGTCAGGACTGGCTCGCTGGAAACGCTCGGTTGACTAATCTATCAGGTCAGCTTCTGGGTGCTCATATTGCCCACGCCGGATTGATCGTCTTCTGGGCAGGGGCAATGACGCTATTTGAGCTCAGTCAGTTCAATCCAAACATGGCGATGTATGAGCAAGGGCTCATTCTTTTGCCTCACCTGGCTACGTTGGGGCTTGGGGTTGGTAGCAATGGCCTTGTTGTTGATACCTATCCTTTTTTTGTTGTAGGTGCAGTTCACCTTATCTCTTCAGCTGTACTTGGGGCTGGTGGATTGTTTCACGTCTTTAGAGGGCCTGAGGTACTCCCAAAAGATTCAACAGCAACTGGATTTTTTGGCTATGACTGGCAAGATCCAGATAAAATCTCGACTATCCTAGGCATTCATGTTTTTCTATTGGGTTTGGGCGCGTGGCTGCTAGTACTCAAGGCGATGTTTTGGGGTGGACTATACGATCCTCAGGTTGCCAATGTTCGTGTTGTAGCGGCTCCAACGCTAGACCCGACTCGCATTTTTGGATATCTGTTTGGCCGCTGGGGAACAACGGGGCTCGCCAGCGTAGACAATTTAGAAGATATTGTTGGTGGCCATATTTGGATTGGCAGTTTGGGTTTGCTTGGGGGGGTATGGCATATGGCGACTCGTCCCGTACCTTGGGCAAAGAAATTTTTGACCTGGTCGGGTGAGGCTTATCTCTCCTATAGTTTGGCAGCACTCTCTTATATGGGTTTGCTCGCTGCTTACTTCGTAACAGTCAATGCTACGGCCTATCCAGAAGTCTTCTATGGCCCCGTCGGAATTTTGCGAACTGCTGAGGGGGGACTTACACTTAGGGGCTCATTGGCAATTTCTCATGGCGTCTTGGCGCTGCTATTTATGTTTGGGCATTGGTGGCATGGCTTTAGAGCCAGAGGGGCAGCTGCAGGTGTTGATTTTAATCGCGATGCTGCTATCGAACCTGCCGCTTATGCATTGGAAGGTACGTTGCAGACACCCTTGAGTGCTTCAACTCTGGGTGTAGGTTTTCTGCGTCAGCTGCCCATATTAAGAAATAATCTGTCACCCTTGCGACGCGGGCTAGAAGTCGGTATGGCCCATGGGTACTGGGCGATTGGCCCATTTATCAAGTTGGGTCCACTACGTGATTCCGATCAGGCTTTGCTGGCTGGCACACTCTCAGGATGCGGGTTAATTGTGATTGGAGCTATCGTGCTGTTGGGGTTTGGATTAACCTCATTCAAGCCAGATACTGCAACGTTAGCCTATCGAAAGCCTGTTAGCAGCGTTCTTGATTTGCCAGCCGATCTTAGATCGGTAACTGGTTGGCGACAGTTTTCATTGAGCTTTTTAATCGGTGGATTAGGCGGCGCGATATTTGCCGCACTACTGCTAGATGGCTTGAGCCGAGTTTCGTAGGGGCTGCAATGTTCTCTAACCCTGTTTCTGCCGTCAGGGCTAGGCTCTGACAGCAGAAACAGACGTAGACTCCTCCGAATCCCACATCTGCGGTTAGCGTTTGAATTTTGTCTTAGGTTCCATTAAATGCTACTGCAGATGTGTTTTCTCTACCTATGCTTATGCCTCTAAGTATTGGCCATGTACAGGTACCCAGTAGCATGTATAGGTGCCTCATAAAAAGATTGTCGTTTTGAGGTTTGGCTTTGTCACGCACACGTGTCAGCTTTGCAGTTTCTTCCAAGCCTCTTTCCTCTTTAGTTTTTCCCCTTTATTTCTTCAAAATTATGGCAAG